>NZ_DATKFR010000466.1:0-2247 GCF_035511255.1 Parvibaculum sp.
GATTCATGGCGGGCTCGATCTCGGCATGGTCGAGCTCGCCGTCCTTCAGGAAGAGATCGGCCGCACGCTTTTTCCCTCGCCTTTCGAAGCCACGGTCTGCCTCGCCGCCAACGCATTGCTCGCATCGGCGGATGAAGGACAGAAGCAAAAAATTCTCCGCGTTATTGCGGCGGGCGAACTGACGGCGACGCTGGCCTGGAGCGAGCCGGGCGGCGGTTTCGATCCCGCCGCCTGCGAGACGCGCTATCTCCGCGATGGCGATAGCTACAGGCTCGACGGCGTGAAGCGTCATGTCGTGGATGGCGACCGCGCCGATCTCTTGCTGGTGACGGCGCGGGGAGAGAGAGGCGTCAGTCTCTTCGCCGTCGCCGCCGACGCGCCGGGCCTGCGGCGGACATGGTTGCCGACGATGGACCAGACGCGGCGGCAGGCGGAAATCGTCTTCGAGAATGTCGCGCTCGGCGCGGATGCGCTTGTCGGGATTGAGGGCGAGGCGCTACCGCCGGTACGTATCGCGCTCGACCGTGCGTCCATTCTCGTCGCCGCCGCGCAAGTCGGCTCCGCCGAACGTTGCCTCGACATGACGGTTGCCTATGCGAAGGAGCGCGTACAGTTCGGCCGGTCCATCGCAAGCTTTCAGGCGGTGAAGCACACTTGCGCCGATATGCTGCTTCAGGTCGAGAGCGCGCGGTCGGCGGCCTATTATGCGGCTTGCATCGCGGATGACGGCGCGACGGGCGATGAACTCGCGCGCGCAGCATCGCTCGCCAAGGCGACGTGTTCGGACGCCTATTTCGCCTGCGCGGGCGATGCGATCCAGCTTCACGGCGGGGTCGGCTTCACCTGGGAATTCGACGTCCATCTCTATTTCAAGAACGCTCATGCGACGGAGAAATATCTCGGCACGCCTGCCTGGCATCGCGAGCGCGTCGCGCGGCTAATGGGTCTCGACGAGGAGGCGGCATGAATCTCGCCTTCACGCCCAGGGAAGAGAGTTTTCGCGCCGAGGTGGCCGGCTGGATGTCGGCGAACCTCGCGGGCGATTTCGCGCCGCTCAAAAATCGCGGCGGACCCGGCGATGAACATGCCTTCTTCGAGCTGCGCCACGAGTGGGAGCGGCATATGGGCGAGGCGGGCTGGACCTGCATCGGCTGGCCGCGTGAGCATGGCGGCCGGGGAGCAAGCCTCGGCGAGCAGGTGATCTTCCACGAGGAATATGCGCGCGCCGGCGGGCCGGGCCGCGTCGGCCATATCGGCGAGGGGCTTGCGGGGCCGACGATCATCTCCTTCGGCACGGAGGCGCAGAAGCGCCGCTTCCTGCCGCCGATCGTAAAGGGCGAAGAACTCTGGTGTCAGGGCTATTCGGAACCCAATGCCGGTTCCGATCTCGCCAATGTGCGCACGCGGGCAACACGTATCAACGGCAAATGGTCGATCACCGGTCAGAAGATATGGACCTCGCTCGCGCATGTCGCCGACTGGTGTTTCGTGCTGGCGCGCACCGAGGAAGGGTCGAGCGGGCACAAGGGGCTTTCCTATCTGCTCGTGCCGATGAAGCAGGCGGGCATCGAAGTGAGGCCGATCCGGCAGATGACGGGCACGTCGGAATTCAACGAGGTGTTCTTCGATGAAGCGCTGACAGACGAGGCGAATATCGTCGGCGCGCCGGGCGAGGGCTGGAAGGTGGCGATGGGAACGCTTGCCTTCGAGCGAGGCGCCTCGACGCTCGGCCAGCAGATGGCCTTTCGCAATCAGCTTGGCGAGATCGTCGCGGCGGCGCAGCGGAATGGCGCGGCGAAGGATCCCGTGATCCGGCAACGGCTCGCGGATGCGTGGATCGGGCTCGAAGTGATGCGCGCCAATGCGCTGCGCATGCTGAGCGGCGCCGACAAGCCGGAACTCGGGCGCGAGGCGCTGATCGGCAAACTCTATTGGGCGACCTGGCACAGATCGCTGGGCAAGCTGGCGATGGATGTGCTGGGCCCCGAAGCGGAGATCGTGGCCGAAGCGCCATACGGGCTCACCGCGCTCCAGCAACTTTTTCTCTTTACGCGCGCCGACACGATCTACGCCGGCACCAACGAAATTCAACGCAATATCATCGCGGAGCGTGCGCTCGGGATGCCGAAAGAGCAGAGGGGCTGACATGACGGCAAGCAAGCGTCCGGCGCCCCCGCCCTATGTGCCCGGACATGGGTTGCTGAAGGACAAGACCGTGCTCATTACCGCGGCGGCGGGAACGGGTAT
>NZ_DATKFR010000467.1:0-1544 GCF_035511255.1 Parvibaculum sp.
GCGATCTCGTTCGCGATCGCCGTTTCGTCCCAGCCGAGTTCGCGCGCCATCAGTTCGACGACGGCGCTGATGACGGGAAAGCCCGGTGAGCCCAGCGTGCCGAGGCCGGTGCGACGGAAAAGGATATCGGACAGGTGGCGCGCCATTTCGTGGCGGATCGCATGGATCACCTGGACGGCGAGGACCGGCCTGTCGGACGAAAGACGTTTCAGCAGCGCCTCGCGTTCGCCGGGCTTCTCGTCGGCGGTCGCCAGCACTTCGTCGATGCGGCTGCCGTAGAAGAAGACGAGGTTCTCGACGACGTCGGCGCCGAGATGCGGATGGCGCTTCTGCGCGCGGGCGATGAAGCTCTTCAGCCGGCCGATCTCTCCGCCATAGACCGGCGTGCAATGCGTCTCGCATTTCGCGTGGCGGCCGAGCTTCTTCAGCGCCATGTCGACGATCTGCTCGGCGAGATGGCGTGAGGTCGTCCATTTGCCGCCCATGGCCGAAATGAGCCCGCCTATGCCGTCGATGGGCTCATGGTCGTAGACTTCGGCCGCGCGGCTTGCATTGTAGGAATCCTTCGCCTCGCCCTCCTCGCCTTTCGGTGGTGAGGTGTCGACCAGCGGCCGGATGCCGACATAGAAGTGCAGGATGTCCTCGCGCCTGAGGTTCAGTCCCGGCAAGCCGTCATTCACGACACTGATGAAATCCTTCAGATCCTGCTCGGTGACGCCGACCTTGTCCGGATCGTCGTCGAAGACGGTGTCGGTCGTGCCGATGATCGTGTGATCGCGCCAGGGAATGACGAAGAAGTGGCCGCCGATGTCGGACTGGATCGCCAGCGCGTTCTTGCCGGAAATCTCGCGCGTGATGATGTGGATACCCTTGGAGCGGATCAGTCGGCGCTTGGGCGCTCCGCCTTCGGCGAGGCCCATCAGCGTGTCGGCCCAGGGGCCGGCGGCGTTGATGACAAGCTTGCCGCGGATCATGTGCGTCTCGCCCGTGAAGCGGTCCTTCACATGGACACCGGCGATGCGGCGGCCGGTGTCGATCGAGCTTTCGATCACGAAGTCCGTCACCTCGGCGTAGTTCGCGGCGTCGGCGCCATATTCGACCGCGCCCTCGATGCATTCGAGGCAGAGGCGCTCGGGCGCGAACATCTGGCAGTCGTAATAGATCTTGGCGCCGGTGAGGCCGTCGCGCTTCAGGCTCGGCATCAGCTTCAGCGCTTCCTCGCGCGACACTGTGCGGAAGCCCGGGATTTTCTTGTCGTCGTCGGAAACGAAATTGCGGTCGTAGGACAGGAGATCGTAGAAGGCGAGGCCGATAGACAGCACCGGGCCGCTCTTCATGCCCCAGCCATAGGTCGGCAGGATGAAGGGCAGGGGATGCACCATATGCGGTGCCGTATTCTCCCAGATGCGCCGTTCACGGAGCGATTCGCGCACGAGCTTCAGCTCGCCATTGACCAGATAGCGCAATCCGCCATGGACGAGCTTCGAGGAGCCCGACGTCGTCGCGTGAGCGAAATCCTCTTTTTCGAGGAGGGCGACCTTGAG
>NZ_DATKFR010000468.1:0-3288 GCF_035511255.1 Parvibaculum sp.
CGGTGAATTCCGGCACCAGCCCCAGAAACGAAAGCTCCGCCTGCGGCATGTTGCGGAAGTCGAGTTCGAAATAGCCGACCGGCGCGCCGTTGACATAGAGGACGTAGATCTCGACCGCGTCGTCATGGACGATGGCGGCGAGCGCCTCGTCGGGAAGGTTGCGGCGGCTGACCCAGACATAGGGCCGCCCGACCGTCATGTAGAGATAACGGTAGAAGTGCAGCGGCGGCTTCTCGGCCCTGAGCAGCGCATATTTGCCGAGCGGGCGCGGGGCCGGCGCGAGGTGTGGCGGCGCCGTCATTTCCAGATGGGTGACCGTCGTTTTGTGGAGCTTGCCCATCCCGCTGCGATCCGCCTCAGGCTTCGATGGGAAGGCCCCTGGCCGCGCCCCATTCCGCCCATGAGCCGTCATAGACGGAGGTGCGCGGGTGTCCCAGCACGGCGAGGCCGAGAGCGAGGATGCAGGCGCTGACGCCGGAGCCGCAGGTCGTGATGACCGGGCGCGAAAGGTCGATGCCGGCATCGTCGAAAAGCCGCACGAGCTCTTCGCGTGACTTCAGCGTGCCGTCGGCATTGACGAGGTTGGCGGAGGGGAGGTTGAGGCTCCCTGGAATATGGCCGCCCTTGAGGCCGGGGCGGGGCTCCGGCTCCTCGGCGCGGAAGCGGCGGCCGGAACGCGCGTCGATCACCTGCTCGGCGCAGGTGTCGAGATTGTGGAGCATCGATTCCCTGTCGCGAACGATCAGTGTGTTGCGGCGCGCCGTGAAGTGCCGCGAGCTGTGGCGCGGGCGGATATCGTCCAGCGGCCGTCCCTCGGCCTTCCATTTCTTCATCCCGCCATCGAGCACGACGACATCGTCGTGTCCCATGACGCGGAACATCCACCAGACGCGCGGTGCGCTGAAAAGGCCGGCACCGTCATAGACGACGATGCGCATGCCGTCGCCGAGACCCATCGCCCGCATGCGCGACGAGAATTTTTCAGGCGAAGGCAGCATGTGGGGATAGGGGCTGTCGGTATCCGCGATCTCGTCGATATCGAAGAAGACGGCGCCGGGGATATGCCCTTCCTCATACTCGGCCTTCGGGTCGCGCTGCGCCTGCGGCAGATACCATGAGCCATCCACGATGCGCACATCCGGCGCGTCGAGATGCGCGGCAAGCCATTCGGTGGTGACGAGGGGGGACGCGACAGTCTGCGGCATATCTCAGAACTCATTCCATTTTCAGTGTCACCCCGGATTTATTCCGGGGGCCAGGGGCAGCTTGCTTGGTGCTTGCCGCCCTGGATCCCGGCACGAAGGCCGGGATGACAATTATAGACAGGCTAGAGCCAGTCCGGCGCCGGGAGATTCTTCTCGCGCAAGAAGGCCGGGTTGAAGAGCTTGGTCTGATAGCGCGTGCCGTAATCGCAAAGGATGGTGACGATGGTATGTCCCGGCCCGAGCTGGCGCGCGAGGCGGATCGCCCCTGCGACATTGATACCGCTCGATCCGCCGAGGCAGAGGCCCTCGTGCTTCAGGAGGTCGAAGATCAGCGGCAGCGCTTCCTCGTCGGGGATCTGATAGGCCTCGTCGATCGGGGCGCCTTCGAGGTTCGCCGTGATGCGGCCCTGGCCGATGCCTTCGGTGATCGAGGTGCCTTCGGCCTTCAGTTCCCCATGCTTGTAGAAATTGTAGAGCGCGGCGCCCATCGGATCGGCCAAGGCGACGGTGACGCCCTTGTTGCGCTCCTTGAGCGCGATGGCGATGCCGGCGAGCGTCCCGCCCGTGCCGACGGCGCAGGTGAAGCCGTCCACCTTGCCGCCCGTCTGCGCCCAGATTTCCGGCCCCGTCGTCTCGATATGCGCCTGACGATTCGCGACATTGTCGAACTGGTTCGCCCAGATGGCGCCGTTCGGCGACTTCGCCGCGAGCTCGTCGGCGAGACGGCCGGAATATTTGACGTAGTTGTTCGGGTCCTTGTAGGGGACCGCCGGCACCTCGATCAACTCCGCGCCGCAGAGGCGGAGCATGTCCTTCTTTTCCTGCGACTGGGTTTCGGGAATGATGATGACGCTCTTGAAGCCGAGCGCATTGCCGACCAGCGCGAGGCCGATGCCGGTGTTGCCCGCCGTGCCCTCGACGATGGTGCCGCCTGGCTTCAGCGCGCCCCGGACGACCGCGTCCTTGATGATGTAGAGGGCGGCGCGATCCTTCACCGACTGGCCGGGATTGAGGAATTCTGCCTTGCCGAGAATTTCGCAGCCTGTCGCTTCCGAAGCGGCCTTGAGGCGGATCAGCGGCGTGTTGCCGATCGAGTCCACCAGTCCCTGTTTTACGTCCATATTATGTTCTTTATTTCTGTCCTGAGCGCCTGTTCGGGAACATACGGAGGGTCGCCTGTCGGTTCAAGGCGAGCGCTCAGGCGAGCTTCGCCCGGTTGGCGGCAACCCACTGGATCATCAGGAATGTCTTGGCATCGCGAATGCGCCCGTCTTCGGTCGCGCGCTGCGCCTCGGCGAGCGGCACGACGACGGCGCGAATGTCTTCATGCTCATGAGCGAGACCGTGAAGCCCACCGATGCCGGAGAGGTCTGCCTTGGCTGCATAGACATAGGTGCGCTCGCCATAGCCGCCCGGCGAGGAATAAAGTTTGCCGATCAGCACCGGCTCGGCGATGGCGCAGCCGGCCTCTTCCAGCGCCTCGCGCCTCGCGACCTCGGGCGGCGTCTCGCCGGGATCGACGATGCCGGCCACCGCCTCGATGAGCCATGTCGCCTCGTCCCAGACGAGGCCGCAGGTGCGGAACTGCTCGATCAGCACCACGGCGTCGAGCACCGGGTCGTAGGGCAACACCATCGAGACTTCGGCGATCGTGTACATGTCGCGCTGGACGACGTCCGACCAGGTTCCGTCGAAACGGCGATGGCGGAAGGTGAAGCGCTCCAGCTTGCCCCAGCCCCGGCCGATCAGTTCGCGAGAGCGAATCTCCACGTCGGCAAGCGTACGCGGTGTCGGGATCAGGCGGTCTTCCATCGGGGGGAACTCCTTGAGGCACCCCGGCAGTGTAACAGTCTCATGGACGAGACCAAGCCGCCAACCGACCTTTCCGTCATGGCCGGGCTTGGCCCGGCCATCCACGTCTTTTTTGCGAGACGACCAGGAAGACGTGGATACGCGGGTCAAGCCCGCGCATGACGAGCATTTTTGGTCCTCATGGCTTCGCCAGAGTGACCTGCGTGACATCGATCTGCCCGGCGCGGAATCCGGCCTCGCAATAGGCGAGATAATATTCCCACATGCGGCG
>NZ_DATKFR010000469.1:0-7956 GCF_035511255.1 Parvibaculum sp.
GTGACGGAATCCCAATTGCTTGAGCGCGACCGGGCGGCCCTGCCGGTCGACCGCCGAGACGCCCTCTCTGCCCTCGACAACCCAACCAATGCGCGTGATCGAGGTGCCGGTTTCCGTAGCGGCCCGGGCGATGTCGGCGGCCTTTCCGGGGGGCGCGGCGAAAAGGATCTCGTAGTCGTCGCCCCCCGTCAGCACGGCTTCGAGCCGGGACGGATCCGCTGTCAGAAGGCGGTCGACTACCGGAGATAGCGGCACCAGCGCCGTCTCGACGGTGGCGCCGACGCCGGACGCGGCGCAGAGATGCCCCAGATCGGCCATCAATCCGTCGGAGACGTCGAGCGCGGCGGTCGCGAGCCCCCTCAGGCGCGGCCCAACGGCATTGCGAGGGCATGGAAGCCTGTAGCGGCCGGCGAGCCAGTCCACATCCTCCACCGCTGCGTCGAGCCTTCCCTGCGCCGCCAGAAGGCCTAGGGCGGCGTCGCCTATGGTTCCGGTGACGTAGAGGTCGTCGCCCGGCCGGGCACCGGAGCGGCGCAGCATTTGTCCGCGAGGAACCTCGCCTATGGCGGTCAGCGAAAAGGTGAGCGGTCCGTCGCTCGACACCGTGTCGCCGCCCCAGAGCGAGAGGCCGTATGTGCGCTGATCCTCGGCGAGGCCCCGCGCAAAGTCCTCGATCCACGGTAGAGGCGTATCCGGCCGCCACGAGGTGACGAGGAGATAGCCACGCGGGATCGCGCCCTTGGCGGCAAGGTCGGAGAGGTTCACGCGCAGAAGCTTCCGCGCAATGCTGTCGGCAGGATCGGCCTTGAGGAAATGCACGCCCTCGACGATGGCATCGACCGTCAGCACCATTTCCATGCCCTCCGTGGGCGTGAAGACGGCGGCGTCGTCGGTGAGGCTGAAAGCGCCGGGCGCTTCGGCGGCCAGCGGCGCGAAGACGCGTTCGATCAGGCCGAATTCGTCAGGACGATCCGGCGGCGGCATCGCCCGCACCACCCGCTTTGCGCACCGTTCCACCGAGCCTGTCGAGGACGGCATTGACGACGCCCGGCTCATCGCCCTCGAAGAAGGCGTTGGCGACGTCGACATATTCGTTGATGACGACCTTGACCGGCACGTTCTTGCAGCGACGCAGCTCATAGACGCCGGCGCGCAGAATGGCCCTGAGCGTCGCGTCGATACGGGCCAGCGTCCAGCCCTTGGCGAGCGCGCCGTTTACCGCCTGGTCGATGTCGCGCTGCTCGCGCACGACGCCGCGAATGACGTCCTCGAAATGGGCTTCGTCGGCGCGGGCATAGACCGAACCCTCGATTTCCTGCCCAAAGCGGTGATGCACGAATTCGTCGACGATGTCGTCGAGCGCCGTGCCCGCGACGTCCATCTGATAAAGAGCCTGCACGGCGCCGAGACGCGCGGCGCTGCGCGCACCTGCATCGTGCGCGCCGGTATCGCGATTGTCGCCGGAAGCAGGCGTCTCCGCCGAAGCCGTCATCTTGGCCGTACCTTGCGTCATGCGCCCATGCTGCGCTTGAGATCGATCATGTCGAGGCAGGCCCGCGCGGCCCCCCCGCCCTTGTTTTTTTCATCCACCCGGACGCGAGCAAGCGCCTGCGCCTCGTTCTCGACCGTCTGGATGCCGTTGCCGAGCGCCAGCGAGCGATCGACCGAGAGGTCCATCAGCGCCCGCGCTGACTCGTTGGAAACTATATCATAATGCGTCGTCTCACCGCGAATGACGCAGCCAAGCACGACGAACCCGTCGACCCGCTTGGTGACGCCGCCATGGGCCATGGCGTCGAGCGTGAACTTGACGGCCGCCGGTATTTCCAGAACGCCGGGCACGGCGACGCGCTCCCATGTGGCGCCGCGCGCCTCGATTTCGGCTATGGCACCGCGCGCCAGCTCGTCGGCCAGATGCTCGTAGAACCGCGCCTCGATGATGAGGATATGCGCCTTCGTCGTCTTCAAGATGCGGTCTCCTTCGGCTTCTTCTCGCCCTTGTTTTCGTTCTGGGCGCGCTTGCGGGCACTGATCGGCCGCTGACCGGCGATCCGGAGCCCGTATCCCTCGAGGCCGACGATGCTGCGGTCGGTGTCGGAGAGAAGGACCATGTCATGGACGCCGAGATCAAGCAGTATCTGCGCGCCGACGCCATATTCGCGCAGGCGACGGGGCATGCGCTGCTCGACATTCTCGCCCTTGCGGAGCAGCAGGTCGGAAACGACGGTCGCCGTGGTGTCGCGGATCAGCACGATGACGCCGCGCCCCTCCTCCGAGATGATGTCCATCGAGTCCTTCAGAAGATCGGACCGGCCGCCCGACGCGCCGAGAATGTCGTCGAAGACATTCATTGCATGCATGCGGACCAGCACCGGTTCGGGCGTCGAGATGTCGCCCTTCACCAGCGCGATGTGCTCGGCATATTCGACGGTGTTCAGATAGACCATCATCTTGAACTCGCCGCCATACTTGCTCTCGAGCTCGGTTTCGATGGCGCGGTGGATGAAATGGTCGTAGCGGCGGCGATAGGCGATGAGATCGGCGATAGTCGCGATCTTGAGGCCGTGAAGCTGGGCGAACTGCACGAGGTCCGGCAGGCGGGCCATGGTGCCGTCGTCGTTCATGATCTCGCAGATGACGCCCGACGGATAGAGTCCGGCGAGGCGCGCAATGTCGACCGCCGCCTCGGTATGACCGGCGCGCACCAGAACGCCGCCGTCCTTGGCGACGAGCGGGAAGACATGGCCCGGCGAGACGATGTCGTTCTGGCCCTTGGTAGGGTCGATGGCAACCGAAACCGTATGCGCGCGGTCATGCGCCGAAATGCCGGTCGAGATGCCCTCGCGCGCCTCGATCGAGACGGTGAAGGCCGTCTGGTTGCGCGACTGGTTGTTCGACGACATGTATTGAAGATTGAGCTGCTTCGCACGATCGTTGGTCAGCGACAGGCAGATCAGGCCGCGGCCGTATTTCGCCATGAAGTTGATCGCTTCGGGCGTACACATCTGCGCGGGAATGACGAGGTCGCCCTCGTTCTCCCGATCTTCGGCATCGACGAGAATGAACATCTTGCCGTTGCGGGCGTCCTCGATCACCTCCTCGATGGGCGACAGATATTCCTTGTACACGGTCATCAGTCCTTCTCTGCAAGGCGGGCGACATAGCGCGCCAGCATGTCTATTTCAAGATTAACGGAATTTCCAACTTCGGCCTGGCCCCATGTGGTGACCGCCTGGGTATGGGGGATGATGTTGACGCCGAAGCGCGCTCTTTTCTCATTTGCGCCGACGCGGACGTCCTCGACTTCGTTCACGGTCAGGGACGTGCCGTCGATGGTGACGGAGCCCTTGGAGGCAATGAATTTGCGCAGGGGCTCCGGCGCCTCGAAGGTGAAGCGGACGGAATCTCCTTCCGGCCTCATGTCGACGATGGTGCCGACGCCGTCGACATGGCCGCTGACGATATGGCCGCCGAGTTCGTCGCCTGCCTTCAGGGCGCGTTCGAGATTGACCGGCGTGCCGGGCTTCCATGTGCCCAGCGTCGTGCAGCCGAGCGTTTCGGCGGAGGCATCGACCGCGAACCAGTTGCGGGCGCCGTCGCGTCCCTTCTCAACCACAGTCAGGCAGCAGCCCGAACAGGCGATGGATGCGCCGAGCGCGATCGTGTCCGGATCGTAGCTCGTCTCAATGACGAAGCGCGTGTCGCCGCGCATTTCGGCGGCCTTGACCCGGCCGACATCGGTGATGATGCCTGTGAACATTCAACCTCGCACAACGTAACTCGTAAGCGTGTCTTCGCCGAGCGCGACCGTGCGCCGCAGGGCCAGCGACGGCATCTGGTCCAGCGTATCGACGCCGAGGGCCGCGATTGACGAATAGCCGTCGCCGCCGATGATGCGAGGCGCCCGGAACCATTCGACACGATCGACGAGACGCGCCCGCATCAGCGAGGCAGCGAGGCGCGCACCGCCCTCGACCAGAAGTCGCGTTATTCCCCGCGACGCAAGACGCTGCATCGCCGCTTTCATATCCATCAAACCGTCCGCACCCGCCGGAACGTCGATAAGCTCAACACCGCAATCGGCGAAGGCGGCGCGACGTGCCGCCTCGGCGCCCGGCAAAACGAGAATCCAGAGCGGTGTCTTTCGCGCGCCGCGCACGAGCTTCGAAGTCAGCGGCAGACGCAGGCGACCGTCGGCGACGATGCGCACCGGCGATTGCGCCTCGAGGCCCGGAAGACGGCAGACCAGTTCGGGATCGTCGACGATCGCCGTGGCGCTGCCGACCATGATCGCGTCATGCGTCGCGCGCAGGTGATGTCCGCGCGCGCGCGCCAGTTCGCCGGTGATCCATTGACTGTGGCCGTCATGCGTCGCCGTCTTGCCGTCGGCGGAGGTGGCGAGCTTGAGCGTTACCAGCGGGCGCTCTTCCTTCACCTTCAGAAAGAATCCGCGATTGAGGTCACGCGCCTGCGTTTCGCAAACGTCCTCGACGACCTCGATGCCGGCCTTGCGCAGCATCTCGTAGCCCTTGCCGGCCACGCGGGGATCGGGATCGGAGACCGCACCGACGACGCGCGCCACGCCGGCTGCGATCAGCGCCTCGGCGCAAGGCGGCGTCTTGCCGTGATGGGCGCAAGGCTCGAGGGTGACATAGGCGGTGGCGCCCCGTGCGGTTTCACCCGCGCGAGCCAATGCCTCGGTCTCGGCATGAGGTCTACCACCCTTCTGCGTCCAGCCGCGCCCCAGGACGATGCCGTCCTTCACGATGACGCAACCGACAGCCGGATTGGGCGCGACTATACCCAAGCCGCGCGCGGCGACGTTCAGCGCCATCTTCATGAATTCGGTATCAGCGGCTTTCGCCATCCCGGAACCCCAATCTGTCTGTTGGGGCGAGATCGGTCAGCGGTCGTCGTCGCCCTCGTCCCGGCCCGGGCCGCTCAATTCGCCCAGGAACTCCTCGAAGTCTCTCGCTTCGCGGAAATTCTTGTAAACCGACGCGAAACGGACATAGGCGACGGGGTCGAGCGAACTCAGACCTTCCATGATGAGCTTTCCGATCGTATCCGACGGAATCTCGCTCTCGCCCATGCTTTCGAGCCGGCGCACGATGCCAGACACCATACGCTCTATGCGTTCCTGCTCAACTGGGCGTTTGCGCATCGCGATTTGCACGGAACGCACAAGCTTGTCGCGGTCGAAGGGAACCCTGCGACCGCTCTTCTTGATGATGGTCAATTCGCGCAGCTGCACCCGCTCAAAGGTCGTGAACCGGCCGCCGCAGGCCGTGCAGAAACGCCGCCGCCGGATCGACGTGTTGTCTTCGGTCGGACGAGAGTCCTTAACCTGCGTATCTTCATTGCCGCAATAAGGACAACGCATCCCCTCAAGCCCCCGCCTCTATTCGCCGCATACTGCAATCATCGACCGCGATCCGGTCAGCCTATCTGGGTCCGCCGTAAATCGGAAACTGCTTGCAGAGATCGAGCACACGGTCGCGCACCGCCGCCTCGACCTTCGCATTTCCTTCCTCGCCGTTCTGCGCCAGACCGGTGAGAACTTCCGTGATGAGCTTGCCGACCAACTGGAATTCGGCGACGCCGAAACCGCGCGTCGTTCCCGCCGGCGTTCCGAGACGCACGCCCGAGGTGATCGTAGGCTTCTCGGGATCGAAGGGAATGCCGTTCTTGTTGCAGGTGATGCTTGCCCGCTCCATCGCCGCTTCCGCGACCTTGCCGGTCAGATGCTTCGGCCGCAGATCGACCAACATCAGATGCGTGTCGGTGCCGCCGGAAACGATAGCAAAGCCCGCCTCGGCGAGCGTCGCCGCAAGCGCACGCGCATTCTCGACGACGGATTTCGCATAGAGCTTGAAGCCCGGACGCAGCGCCTCGCCGAAAGCGACGGCCTTCGCCGCGATCACATGCATCAGCGGGCCGCCCTGGATGCCGGGGAAGATCGCCGAGTTGATCTTCTTGCCGATGTCCTCGTTGTTCGAGAGGATCATGCCGCCGCGCGGACCGCGCAGCGTCTTGTGCGTCGTCGTCGTCACCACGTCGGCGAAAGGCAGCGGGCTCGGATGGACGCCGCCCGCGACGAGGCCCGCGAAATGGGCCATGTCGACCATCAGCAACGCGCCGACACTGTCGGCGATAGCGCGGAACGCCTTGAAGTCGATGACGCGTGGATAGGCTGAGCCGCCAGCGATGATCATCTTCGGCTTGTGTGTCTTCGCCAGATCCTCGACTTCGGAAAGATCAATCTGGTGATCCTGCTGGCGCACGCCGTACTGAACCGCATTGAACCACTTGCCCGACTGGTTGGGCGCGGCGCCATGCGTGAGATGACCACCGGCGGCGAGGCTCATGCCCATGATGGTGTCGCCTGGCTTCAGCAGCGCCATCATGACACCCTGGTTGGCCTGCGAGCCGGAGTTGGGCTGCACATTCACATAGGCGCAATCGAAGAGTCGCTTCGCTCGCTCGATCGCCAGTTCCTCGGCGATGTCGACGAATTCGCAGCCGCCGTAATAGCGTTTGCCGGGATAACCCTCGGCATACTTGTTCGTCATGATCGAGCCCTGCGCCTCGAGAACGGCGCGGGAGACGATATTCTCCGAGGCGATCAACTCAATTTGAGTCTGCTGGCGACCGAGTTCCTTCTCGATGGCGCGCAGGATATCGGGATCGCTTTCGGCAAGGCCGTCGTTGAAGAAGCCGGCAGGAACTGCCTGTCCAGCCATTGCGTTGCTCGAAGACATCGATTGAACCTTGTTCGCCGGAAATGAAACAAACTGGCGGCAGGATCGTAAGCGCGATCGACAAAAATGGGACCGCCGCCGCAACCATGTTCCGCTGAGCCTCTGGCCGCGTGATACCACATATCGGCACATGAAGCCAACGCACTACAAGCATGAGCGGACTCGCTATCCACAGCACATTTGGCCCTCGATCCGGTGGGGCTATTTGGTGCGGCATATGGCAAGGAGCACGCGGTGGACCAGGGCTGTTGACTGGGGTTCGCGGCGAAAAAGCCTCCTTGTCACAAGATATCGGGCCGCTCAACCTGATGTATTCGGCTATTTTCCATGATTAATACCGCTTTTACGTATATCCAGATCGGAGTTTAGCGGGAATAACAGTCAAAACAGCTTTGACACACCTTGATCGTCCGCGACTTAACGAGCTAGAAGAGTATCGCTAATCTGGAAATGGATTCGATGAGGGTGGCGAGGCCGCCGATCAGAGGCGAGTTCCTGTAATGAGCGAAAACAAGAACAAGAGCGATGGATCAACCGCGGGGCTTCTCAGGTTGGCGAGCGATATCGTGGCCGCCTATGTAAGTAAAAACACCCTTAACGCCGTCGATCTACCTGATGTGATCCGCACGGTGCACAATACGTTGGCCAATCTGGAACAAGGCGGCGGCCAGGGCGCCGCGCAAGAACTTGCGCCGGCGGTGGCTATCAAGAAGTCCGTGACGGCGGATTACATCGTCTGTCTCGAGGACGGCAAGAAACTGAAGATGCTGAAGCGGTATCTCCGCTCGCAATACGGAATGACCCCCGAGGAATATCGTGCCCGCTGGGGATTGCCGCCCGACTATCCGATGGTGGCACCAAACTATGCGGCGCAGCGCTCCCGCCTTGCCAAGCAGATCGGCCTCGGCCGCAGCAGCACCAGCGGCGCACGGAGCCGCCGCCGCAAATAAACAGGCGCGTCCCTGTCCCTAGACGACAATCCCGCCGCCGCCCGCCCCGCCTCTACCAGAAGTGGATTTGGCGGGCGCGACGCCGCCTTCCCCTTCCCGCATCAATCTCTGACGCAGCTTCTGAACCGCGATGCGCTCAAGTTCGCGATGAGGCGCGCCGGCTGGACCGACGATCGTCACGTCGGTGCCGGTCGCAGTGTCAGTCGCCGTGACCTTTACGCTGCCGCCTACGGGCACAAATTCGA
>NZ_DATKFR010000470.1:0-2493 GCF_035511255.1 Parvibaculum sp.
CCAGAAGCCGTCTCGGTCCTGGCAATATTCGATGCGCAGCGAACTGCCGGTCAGCGCTATGCCGGTGGTCTGTTCGAGCCGCCGCACCGTCTCGGGAGCCTGAAACGCCGAGGCGACCGCCTCGCAGACAGGAAATCGCGCGCGGTTCTCGACCGAGAAAAAATTGCGCGTCGAATTATGCGTCTCGCGCTTGCCGAGCGTGTCGCCGATCTCGGGTGGTGCCAGCGGCAGCGCCGGGATGGCATGGGCGACTTCGTCCGGAAGAGCATCGGTCAGCAGCCAATGCGCGAAGGGCTCGTGCTTTGCCGCCACACGGTCGAGGCAGGCGGCGAAATGGCGGATGATATCCTGCGCGGCGTTCATCGGGAGTTCTCGCGCGGATCGTGATGGGGGGCGGAGAGTTCCGGAATTTTCCCGACGCCGAAAAGCCGCTTGAATTTCTTCATCCGGCCGGACAGCCGATGCCGCGCCCGCTCGCGCATCAGCACCTCTTCGTCGCGGCAGTAATTGAGCATCACGTAACGCCGGGGGCCGACAAAGGGTTCATGGCCGTGCCATGAGTTCGGCTGCACCTTGAACGCGAAGAGCGTACCGCCTTCGGGCGACACCTCGGCTGCGTAATCATCGATGTCGTTCGGCCCGCGCAGCACGCGCAGGCGCCCGCCTTTCGGTGCCCAGGGCTCGTTCAGATAGAGCAGCAGCGTCGCGAGCTTGAATTTCGAATCCGCATGGATCTGTCCGTCATGCGCCTGGCAACAGCTTCTGAGCGTGATGAGCGCCGGCCGCCCGCTGAGGTCGATGTCGAGCTTTTCCGAGACGATCGCGCGCAGCTTCGAACTGTCGAGTTCGGCGAGCAGCTTTTCGAAGACAGGGCCGTAATGCGTTGCCTCGGGCAGGAACAACCCCGCCATGTCGAGCTCGGGGAAGTCGCGGATCACTTTCTTCAGATTGTCGGCGCCGATGAAATTCGGCACGACGAAATGCGGGTAGGGCTCGCGCTCGGTTTTCGCGCCTTCCACGGCTTCGTACTGGATCATGGCTCGCATCCTCTCCCGCCCCTTCTGTCGGGTATCTCCCCATTTCGGCGGATGCTAGGTCCCGTCTTTCAGGCGAGCCATGTGTCACTTTGTCGAAACGCGGAGACATCGCGTCGCATGCACAGGACGAAAAAGGCCGGCCCCAGCGGGGCCGGCCTTTCTTGCGCAGGATGGACCGGGTTCAGGCGGCCTTCGTCGCATTCTCCGGATGGGCGAGATTTTCCGCCGCGAATTTCCAGTTCGCCACCTTGTCGAAGAAGGTCGCGAGATAGTCCGGTCGACGGTTCTGATAATCGAGGTAATAGGCGTGCTCCCAGACGTCCGAGACGATGAGCGGCACTTCGCCATGCGTCAGCGGATTGTCGGCGTTGGCCGTCGCCAGTACCTTGAGCTTGCCATTGGCGAGCGTCAGCCAGACCCAGCCGGAACCGAACTGGCCCGCGCCGGCGGCAAGGAACGTCTCGCGGAACTTGTCGAACCCGCCGAAGTCGGCCTCGATCTTCTTCGCGAGATCGCCTTGCGGCTGGCCGCCGCCGTTCGGCGCCATGGAATGCCAGTAGAAATTATGGTTCCAGGCCTGCGCCGCGTTGTTGAAGATCTTCTTGTGTTCGGCGTTCTTGGCCGCGCGCGTGATGATCTGTTCGAGCGGCAGCTTTTCATATTCGGTGCCCACGATCAGCTTGTTCGCCGTCTCGACATAGGTCTTGTGGTGCTTGTCGTGATGGAAGCTCAGCGTGTCGGCGGAGATATGCGGCGCGAGCGCATCCTTCGGATAAGGCAGCGGTGGCAGCTCGATCATGGCTTGACCTCTTCGGTTTTGAGCGGGGTTCCTGCTTTTGAAACAGGCACCGGACGCGAGGGTTCCTCCTCCCTTCTCTTTAATCGGCATCGCCGCGTCGATTTCAACCCCGAAGAGAAAACTCTCCAGCATATATAAGGATTTAGCCACATTCCGCGGATGGGAAGAGGCTTGGGCGTCCGGCTTGCAACCTTGTTCGCCAATCCCCACATTGTTAATCGGCGGTGCCGTCAAGGGCCGCCACGGTCCGGGGGTCCGGGCCGGACAACCGGGTCGCTTGCGAAGGACTTTGGGATGACGCGCATGGTGCAGTTCAACAGCCCGTTCCTGCTCGGCTTCGACGAGATGGAACAGTTGCTTGAGCGGGTCGCGAAGGTTTCGGACGGCTATCCTCCCTACAACGTGGAGGAAGCGGTGCGGAGCGAGGACGGCGCGCTGAAGCGGGTACTGCGCATCACGCTCGCGGTCGCAGGATTTGCCCGCGATGAACTGTCGGTCACCGTCGAGGACAATCAGCTCGTCATTCGCGGTCGCCGGCGCGAGGAAGAAGGCCGTGTCTATCTCCATCGCGGCATTGCCGCGCGGCAATTCCAGCGGGCCTTCGTCCTGGCGGACGGAATCGATGTCGGAGAGGCGAGGCTCGACAACGGCCTCCTC
>NZ_DATKFR010000471.1:0-3205 GCF_035511255.1 Parvibaculum sp.
CGTCCGGTCTCGTCGCGGACGAGCGGA
Source organism: Parvibaculum sp. (assembly GCF_035511255.1). Taxonomy (GTDB): domain Bacteria; phylum Pseudomonadota; class Alphaproteobacteria; order Parvibaculales; family Parvibaculaceae; genus Parvibaculum. Next base: position 28 of record NZ_DATKFR010000471.1, read on the forward strand.
TGGTGGCGATAGCGCGGCTCGGGAAGGTCGAGCAGCACCTGCAGCAGGCGATGGACATAGGTCGCGGGGAAGAGGTCCTGGCCGCGCGTGACGCAGGTGACGCCCTGGATCGCGTCGTCGACGGTGACGGCGAGATGATAGCTCGTCGGTACGTCCTTCCTCGCAATCACGACGTCGCCGAAGACCATCGGGTCGATGGGCAGGCGTCCATGCTCGCCGCGCGGGCCGCCTGTTTCTTCGAGAAAAGTGATCGGTCCGCCCGATTTTTCCTCGGCAAGGGCCAATGCCTTTTCCATGTCGAGACGCCAGGCATAGGTGCGGCCTTCCCACATCAGGCGGTTGAGTTCGGCGGCGGGCAGATCCTTGTAGAGGCCGGGATAGACCGGCGCGCCATCGGGATCGATCGGCCAGCGCGCATGGCCGACGCCGGAGGCTTCGATCGCATCGTGGATTTCCTTGCGCGTCGCGAAGCAGGGATAGACGACGCCCATGTCCCGCAACCGCTTCAAGGCAGCTTCATAGTCGGCGAAATGTTCCGACTGGCGGCGCACCGGACGTTCCCAGTCGAGGCCGAGCCAGGCGAGGTCTTCGTAGATGCCCTGCTCGTATTCGGGCCGGCAGCGGCCGATGTCGATGTCCTCGATGCGGAGCAGGAAGCGGCCGCCAAGCGACTTCGCGGTCTCATAAGCGAAAATCGCGGAATAGGCGTGGCCCAGATGCAGCCAGCCATTGGGGCTCGGCGCGAAGCGGATAACGGCGCGCTCATCTCTTCTTTGGTCGAGCGGCATTGAAAGCTCCGGGTCCCGGCCTACACTCGGCGATCCTTATAAACGAAGTCGATGAAACGAACGAGGTGGCGGGAATGACGACATTGACCGGGCCGTCGGTGCCGGCGGCGAGCGGCAGGACGGAACAGCTCGTCATTCTCGCCCATGGTTACGGCGCCGACGGCAACGATCTCATCAGCCTCGCGCCCTACTGGCAGAGGCTTCTGCCGAATGCGGCCTTCATCGCGCCCAATGCGCCGGAGCGCTGCGACGTCGGTTTCGGCTATCAGTGGTTCCCGATCTCGCGGCTCGATCCGGTCGAAATCCTGCGGGGCATCCTGGCGGCCGCGCCTATCTTCGACCGCTTCATCGACGAGGAGCTTGCGCGGCACGGGCTCGACGAGACGAAGCTCGCGCTGGTCGGTTTCAGCCAGGGCACGATGATGTCGCTGCATGTCGGCCTACGGCGGAAGAGGGCGCCCGCGGCCATTGTCGGCTATTCGGGGGCGCTGGCGGGCGCGGAAAGGCTCGCGGATGAAATCGCCTGCCGACCGCCGATCCTGCTCGTCCATGGCGACATGGACGAGATGCTGCCGGTCTCCCGGATGCATCACGCGGCGGAAGCCCTGGGCGCCGCCGGCCTCTCCGTCCGCTGGCATGTTTCGCGGGGGCTCGGCCATGGCATCGATCCCGAAGGGCTCGAACTCGGCGGGCAATTTCTGATGGATGCATTCGCCGGCTCACTCATGGCCGCCGGTGCCTGAACTGTCCACAACAGGTCAAGTGGCTTCACAAAGCCGTTGCACTAGATATAGTAAGGTTAGTGACAATTCGGGACGCGGTCCCCGTTGGACCGATGCGATCCCCAGGAGGGCGGCGTGCACGGTTCGTTTGCCAACCCGGATAGTTGTCCGGCCCTGGTGCTGAATGCGGATTACAGGCCGCTCAGCTATTACCCCCTCTCGCTCTGGTCCTGGCAGGATGCGATCAAGGCGGTCTGCATGGATCGCGTCAACATCGTCTCGAGCTACGAGACTTTCGTGCGTTCGCCCAGCTTCGAGATGCAGCTGCCGAGCGTCGTCTCGCTCAAATCCTATGTGAAGCCCGCACGCTTCCCGGCCTTCACGCGGTTCAATCTCTTCCTGCGCGACTGTTTCTCCTGCCAGTATTGCGGACATCGCCACGATCTCACCTTCGATCATGTGATCCCGCGTTCGCGCGGCGGCCAGACGACGTGGGAAAATGTCGTGACGGCCTGCGCGCCCTGCAACCTGAAAAAGGGCGGGCACATGCCGGAGCAGGCGAAGATGTTTCCGCTGCAGGCGCCGTTCCGGCCGAGCGTCACCGATCTGCACAAGAACGGGCGGCATTTCCCGCCGAACTATCTGCACGAGAGCTGGCAGGATTATCTCTACTGGGACAGCGAACTCGAGCCGTGAGGTTGATGTCGATCGCCAAGTGTCTTCCCGGCCTTGTGCCGGGATCCAGGGGCCGCTCGGGCAGAATTTGACGCCCCTGGACCCCGGGACGAAGCCCGGGGTGACGAGAAAGCGGTTGTCGAAAAACGGCAACCAACCTCAGGCCTTCTCCGACAGTTTGATCGCGACCTTGCAGCCGGCGCGGATGACGGCGGAGAGCAGCGTGTAGCCGGGCGCTTCCTTCGCGCCCTTCTCGATCGCCTCGTCGCGGTGCTGCACTTCTTCCAGCCGGAAGCGTTCGATGGTTTCGCGAAGCGCCGATTCCTCCGTGCCCATCGCATCCAGCTTCTTCACCTGCTGGGCGTAATGTTCGTCGATGACGTCTTCGACCGCCTCGGTGCAGGCGTGAGCGGCCTTTTCGCCCATCAGCGCGGTGGCGGCGCCGAGGGCGAAGCCCGCGACATGCCAGATCGGCGCGAAGGCGGTGGGCCTCACGCCGCGCTCATTGATGATGTCCGTGAAGCGGGCGAGATGGACCTCTTCTTCCTTCGCCATGCGCGTCAGGGATTCGACGGTGTCCTGCTTTCCGGCCAGATATTTGTAGACGGCGAGCTGGCCGGAATAGATGCGCACCGCGCCATATTCGCCGGCATGATCGACGCGCAGGATTTCCTCGATCGCATCGGTCTTCGTCCGGCCGGGCTGGGCCGAGCGGGGCGTGGGTTTCGGCCTTCTATCGGGCTGCCTCGGCATCATTCATATCCATGGGCTTCGCGCTCGAAGCGCAGGACGGGAAGCGCCGACAGCACGAAGAGCGCGAGCGAGATCAGGAAATTGTAGCCGGCGAGCGAAATGCCGAAGAGCGTCCAGGCCGCCTTGTCGCATTGGGGCGGGCGAGATCCACCCTGCAGCTGCGCCTGCAGATCCGCCAGCGAATTCGAGACGAGGCCGCTCGACGTACAATCGGAGGGACCCGCCCACCATTTGTATTCG
>NZ_DATKFR010000472.1:0-11830 GCF_035511255.1 Parvibaculum sp.
GCGGCCCGGTTCGCATCGCCATAGGTGATGTAGGTCCATGCACCCGACGCGTCGCGCTCGCCGATGAAATTGCGATCGGGATGCTCGGATGCTTTTTCCTCCAGGAGATGCACCGTCGAACGCTTCATCTCGCCGATCGGATAATCCGACGACACATAGATCGTGCCGTCCGCCTTCTTCTCCACCGTAATCTTTGGCGGCTTCTGCTTCAGCGGCTTGAAGGGCGGCAGGCTCTGCGCTTCTGCGAGGCTCATGTGACTCTCTCCCTGTTGCAATATCTGTCATCCCGGCCTTGTGCCGGGACCCAGGGGCTACACGCACCGGGCAGGCGGCCCCTGGATCCCGGGACGGAGCCCGGGATGATCTGCAGGAAACTGTGTTCCCTGCAGATCAATTGACCATCCGCGCGCGGCCTTCCCAGTAGGGTGCGCGCAACTCGCGGCGCAGCACCTTGCCGGACGGATTGCGCGGCAAGGCCGGCACGAAGTCGATGGTTTTCGGCACCTTGTAGCCGGCGATGCGCGTCTTCGCGAAAGCGATGATCTCGCCGGCATTCGCGCTTTCGCCTGGCTTCAGCACCACGCAAGCCTTGACCGCCTCGCCCCAGCGCTCGTCCGGTACGCCGATGACGGCGACGTCGGCGATCGCGGGATGGCCGAAGAGCGCGTTCTCGACTTCCGCCGGATAGACGTTCTCGCCGCCGGACACGATCATGTCCTTCACGCGGTCGTGAATGTAGAGATAGCCGTCGGCGTCGAAATAGCCCGCATCGCCCGAATGGAACCAGCCACCGCGCACCGCGTCGTCGGTCGCTTCGGGCCTGTTCCAGTAGCCCTTCATCACCATGCCGCCCTTGATGACGATCTCGCCGACCGCGCCTTGCGGCACCTCGTTGCCCTTCTCGTCGACCACGCGGATCTGCATGTTCGGATAGGGAATGCCGCAGGAACGGAGCTTTCCCTTCGCGGGATCGTGCGCGGCCGGCGGCAGATAGGTCGCGCCGCCCGTCGTCTCGGTAAGGCCGTAGAGCTGGATGAAATCGGCCCTGAAGGTCGCCTGCGCCTGGCGCAGCACATCCTCGGCGATGGGAGACGCTCCGTAGAGAATCTGGCGCACCGACGAGACATCCACCGACTTGATGTTGGGTTGCTGAAGCAGAAACAGGATCACCGCCGGCACCATGAAGGCGATGTTGATCTTCTCGGTTTCGATCAGCTTCAGGATCGCCTGCGGATCGACATCCTTGAGGATGATGTTCTTCGTGCCGTGCACATGGCCGATAAGGCCGATATTGACGCCGGCGACATGGAAAAGCGGCATGCAGACGAGATTGACCTCGCCCCGTTTCCAGTTTGCCCAGTCGGACAGCTCGCCCTCTTCGAAGATCGAGAGATAGTTGGCATTGGTCAGCTGTACACCCTTCGGGTGCCCCGTCGTACCGCTCGTATAGAGCTGGATCACATCGTCGTCGAGCGCGCCCGGCAGCATCGGATCGACGGCCGGGAAACTGTCGCGCCATTCGTCGAAGGACAACCAGTCGACGCGGCCGCCATCCATCGCGATGACGCGGCGGACCGTCGGACATTCGCAAAGCACCTGCGCGACGACGTCGTAGAACTCGGCACCGACGAAGACGATCTCCGCCCGGGCGTCGTTGAGCACATAGGCGACTTCCGGGGGCGCAAGCCGCCAGTTGACGCCGACGACCACAGCCTTCGCCTTGACGGCGCCATGCAGCATTTCGAAATAGCGATCGGAATTCTTGCCGATGAAGCCGACACGCGCACCGGGCTTGCAGCCTTCGGCGAGGAAGCCCTGGGCGCAGCGGTTCGAGCGCTCGTGAAGCGCGGCGTAGCTGGTCGAACGACCCTCGAAAACCTGTGCGATGTCGTTCGGCGCGGCCTTGGCCTGCGCCCGCGTGATGTCGGCAACCGAACGGATATGTTCGCGATCGAACATTCGGCTCTCCCTCCCATGGCGGAATTCCGGCCTTTGCCTTTTCGGCCGGCCTTATTGTTGGACCCGAGTTTAGCGACGAATTGGGCGGGGGCAAGCGGCGCCGAACCGCCACCCGCGCTTCCCGCTGGACGCTGGGGAAGTTCGCCCCCAAACTGCCTCCAACAAGAACAAGGCTATACGCAAAATGGGGAGAACGACATGGCTCGCATTCCGTATTTCGATCCGGAAAAGGCCGAAGGCCGCGCCAGGGAGGCCTACAAGAAACTGCCGCCCTTGAACATCTTCAGAATGATGGGGCATGTGGGCGACATGCTCGACGGCTTCACCAAGCTCGGCAACCAGATCCTGATGTTCGGCAAGCTCGACCCGATCCTGCGCGAGATCGCAATCGTGCGCGTGGGCGTCCTGTCGAAAGCGACATACGAGGTCTATCAGCACGAAAATATTTCACGCCGTCTCGGCATGTCGGAAGAAAAGATCAAGGCGATCCACGAAGGCCCGGACGCCAAGGTCTGGAACGAGATGGAACGTCTCGTGATGCGCTTCACCGACGATGTGGTGCTGAACGTGCGGGCCTCGGATGCGACCTTCAAGCCGCTTGAGGAGCGCCTTTCCTATCAGGAACTGCAGGAATTGGTGATTGCCATCGGCTTCTACATGATGGCCTCGCGCTTCCTCGAAAATTTCGACGTCGACATCGAGGAGACGCCGCCGGCGAAAGGCGTCGAACTTCCGGGCATGAAGAAGTAACCCATGGCGCGCCTTCCCTATCCCGATCCGGCGACGCTCCCCGAGGCAAGCCGCAAGCTCCTCGAAACGCTGCCGCCGCTCAACATATTCCGCATGCTGGCGGGCAGCGGCGCCTCCTTCGTGCCCTTCATGGCGCTCATCAACGCCTATCTGAACGAGGGTACGCTCGATCCGGAATTGCGCGAACTCGTCATTCTCCGCGTCGGCCGCCTCTGCGGCTCGGCCTACGAACTCCACCAGCATATCCGCGTCTCGCGAACGCTGGGACTCACCGAAGAGCGCATCGAGGCGACAGCGGGAAGCGTTCCGAACGCGCGGTTCAGCGAAGCGGAGAATGCCGCCCTCGCCTTCGCCGACGATCTCGTCGCCCATGTGAAGGCGGACAAGGCGCTCCTCGACGCCGCCCGCGCGCATCTCGGCGACGCGGGCGTTCAGGAACTCATCATCGTCGTCGGCATCTATCTCCTCGTCTGCCGCTATCTCGAGACGCTGGAGATCGAGCTGGAGGAGAAGGACATCGAGGGCAGCGGCCTCGAGGACATCAAACGGAGCATGAGTGCCCATGGCTGACGACGTATCGACACCTCAACCGGAACGCCATGCGAGACCGCTCTCGGCGGAATCGCGCGGCGATGCGCCGGCGCGCGGACGCCTCAAGGGCCGCAGGATTCTCGTCGTCGGCGGCGGCCAGCGTACGGTCGACGCGAAGACCGATCCCATCGGCAATGGTCGCGCCATGTCGGTGCTCTTCGCCCGCGAGGGCGCGACCGTCGCCGTCGCCGACATGAACCTCGCATCGGCGGAAGCGACCGTCACCAAGATCGGCATCGACGGCGGCAAGGGCGTCGCCATCGAGGCCGACATTTCGAAACCCGACGATATTATCCGCATGGTCGTCGACGCCGAGCGCATTCTCGGCGGGCTCGATGGGCTCGTGCTCAATGTCGGCATCGGCGTCGGCGCGCTCGGTCTCGACGGCGCCAATGCCGACGACTGGGACAAGGCGCTGGCCGTCAATCTTCGCGGGCCGATGCTGATCTGCAAGGCGGCGCTGCCGAAGCTTGCCGACGGATCTTCCATCGTCTTCATTTCCTCGATCGCGGGCCTCGTCGCCGGATCGCGCCTGCCCTCCTACGACGCCTCCAAGGCGGCGCTTGGCGGGCTGATGCGCCATGTCGCGCTCGAAGGCGCGCGGCGCGGCATCCGCGCCAACATCGTCGCGCCCGGCCTCGTCGATACGCCGCTCGGACGGCTGGCGACGCAGGGCCGGCCTTCGCGCGGGCGATCGCCGACGCCTTTCGGGCGACAGGCGACGGGCTGGGAAATCGCCTATGCCGCGCTCTTCTTCATGTCGGACGAGAGCGTCTATGTGAACGCGCAGACGCTCGCGGTCGACAGCGGCATCACCGGAATTTCATGAGGAGAGTATCTTTCTAGCCCTCCCCCCTTGAGGGGGAGGGTTGGGAGGGGGGTAGGCCTCGGGCGGGAAGAAAAAGAGTCTTTCGAGGAAGCCCCCCCCACCCGATCAGCTTCGCTGATCGACCTCCCCCTCAAGGGGGGAGGTAAGAAAACGACAGGGAGACGCATCATGAGCCTCGGCCTCAGCCGCTTTCAATACACGAAAGGCCTCCACGATCTCGGCAATGGCGGCTATGCCTGGTTGCAGCCGGACGGCGGCTGGGGCTGGTCGAATGCGGGGCTGATCGTCGACGGCGGCGAAGCGCTCATCGTCGACACGCTTTTCGACGTGCCGCTGACGCGCGAAATGCTCGCCGCCATGCGCAAGGTCGAGCCGAAGGCGACGGAGAAGATCAAGACCGTCGTCAACACGCACCACAATGGCGACCATTGCAACGGCAACGAGTGCTGCGCGGGCGCGGAAATCATCGCCCATAAACTCGCGAAGGAGGCGATGACGCATGAGCCGCCGCAGCTTCTCGCGGGCTTTCTCGACATGGCGCCCCAGCTCGGCGATCTCGGCACCTTCATCACGAAATGCTTCGGCCCCTTCGACTTCAAGGGCGTGACGCAGACATTGCCGACGACGACCTTCGAAACCGAAATCACCCGCCATGTCGGCAACAAGCTCGTGAAGATCATGCATGTCGGCCCCGCGCATACGCCGGGCGATGCGCTGGTCCATGTGCCAGCCGACAGGGTGGTCTTCACCGGCGACATTCTTTTCATCGAGGGCCATCCGATCATGTGGGAGGGGCCGGTTGGCAACTGGATCTCCGCCTGCGACAACATCCTTGCGATGGATGTCGAGACCGTCGTGCCGGGACATGGGCCCATCACCGACAAGCGCGGCGTCGTCGCGGTGCGCGACTATCTCGTCTATGTGCGCAACGAAGCGCGGCGGCGCTACGACGCGGGCCTGTCCGCGTTCGAAGCGGCGCAGGATATCGACATGTCGGATTACGACAGTTGGGGCGACGGCGAGCGCATCGTCGTCAACGTGGCGACGCTCTACAAGGAATTTTCGGGCGACCACACGCCGAATGACGCAGCGTCGCTCTTCGGTCAGATGGCAGCGCTCGCAAAGGCAAAAGGACGCCTCTGATCCTCTTCACGAATGCGTGAACCGCGACGCTCCGGAACGCATGGACAGCCATCGCGCGAAGCCGGATAGTCGCCCGCATCGACATCGGGAGGGGAAACCATGATCACGCTTTATGAGCATCCGCTGTCGCCTTACGCGCAGAAGGTGAAGATCGCGCTGCGCGAGAAGGGCCAGACTTTCGAGCTGAAGATGCCGGGCGGCATCGGTGCGGGCGGCGCGGCGGGCGAATTCGCCGACGCCAATCCGCGCGCCGAGGTGCCGGTGCTGATCGACGGAGACGTCCGCATCTTCGATTCGACCATCATCCTCGAATATATCGAGGACAGGTTCCCCACGCCCGCCTTGCTGCCGAAGACGCCCGCCGAACGCGCCCGCGTCCGCATGATCGAGGAAGTCTGCGACACGCATTACGAGGCGATCAATTGGGGCCTCGGCGAAATCGGCTGGTTCCGCCGTGCCGAGGGTGAACTCGCCGAGACCTTGCGCGAGCGCGCCGCCGAGCAGACGGAAAAGCTGCAGGCCTGGCTCGGCACGCAGCTCGGTTCCGCCGACTGGTTTAACGGCGCCTCCTTCGGCTGGGGCGATCTTTCTGTCGTGCCTTACGTCAATGCGTCGGTCGGTTTCGGCAACGGACCGGACCAGCACTCGCCGCTCGGAAAATGGCTCGCACGGGCGAAGACCCGCGAAAGCGTCGCGCTGACGCTGAAGGAGTCCGCCGCCTCCATCGCCGGCATGGAGATGGTCGCCAATGTTCTGGAACAAGGGCTCTTCAAACGCGAGTATCGCGACCATCGCCTCGAATGGATGGTGAAGTCCGGCGGCATCGACGTGGTGCTGAAAGGGCTCGAGAAAAAGAACATCCGCTTCACCCATTTCGAGTGAGAGACAAATGCCCGCCGACGCGAATGCGATCATCCTCCATCAATACGATGTCTCGCCCTTTTCCGAGAAGGTCCGCGTCGTGCTCGGGATCAAGGGCCTCGAATGGTATGCCTGCGATGAGCCCGTCATCATGCCGAAGCCCGAACTCGTCGCGCTGACGGGCGGCTACCGCAAGATCCCGGTGATGCAGATCGGCGCCGACATCTATTGCGATTCGCAAATCATCATCCGCGAACTCGAACGCCGCTTTCCGAAACCGTCGGTCTTCGTCGGCGGCGACAGGGGCCTTGGCTTCGGTGTCGGCATGTGGACCGATCGCGTCTTCTTCCAGGCGACCGTCGCCATCGTCTTCGGTGGCGGCGCCGCGCTCGCCGACGAGGCCTTCATCAAGGACCGCGAGAAACTGTCGGGCCGCCCCTTCGACATCGACGCGATGAAGGCGGCCGCGCCGCTGATGGCCGAACAGTTCCGCGCTCAACTCGGCTGGATGGAAGACCAGCTCGCCGACGGCCGCGCGTTCCTGATGGGCGACAGGCCCGGCGTCGCCGACGCCCATGGCTGTTACAACCTCGCCTTTACGCGCTGGATCAGCAAGGACGGCGCGAAACTCATCGATGCTTTTCCGAAACTCGTCGCCTGGGAAGCGCGGGTAAAGGCGATCGGCCACGGCACGCGCCACGACATCTCGCGCGAGGATGCGCTCGACATCGCGAAGGCCGCGACCTCCATCGAGCGGACAGCGACGGATGCGGGCGAGCCCAACGGCCTGAAATCCGGCGACCGCGTCACCGTCATGGCCGACGATTACGGCCGCGATCCGATCGTCGGCGAACTCGTGTCGTCCTCCGCGCAGCACATCGCCTTGAAACGTACCGACCCGCGCGTCGGCGAGGTCGTCGTGCATTTCCCGAGGGCCGGCTTTCTGGTGATCAAATCGTGAGCCGCGGAAGCGGGCGCATAATCCGTCCGGTAAATTGAAGATTTAATGTTGCGAGGCCGACCGCAACGCCGCGTCCATGCGTTATAATGATGACAGTTCTCACGCATGAGGTGTCGTCATGAAAACCGGTGGACGTCCATTGAAGGCGGTACTGGCAATGAAGGCGGTGCTGGTCGCGGGCTTGGCGCTCGGCGCGACGGCGTTGACGGCGGCGCCCGCATCGGCGCATGGCCATGTCAGCGTCGGAATCGGCATCGGCTTTCCGGTCTATGGTCCCGGCTGGGGTTATTACGGGCCTTACCGGCCCTACTACCGACCCTATTATGCGCCGCCGGTAGTATACGCGCCGCCGCCCGTGGTCTATGCGGCGCCGCCGGTCGTCTATGCCCCGCAACCTGCCTATTACCAAGAGCCCGTGCAGGCCGTGCCGACCTCGCCCGTCTACCGCGCCTCGACGGGGCAATATTGCCGCGAGTATCAGTCGACCGTCCGCGTCGACGGTCACTACGAGAATTCCTACGGCACCGCCTGCCAGCAACCGGACGGAAGCTGGCGCATCGCCAACTGACGAATTTCGATAGTGAAGCAACAGAGGCGGAAGCTGCGCATCAGCTTCCGCCTTTTTTCTTTGCAGCCAGTCGAAATCAGCGCGCCGTGATGCCGCCGTCGATGACAAGCTCCGAGCCCGTCATGTAGCGCGACTCGTCGGAGGCGAGGAAGACGATGCCGGCCGCGATGTCGGACGGCAGACCCGCATAGGCGAGCGGCGCCATCTGCGCGATCGCATTGGCGTCGATTGCATTGGCGCCTTCGGGAATGAGGTCGGACCGCATGGCGCCGACGCCACCTTGCGGGATCTTCTGCCAGATCGCCGTGTCGATGATGCCGGGATGCACGGAATTGACGCGCACATTCATTTGCGCCTGCGCGCATTCGAGCGCGACGGCCTTGGTGAAAAGACGGACGGCGCCCTTGGTCGCGCAATAGCCGGCAAGCCCCGGCGCGCCCTGAAGCCCGGCCACCGACGAGATGTTGATGACCGAACCGCCGCCCGAGGCCGCAATCAACGGGATGCCATGCTTCACGCCGAAGAAGACGCCGTCGACATTGATCGCCATCTGACGGCGCCAGTCCTCATAGGCCATCGTGAAGATGTCGGCGCCGATGCCGATGCCCGCATTGTTGACGAGGATGTGGAGCTCGCCCTGCTCTTTCTTCACGGCCTCGATCACTTCGGCCCAGCGCGGCTCGCTGGTGACGTCTTGACGGTGCGTGACGGCCTTTCCGCCGGCCTTGCCGACGATCTCCGCCGTCTCGGCGAGACCGTTGTCGTCGATATCCGTCGCAACGACCGTGGCGCCTTCCGCCGCCAGCGCGATCACGGCGCCGCGGCCGATGCCGCTGCCCGCGCCCGTCACCAGCGCCACCTTTCCGCTGACCCGTCCCATGCTCATCTCCCTTTGCTTGTTCTTGCTTCTTTCGGGCTTGTGCCCTTTGGCTTTTGTCTTAGGGTATAGACCCTAAACCGGGCAACCGCATTTTACGCAAAGATTCTGGGGTTGGGGCTCGCTTGAGCCTGCCAGCGTCCCGTTGAACGCCCGCCGAAACCCGCGTAACCAGTTTGTTCGGGCCGCCTGCAATTGGCCTTGGATAAAAATGGACTTCGGTCTATTTTTAAGATCGAACGTCGGACACGGGCGCAACCCGGGGCCGGAACATCGTAAGGGAGTGGTCCCATTAGCGATCTCAAGGAAGCAGACGAGGCAGCTGCCGGCGGAACGCGGCGCGCCCGCAAGAAGGAGCGCACGCGCCGGGAAATCTACCGGACCGCGATGGCGCTCTTTGCCGAGCGCGGCTATGACGGCGTGACCATCGAGGACATCTGCGGCGGTGCCAGCGTCGCCAAGGCGACTTTCTTCCTCCATTTCGAGAACAAGGCCGCGCTCCTTCAGGAATTCAACGACGAGATCACGCAAATCCTCGCCGAGCGTCTCGCCGGCCACGAAGGCACGGCGGAAGAGCAGCTCGTCTTCTTGCTGCAGGGCTTCCGCGAGGCCTATGAGAAGAACGCGCCGGTGATGCGCAAGATGCTGCGCGAATTCATCGACCAACCCGCCACGCTTTCCCGCGCCGCCAGCGTCAATGAGAGCGTCGTCGATCTCGTTACCGCCATCGTGCGCCGCGGCCAGGAAAAGAGCGAATTGCGCGGGGGCATCCCCGCCGAACTCGCCGCCGTTGCCATCGTCTCGACCTGGAGCACGATCGCGGCTTACGCCACCGATCATCCGGAAACCGATACCGATCTCGCGAGCCGCCAGATCATCGACATCACGCTCAATGGCCTCAAGAAGAAGGCCTGAAGCAAACGACATCAGGAAACGAACAGGGAGGAACTACGAGATGAGCACGGGCAAATTGCGAAGCGGCATTTTCCTTGCGCCCTTTCACCCGGTCGACGAAGACCCGACGCTGGCGATCCGCCGCGATCTCGAACTGATCGAATGGCTCGACAAGCAGGGCTTCGAGGAAGCCTGGATCGGCGAGCATCATTCGGCCGGCTACGAGATCATCGCGAGCCCCGAACTCTTCATCGCCGCCGCCGCCGAACGCACCGAGCGCATCAAGCTCGGCACGGGCGTCGTCTCGCTGCCCTATCACAACCCGCTGATGGCTGCGAACCGCATCATCCAGCTCGATCACCAGACGCGCGGCCGCGTCATGTTCGGCGTCGGCCCCGGCCTCCTTCCGTCCGACGCGCATATGCTCGGCATCGAGGTCGCCAAGCAGCGCGACCGCATGGTCGAAGGGCTCGAAGTGATCCTGCGTCTCTTCAAGGGCGAGACCGTCACCGCCGAGACCGAATGGTTCAAGCTGCAGAACGCGCGTCTGCAGCTTCGTCCCTTCTCGACGCCTTATCCGGAAGTGGCCGTCGCAAGCTCCGTCACGCCGTCGGGCGGCAAGCTCGCCGGCCGGCACGGCCTCGGCATGCTCTGCGTCGCAGCGACCAACACCGCCGGCTACGACGCGCTCGGCATCAACTGGGAAGTCGCGAAGAAAACCGCGCTCGAAAACGGTCGCGTGATGGACCCGTCGGCGCTCCGCCTTGTCGGCCCGATGCATCTCGCCGAGACGCGCGAGGAAGCCCGCGCCCAGGTGCGCTACGGCTTCGACAAATGGCGTTTCTATTTCGGCTCGATCAACCCGATGGGCCTCGACACCAAGGAAGGCAAGGACCCGCTCGACGCGATGATCGAGTCCGGCCAGGCGATCGTCGGCACGCCCGACGACGCCATCGCCCAGATCGAACGTCTGCAGCAGAAGATCCCGGGCTTCGGCGCCTATCTGATGCTCGCCCACAACTGGGCGAACTTCGAGAACACCAAGAAGTCCTACGAGCTCTTCGCCCGCCATGTGAAGCCGAAGTTCCACGCGGCCAACGAAGCCCGCGAGGCCTCGCTGAAATGGGCAACGGACAATGCCGGCGAATTCATCGGCGCCGCCACCGCCGCCGCGATGCAGACCATCGTGAAATTCCAGGCGGAAGAGGAAGCCAAGGCCAAGGCGGCAAAGCCCGCGGCCGATTGACACAAGTGTCGGGTGCGCGGGCGGTGGACAGGCCCGCGCGATCGCGCTTTGATCGGCACACAAGAAATCAGAAATTGCCATCAGCACCACAGGGAGATCCCCATGCCGGGACAGAAACTACGCTTCGGCGCCTTCATCGCGCCCTTCCATCCGCTCAATGAAAATCCGACCCTCGCGCTCGAACGCGATATCGAACTCGTCCAGTGGATGGACCAGCTCGGTTACGACGAAGCCTGGATCGGCGAGCATCATTCGGCCGGCTTCGAACTGATCGCGAGCCCGGAGCTCTTCATCGCGACGGTCGCCGAACGCACGCGCAACATCAAACTCGGCACCGGCGTCTCGTCGCTGCCCTATCACCACCCGCTGATGCTCGCCGACCGCATCAACCAGCTCGACCACATCACGCGCGGCCGCGTCATGCTCGGCGTGGGTCCGGGCTCGCTGCCGTCGGACGCCGTCATGATGGGCATCAATCCGTTGAAACAGCGCGACATGATGGACGAGGCGCTCGACGTGATCGTCCCGCTGCTGCGCGGCGAGACCGTGACGAAGAAGACCGACTGGTTCGAGTTGAACAACGCGCGCCTGCAGATGACCCCTTGGTCGCGGCCTTCGGTCGAGATCGCGGTGGCAAGCCAGGTTTCGCCCACGGGCGCCACGGCGGCCGGCCGCCACGGCCTCTCGCTTCTCTCCATCGGCGCGACCTCCGCCGGCGGCTTCAATGCGCTCTCGACCAACTGGGCGATCTGCGAGGACACGGCGAAGGACAACGGCCAGACGGTCGACCGGTCCGGCTGGCGTCTTGTCGGCCCGGTGCATATCGCCGAGACACGCGAGAAGGCGCGCGAGAACGTTCGCTTCGGCCTCGAGCAGTGGCTCTATTATTTCCGCGAAGTCGCGGCGCTGCCGCTCGCGCCGACCGACGGTTCCGATCCCGTCGACGCGCTCATCGCCTCCGGCATGGCCGTCATCGGCACGCCGGACGATGCCATCGCGCAGATCGAGCGCCTGCAGCAGCAGTCGGGCGGCTTCGGCTGCTTCATGCAGCTCGCACATAACTGGGCGAACTGGGAAAACACCAAGCGCTCCTACGAGCTGATGGCGCGTTACGTCTTCCCGAAATTCCAGAACCTGAACGACAACCGCGA
>NZ_DATKFR010000473.1:0-5430 GCF_035511255.1 Parvibaculum sp.
GAGGTCGCGACGGCATCGACCGCCTCGACGGGAATCGAACATGCGCGCAAGGCTCATGTCGATCTCGTCCTGCTCGATGTCGGTCTTCCCGATATGGATGGCCGCGAGGCTTGCCGTGTGATGCGTCGCGACGGGTTGAAGACGCCTGTCATCATGCTCACCGGCGTCGACACGGATGCCGACGCGATCCTCGGCCTCGACGCCGGCGCGACGGATTACGTGACGAAGCCTTTCCGTTTCGGCGTACTGCTGGCGCGCATCCGGGCGCATCTGCGGACGCATGAGCAAAGCGAGGATGCCGTCTTCAAGATCGGGCCATATTCCTTCCGGCCGAGCGCGAAGCTGCTCGTCGACGCGGCCGAGAAAAAGATCAGGCTCACCGAGAAGGAAACGAACATCCTCAAATATCTCTACCGTGCCGGGCACAAGGTCGTCGGCCGCGAAGTGCTGCTCGCCGAAGTCTGGGGCTACAATTCCGGCGTCACGACGCATACGCTCGAAACGCATATCTATCGGCTCCGGCAGAAGATCGAGAAGGATCCGTCACATGCCGAAATCCTGGTCACCGACGCGGGCGGATATCGTCTGGTGCCGTGAGCCCCTGCCAGGTCAGGCTTTGGCCGTCATCGAGATCAGGACGATCGAGCCGAGTGTGATCGGCGCGGCGACCAGCGCGGCAATGACGAGCGCCGTCGCGCCCCAAATCGAAATGCCGACGAGCACGAGAAGAATGACATTGAGAAAAAAGAGCGTGATGCTGTCGATGCTGTCCATGGGCGGGCTCTCGTGACGCAAGTGAACTGAAGTCGCAGCGGTCATGTGCCGCAATCCGGCCCTGGCGAAAAGTGGTCACTTCGCCGCAGCACGCATCCGTTCAATTGTCGCCGTCGACAGACGCGGTCAGCTTGTAGGTTTCGACAAATTCCACCGGCATCCGCGTTGCCTTTCCCGTCTCGATATTGATGCAGACGAAATCGGAGAGACCACGCAGCAGCGTCGCGCCGGTCGATGCCTTCACCATCTGGAAACGACGGCGAAGACGGAGCCGCCCGTCATTGCCGGTGATCCAGGTCGCGACCAATACTTTGTCCCCCTCATGGCTCGGTGCGAAATATTCCATCTCGTGGCGGCGCACGACCATGCCGCGATTGAGCCTCGCGTAAGATGCGAAATCGAGGCCGAGCGCCTTGGAATGTTCCCAGGCGGTCTTGGCCATCCAGGTCAGATAGACGACATTGTTCGTATGCTGAAAATCGTCGATGTGCTGCGGCTCGACCGTCACCTCGTGGATGAAGGGATCGGGATGGTCCCAGATGATTTCGTTCATGTCCGTCATCGGCCGGCTCCTTGTTTGCGCCTTTCTAGCCGCCGCTTGCCCCGAGGGCAATCGAGCGGATGTTTCGTGTCGGCCCCCTCTTCGCTATGCCCCGCCTCTTCGCTATGCTTTGCGCATGAGCCTCAAGACGATCATCTCGCTGCTTCAGCGGCACGATCTTTTCGCCGATCTCGATCCGGTCAGGCTCGAGGTGCTGGCCTTTACCGCCGAACGTCCGGCCTTCGAGCCCGGCGAAACGCTGTTCGAGGCGGGCGCGCCGGCTTCCGACGCCTATCTGATCGTCGAGGGCCAGGCCGTCATGATGGCGCATGTGGGCCACGAGACGCGGGGCGGCGAGAAGCGGGCGCTTCGTCTTGACAGGGGCGACCTCATCGGCGAAACCGCCCTCTTCCATGAGGGCGGGCGGCGCTCGACAGTCAGGGCGGCGAGCCCGCTCCAGACGCTCCGGATCAGCCGTTATCTCTTTCAGCGGCTGCTGGAGGAATTTCCCGAAATGGCGGGTGCGGTCGCGCGGGCGCTCAGCCGCCGGCTCGATACCGTCGGCCGGGAGATTGCCGAATTGAGCCGCGATATGGCGGAAAAGACCGGGAGGCAGGAATGAACGGCACGGATGAGGCGGCGGCGGAACGCAAGGATATGGCCGCGCAGGACTGGCCGCCGAACATTCAGGCCGTCTTCAAGCGCATGGCGCCGGCGAGCCGCTATCTCGGTCTCGAAATCATCGCCGCCGACCAGACGGCGCGCACCGTCGAGGTCGCCTTCAATGCAGGTCCCGAGCTCTGCAACATGTGGGGCGGCATCCAGGGCGGCATGGTCGCGGCCATGCTCGACGACGTGATGAGTCTCGCGGTCGGCCTCGATCTCGAATGGGGCCAGATCAGCCCGACGCTCGAACTCAAGGTCTCGATGCTCAACGCCGCAAGGCCCGGCCGCATCATCGGCCGGGGTCGCGTCATCAAGCGCGGCCGTTCGGTCGGCTTCATCGAGGGCGAGCTGCTGACGGAAGACGGAACGCTGCTTGCGACGGGAAGTTCGACGGCGACCTTCGTCACGCTGAAGAAGAAGGAAAAATCCGCCGAGGCTTGATCCTCAGCTATAGGCGTTAGCGTCGAGATAGCTGCGCGCCGCCGGCGTCAGATGCGTTTCGAAGAGCGCGAAGTGGTGGCGTACGCCCGCATTGAGCGCCTGCTTGTCGAGCTTCACGATACGGCGCGTTTCGCGCAGGAAGCTCGGCCAATAGCGGATCACCATCCAGACATTGTCGGCGAGCGGCGCGAGTTCGTCCTCGGGCATGGAGAGGTGCCCAGCTTCGATCATGTGGCGGAACATGCGTTGCAGCATCGCCGTCGTGAGTTCGTAAACGCGGTGGATCTTGCTTTCGAGCTCGGGCGAGGTGCGGCCATACTCGGCCTGGTCGCGATAGAGGAACTGGAATTCCCAGACTTCCTCGAAGACCATCCGGTTGAAGAGCACATAGGAATCGAGGACCGTCTCGGGTGTCGACTTGATCGCGAGGCGCGTGTCGATGCGGCGGATCAGTGTGTATTGGTGGGCGCGGACGAGGTCCTTCTTGGTCCGGAAGTGATACCAGAGATTGCCCTCGGAGATGCCGACCTCCTCCGCGATGCGGGCGGTGGTCACGGTGTCGTAACCGTTCTCGTTGAAGAGACGCAGGCTCACGAGAAGGATGCGGTCCTTGGTCTTGACGGCCTTGGTTTGGGTCTGGGGTGCCATGGTCCTGGGTGCCATGAGGGCGGTTTGCTCGCGCTTCCTGTCGGGACGGTTCCCGGCCTGTCGCTGGCCGCGTCCTCGTTCTTTCCCCGACGTCATTTCCGTCTGCCGCGCCAGCGCGCGGGCCGGTTCGCGAAAATGTGTGGGGGCGGCCATGGTGGGGCCTTGCTCCCTTAGGGTCAATACCCTAGAGTTGGTTCGCGACCCTAACAAAGAACATGCGGACGATCCGTCGAACCGCAGCGTTGCTTAGGAGGAGCCCCAGGAGCGGGCGTGACACCCGGGAACTTACCCCCGAGCTGGTTCCCCCAGTTACAGTTTCAGGGTTGCGATCACGGGAACGTGGTCCGATGCCCGCTCCCACCCCCTCGCCTCCCTCAGGACCTGCATGGATTGCGGCGCCTCGCCGAGTGCGGGCGTCACCCAGATGTGGTCGAGCCTGCGGCCGCGATCGGCGGCGGCCCAATCCTTGGCGCGGTAGCTCCACCAGGAATAGAGCTTTTCCTCGGCCGGCACGAAGCGCCGCATCACGTCGATCCAGTCGTGGGAGGCGATCACCTCGTTCATCAGCTCGACCTCGACCGGGGTGTGGCTGACGACCTTCAGCAATTGCTTGTGCGACCAGACGTCGTGCTCGAGCGGCGCGACGTTGAGATCGCCGACCAGCGCCATGCGGTTCTCGTTCTTGCGTTTCATGCCGTCATACCATTGGGTCATCTCGCGCATGAAGGCGAGCTTATGGGCGAATTTCTCGTTGATCTCCGGGTCGGGCTCGTCGCCGCCCGCCGGCACGTAGAAATTATGCACCGTGAGCCCGCCCGGCACGTCGAGATCGACCGAAAGATGGCGCGCATCGCCCTTCTCGCAAAAACCTTTCGTCTCGATCTTCTTGAAGGGAATGCGGCTCAGGATCGCGACGCCGTGATAGCCCTTCTGGCCGTTGACGGCGACATGCTCGTAACCCGCCTTCTGGATCGCCTTCAGCGGAAAGGCGTCGTTGACGCATTTGATTTCCTGAAGACAGAGCACGTCCGGCGCGTGGTCGGAAAGAACCTTCTCGACCAGATTGATCCGTAAGCGGACGGAATTGATATTCCAGGTGGCGAGCTTGAAATCCAAGGGTTTGGCGCTTTCGGAAAGTTGAGGGTCAGAAGATGTTGAAGGTGAGGCCGGCGACGCCGATGGGCCAGCGGCCCCGCGCAAAGAGCGCGAATTTGCGGTGGAAGGGATGGTTTTCCTCGGCGCCGGCGATGAGCGCAAGCGCCGCGTTGTGCGCGGCCTGAACGGCGGCGCCGGCGGCGGCGTCCATCAGCGCCTCGTCGTCGATGTCAGCGAAAGTGGCCGCCTCGCGCACGGCGGCGCCGAGCCGCCCGCCCAAAATCGCCGTCACATGCGTCAGCGCGATCGCGAGGCCTTCCTCGGAAATGGCATCCAGCGCGTCCGTCGCGAGGCCGGCGCGCAACTGTTCTTCCGCTTCCCACTGAGCGGTGTCGAAATCGGTATTGGCGGCGGCATCGGCCGCGTCCTCCCAGCTCGCGACGCGGGCTGGCTCCGCATCGGGAAAGCCGAGCCCGTCGAGATAATCGCGGGCGATGCGCTTTGCTTCCCGGTCGAGCGGTTCGCCGACGGCCGAAAACCAGGGCAGCAGCGCCGCTTCTTCCGCGAAGAGTCGTACGCCGCGCAGCAGCGGAATCTCCTCCTCGAGCGCGTCGAGATCGTCGTCGCTCAGCGTGATATGCGGCTCGTCGTCGTCGTCCTGCATGGGGGTCCCGGCGCTGAAGCGCAGTCATGGGTGGCTGGATGTTCTTATATAGCAGCCGCAGAAAAAATTACGCCCCGGCGCATGAGGTTTGGACGGGACGCAGAAAAAGTTACGCCCCGTCAGGGGGGTGACGGGGCGCAACCGCGCTTCTTCTGCGCTTGCGCCGGGAGGGGAATTCCGGCGCGTCGGGGACGGAGCACCAACCAGACGAGCGGGGGGCAGGTCGCCTGGAGGGCTTAACGCTCCGCCCTCATGTAAAGGTAGATAGGTCCAGTCCGGGGCGAGTTCAATGGCGGGAGCGATGATCTTTTGATGAATTCCAATTTAGGCTGGCGCACACCTATAATTCAACAAAATCAAAGACTTATTAGACACGGGTTGGCGCCAGGCGAAAATGCCGCACCCTTGTCCAGCCTTTTTAGAGGCCCCGCCGTCTCGCCTAGAGGACGCCGAGATCCTTCGCGATGAGGTCGATGCAGCGCCGGGCGAGGGCGAACATCTCGTCGATCTCGCTCTCGGATATGACCAGCGGCGGGCTCAGGACCATGGTGTCGCCGATGGCGCGCATGATCAGGCCATTGTCGAAACAATGGACGCGGCA
>NZ_DATKFR010000474.1:0-8985 GCF_035511255.1 Parvibaculum sp.
TCTCGTCGGCTGAGCCCCATGCCGCCGCTCACAAACACTCACGCAATCCGACGCTTTCGCGCGAGCCTTGGGGCCGGCCTTTCCGCAGAATGCCTTCGGCTTCACCAGTACCAGTTCACGAGCAGCACGGGGTCCCGTCCATGAGCAGCGCAGAACGGCCTTCCTCCAATGCAATGCCTCGGCCGGCGCTGGCCGACGCGGCGCGGCCTCAGGCGAGCCGGCGGCTGACAGGGATGCAACGCGCACTGATCTATGACGACGACGACGGTTTCGCCGAGGAATGCGCCGAGGCCCTGAGCCGCCAAGGCTTCATCGTCGAGACCCGCGCGGGGCGAGCCGATTTCTCCCGGCTCGTCTCCGAGTTCGCGCCGCATCTGGTGCTCCTCGATCTTCACATGCCGGAATTCGACGGCATCGAGGCGCTGCGCGCGCTGAAGGAATATGGCTGCAAGGGCGATGTCGAGGTGATCCTCGTTTCCGCGGCGGAGCATTCGCTGATCGTCAGCGCCTCGACGCTCGCCCGCGCCTATGGGCTGCGCCTTCGCGGCGTCCTCAGAAAGCCATTCCGCCTCTCGCAGCTCATGTCCTGTGTCTCGGACGCCGGCGACGACAAAATCTCACAAATCTGAGCGGCTTTTGGTGTCGCGCCCGCGTCGGCTTTTACCAACTCTTAAGCGAGCCCGGCGCTTCATGGAGGCCACCGCATGACCTGCGACCCCAACCACGATTCGAGCCCCGCGATGCGATCCAGACTTCTCGTCGCCGACGACGATCCCGAACAGCTCGCCGAAGTCGGCGAGTATCTGCGGCGGGCGGGCTTCGACGTCGTCACAGCGCATGACGGCTTCCATGCGCTCGAGCAGATCGCCGAGCACAGGCCGCGCGTCATCATGCTGGATGTAAACATGCCGGGCTGGGACGGCGTTCGCGTTGCCGACGCCGCGCGCAACCTCGACCACCGCGCCATCATCATCCTGATGACGGCCGATGCCGATGCGTTCCGTTATGCCAGCGACACCGATTGCGGGGCTGTCACCGTCTTTGAAAAGCCGGTCGCGCTTCAGAAGCTGATGAGCTTCCTGCGTTCGGTTCTCGGAGAGATCGAAGCGGAACCGAGCGGCGCGGTCTGATACGCCTCGCTAGATGCCCGTGACCACGGGGCCTGCCTTCGGCGCTATCACGGCCGACGGCCCCTCTCTCTGGCCCGACAGCTCGGTCAGTTGATGCCGAAGCCGGTCGGCCATCTCGGGCATCTCGGTTCTGAGCTCGTCGAGCCGCCGAAGCATGCTCTTGGCGGTCAGATAGGAAACGCCGAGTTTGCGGCTCACCTGCGAGACGCTCAGCCGCTGGCGGCGCACCTCATGCGTATGGAAGAGCACCACCCAACCGGACAGCGTGACGCGTGTGCCGTGCAGCGGCGTACCCGAAGTTACGCTGTACTGGCAGCGGCGGCAGGCCTTGCAGGTCCAAAGTCCGGGCCGCGTCGTCAGCTTGCAGGCCGCGCCCAGCGTCTTGCAGTTCAGGCATTCCGGACCTTGCGGCCAGCGGGCGGCTTCGAGAAGTGCCCGGCTCAGCTCTTCGGATTCGAAGATTTCGCCAAGAGTGGGATACTGCCGAATGCGATCGAATGGCCCGTTCATGATCACCGAAAACGCAGGCGAGGAAGATATCTGTTCCGACATTAGGCCCGTCCCGTCTTATGGATAAAGAGTGCACCCCCCGGGGAACGTGTATGACTGAACGCGAGAACAGCCGATATGTTCCCCGGGAGTTGCAAGGTCACCGTCGAAAAAAGCGGCCAACCACCATGCCCTTGTTGGAAAGCAGCGGCCCGGCTATGCGCACGGAGCTTGGGGGGCACTCGTTTGAGCCGGCCCGCTGCTTTCCAGTGGTGTTGTGCCGCCGGTCCCGCCGGCAACCCATACAAGTCGCCCGAACTCGACTCGAGCATCTGGCTTGAGTGTCCGTTCACAAGCGGGACACGTCATTGGGAATTGCGTCGAGTTGTGTGACGAGCGGCCCGATCCCGGGAAACGTCCCTCCGCTTTGTACGGACTTTTTTCCGCCATAATTGGGCGACACTTCGCCGATCCGCTGTTAGAGTTCGCGGGCCCTCATTTCAAGACGAAGCGGTTCATGACGCCGACCAACCGTATTCTCCTTCTCGCCTTAGTCCCCCTTCTCATTTCCCTGGGCGTAATCGGCGGATTTTCCGTCTATTACACGCAGGCATGGCGTGAGAAGCAGGATTTCGTGATTCATACCTATCGCGCCATCCGGACAGCGGAAGCACTCCTCACCGACATGCTGGATGCCGAGACCGGACAGCGCGGGTATCTGCTCACCGGTCGTCCGGCCTATCTCGCGCCCTACCAGGGCGCGAGCAAACGCGCCGCCGAGGATTTCGCGCTGCTGACAGAACTGACGGAAGACAACCCGCGCCAGCAAAAGCGCACCGCCGAACTTCAGTCGCTGATGCACAAACGCTTCGATCTGCTGGAGCAGGCGATAAGGCTGCATGACAGCAACCGCGAGATTTCCACGTTCATTACGTCCGGCTCCGGCAAGGCCGTCATGGACGAAATTCGCCGCATCGTCGGAGAGATCACCAGCGAAGAGGAGGCTCTTCTTTCGGTTCGCAGCCAGTCTGCGCGGGATCTGGAACAGCGCACGACGACGGTGACGCTGATCGGCTCGGCTTTGGCCATTATTTTCTTGCTCGGCTCCTCGGCCTTGTTGCTGAGAAGCAATGTCCGCCTCA
This sequence comes from Parvibaculum sp., assembly GCF_035511255.1. Classification (GTDB taxonomy): domain Bacteria; phylum Pseudomonadota; class Alphaproteobacteria; order Parvibaculales; family Parvibaculaceae; genus Parvibaculum. Next base: position 2,762 of record NZ_DATKFR010000474.1, read on the forward strand.
CGCGCACGGAGAAGACGCTTGCGCAGAAAGCGACGTTGCTGCAGGCGACGCTCGACAGCATCCGCGACGGCATCGCCGCATTCGATGCCCAGGGCCGGCTTCGCGCCTTCAATACGCGCTTCTTCAGCCTGCTCGAATTTCCGGGCGAACTGGCCCATGAAGGCGCGGCACTCGCCAATTTCCAGGACATCGACAGACATAGAAATCATCCGATCCTCGGCGAGCTTCCAGCCGGCGGACAAGGCGAGGAAGCCTATCAGCGCATTGCCATCGATCACCGCGAACTCGACGTCTACCGCAATGCCCTCAACGATGGAGGGTTTCTCGTCGCCTGCCTTGATGTCACGCAGCGCGTCCGCGCCGACGCCATCATCCGTCAGGCGCAGAAAATGGAGGCGATCGGCCATCTGACCGGCGGCATCGCGCACGATTTCAACAATCTTCTGCAGATCATCAGCGCCAATCTCGATCTCCTCGCGACCGACGTACAGGGAAGTCCGCGTGCGTCCGGCCGCCTGCAGAACGCAATTTCCGGCGTCGAGCGCGGATCGCGGCTGACCCAGCAACTTCTCGCTTTCGCGCGTCGTCAGCCGCTCGATCCGCGCCCGCTGAACCTCGGACGTCTCTTGCAGGAGATGACGGAACTCCTGCGGCGCACGCTCGGCGAGCGCTATGACGTCGAAGCGGTGATCGCCGGCGGCCTGTGGAACACGTTGATCGATCCCGTCCAGGTCGAGAACGCGATCCTCAATCTCGCCATCAACGCGCGCGACGCGATGAAGGACGGCGGCAAGCTGACGATCGAGGTGTCGAATGCGGTTCTCGACGACGCCTACGCGGCCGAGCACGAGGAAGTTTCACCCGGCCAATATGTGATGCTCGCCGTGAGCGACACCGGCGAAGGCATGCCGCAGGACGTGATGGCACGCGTCTTCGAACCCTTCTTCACCACCAAGCCCGAAGGCCGCGGCACCGGCCTGGGCCTCAGCCAAGTCTATGGCTTCGTCAAGCAATCCGGCGGTCACATCAAGATCTACAGCGAGATCGGCCACGGCACGACGGTGAAGCTCTATCTCCCACGCGCCAGGCGCGGCCAGGAAGCCATCCAGAAGCCCACCCTCGCGCCGGTTGAAGGCGGCACGGAGACGATCCTCGTCGTCGAGGACGACGCCGGCGTACGCGCTGCCGCGACCGATCTCCTGAAGGAACTCGGCTATTCGGTGCTGAAAGCCGAGAATGCCGACGAAGCGCTCGCCCTCATCGACAGCGGCGCCCGCCCCGACCTTCTTTTCACCGACGTCGTCATGCCCGGCGACATGAACACGCGCGACTTCGCCCGCAGGGCGCAGATTCTTTGCCCCAATCTTCTGGTGCTTTTCACCTCGGGCTATACGCAGAACGCGATCGTCCATAACGGGCGGCTCGACGACGACGTGTTCCTGTTGAGCAAACCCTATCGGCGGGAAGAACTGGCCAGAAAAGTCAGGGGCATTCTCGACACTGCAAAACGCGAAGTGGAAGCGCCCGCGCCAGCCGCACCGATCGTCCTTCCCCCCAGCACGCCGCAACAGCCGACGGACGGTCGGAAGTTCAGAATTCTGGTCGTCGAGGATGAGTTTCTCGTCCGCATGAGTACGGTCGATATGCTGGAAAGTCTGGGACATGAAGTGAAGGAGGCCGATAGCGGCGCCTCTGCCCTGGATGCCCTGCGAGCCGACCGGGAATTCGATGTCGTCGTCACCGATCTGGGATTGGGCGACATGGCAGGCGCCGAACTCGTCGCGCTTATGCGGAAGGAGTATCCCTCTCTGCGGATCGTCATCGCCAGTGGCTATGACAGCACCGGCGCAAATGCGGAGATCGACGGCGAAGCGGTCTTCCTCAGCAAGCCTTTCCAGCTTGCGGACATCCGGGCGGCGCTCGAAGCCGCGATGGGCGTCTGAGCCCTTTTGATATCCGTAACGCGGACGTCGGCGGCGGACGGCTGAAAATCGTCCGCCGCCGCCCGAAGCCGCTTACTGCGTGGCGCCGGAAGCATCCGTTCCGGCCGAGCCGCTGCTGTTCATCGAACCGGAACCCGCCGGGCTGCTGCCCTGCGTACCGACGCTGCCGGACGTGTTTGAATTGATCGAACCTGTCGTATCGGCGCGATCCGGACAGCTCGTCGAGTTCGTCTCGGTGGTCGATCCCGACGTGTTTCTGCAGCCATCCTTCGCCGCCGCCTGCGGAGATTTCGTCGAACGCTGAACATTGCTGCCGCTGGAGCTATCCGTCGAACCGCTCGAGTCATAGGACGTCGAGCTGTCGTTCGACATCGAGCTGCCGGACGACATGCCGGTCGAGGATCCGGTCGTCGATCCGGCGCCCGCGGCGAAGGCGGGCCCGGCGAGCAAGATCGTCGCGGCGCCGACCATCAGCGTGTGGGTGATTTTCATGTCTGTTCCTCCATGGATTTGTTTGAAGCGCGTAGACCGCACGGGAAATGAACGAGAGCGGGCGATCGAAGTTCCGCTGGCGAAACGCATTGCCTAGTTTTGGCGAGGTCGCGCCCGACGTCTGGTGAACCGTGCATTGCCGAGCCCGGTGCCGATGGTCAGAACGCCCCAGTGCCGCTTCTCGTGCATGAACGGCACCTCGCTCAGCCCTTGCACCACGGCGTCGTTGTGCATCAGCACTTCCGTGCATTCGACACCCATGACCGGCAGCGCCGACGCGAGCCGGTGTGGAAGATTGAAATCGCGGCTGGACCAGTCTCCAGGCAGATTCTGCGTTCCGCGCCGTATCGTTCCGTCGTGACCGATGATGCCGGGGCAACCGACGCCGATGATCGGCATCAGCTTGAGGCCGCTCTTTTCGGCACGCCGGGCAAGGTCCGCGAGCATCTTCGCGACGCGGTCTATGAATGCATCTCGCGTCGGCGCGTCCGGCTCGTGCCGCCACAGAACGGATTTCCAGACGGCTGCGCGAGAAAGGTCCGGTGCCGCATCCATGCCGAACTTGACGACGCCGACGCGGACATTCGTCCCGCCGATATCGATGGCGAGCATCGCATCGTAATCGCGCAGTCCCTCTGGCGGAACGAGTTGCGTCACGCCGATCAGCCCCGCTTCGTCTGGATGGTGGTGGATCGGCACCAGTGACACCTTGATCCCCGCCATTCGCAGCAACGCCTCCGCCCGGCCCACGGCCAGCGTTCCGATCCGGCTGTTGCTCATGCCGCCGCCGATCACGATATATTCGGTGCCGCGCCATTTTTGCGTCCGCAGAATGCGCTTTACGACCTCCGCGAATATCTGTGCATATTCCTCGATCGCGCCGAGGAGCAGGCCCGCTGCCACCGGATTGCCGGAAACCAGCATGCGGTCGAGTTTCTTCTTGGAAATCGGTTCGCCCTTCCGGCTTCCGTTCTTTCCGTTCCCGAACGGATCGCCACCGAACCGGCTGATCTTCTTCCGGAGATCGTCGAGGATGGAATGAAAGGCACGCCTGCTCGCGCGGTCGCCGATGAAGGTTTTGCCGTCCCTGATTTCGAGATTATAGGCATCAACCTGCACGGCCGGCAGAACACCGGTACCGTGGCGCCCTTTCTTCGGCGTTGGTCGTTTTTTACCGGCGATCTTCGGCGCCTCCGCTGAAATCGCGTCGACGGCGTACCTCGATCAGTCGCCGCAGTTCGCCGGTGCCGTCCATGCTGCGTGCCGTGAGAAAACTTCCCGCGACCACCGAGACAAGGCCGTCGATCCCGCCGCGGCGGAATCCGCGACGCAGCAGACACAGCCCGGCCACGAGCGAGAATCCGCGCTCAAGCGGACGAATGTGGGGCGGATTGGCGGGATCTATGCGCATGGACACTACTTCTTCTTGGTGCCGGTTTTTCTGGTCGGGGTCCTGGCGGAAGACTTTTCTTTCGCTTTCGCTTTGGACGGCGTCTCGCCTGCGCCTTTCGACGCCGCGGCCTTCGCCTTGCTGACGGCAGGTTTCGGGGCCGCCTGCGCGGTCGGCTTCGGCGCCTCCTGCCGGGGCGTCGGCATCTGCTGTTTCTCGCCCTGATCGGTGATCGACGGCAAATCCCCGACAGTCGCGGCCGCCTGCAGAGGCTCGACCGGCTCGCCGAAATCGCCGCGATTATCGGGATGCGCCAACGGGTTAGGCTTCGTCGCCAGCATCTGGTTGTCTTCGACCGCCACGAGTTCTGTCGCCATGTCCCAATGGATACTCTCGCGTCCCTGGGGACGCCCCTCTTCCTGCCAGAGGCGATAGGCATGGGCACGTATGCGTTCGTCTTTGTCGTCCATCAAGGGTCCCCTTGCGTGTCGCTCATCCAATGAAACCGATACGACGCCGCTAGGTTCCGCGCGGTCTCGTTGCTGCTCACGGCGTCCAATCCACTTCCAGAACGCCGCCGCGACCCGCCATGGCGGCAACCAGGGACGGCGGCGCGACGTCTTTGCGGTCGCCGCGAAAACTCAAATGAAGTTCCGTGGTGTGGCGCTTTTCAGCCAGCGTCACCGCGCAAGAGATGACGCCGATTTTATCCTGTCGCAATAACTGGATGAGTTCGTCTGCCGTGGGCCCGCCGTCGTCCATGGCAACGACCTTAAGCGTCGCGCGCTTGTCCTGCGGCATCGCCTGTTCGAACCATTTGAGCCCCCACAACGTGACGACGCCGATGCCGGTCGCGGCGAGACCGAGGCCAAGCTGACCGCCGCCGAAGCACAGGCCGATGACGGTGACGAACCAGAGGGTCGCCGCCGTCGTCACGCCGAGCACCGCATTGCCGCGTCGCAGGATCGCACCGGCGCCGATAAAGCCCATGCCGGACAGGATGCCGAGCGGCAATCGCATCACATCGAGCCGGATCGACGCCGCCGACGCCATTCCGGAATGGATCATCAGCAGATTGGCCTGAATCATCGTCACGGCAGCCGCGGTACAGACGAGCAGCGTCGTCCTCAGTCCTGCCGGGCGTCCATGTTCGCCCCGGTTGAATCCGATGGTGGCGCCGGCGAGCACCGCTAGGAGGAGGCGCAGCGCGATATCGTCGGTGCTGACCGTTTCCGGCATGTTTCGCGATCACGTCTTGCGCGACGCGGTCTTGCGTCCCGTCGTTTTGCGGGCCGGCGACGTTCGGGCGGCTGATTTGCGAGGCGCGGCCTTGCGCGCACTCGTGCTCCGTTTGCTTGCGGTCGCCTTCCTTGCGGTTGTCTTCTTTGCGCTCGCCTTCTTTCTCGCACCCGCACCCGTCTTCTTTGCGCCCGACTTGCTCTTTGCGCTCGCGGAAGCCGCGCGCCGCTTGCGGGTCTGCGCCGCCTTGCGCGCGGATGCTGAACGCGCCGCCGCCGAACGCCCAGCCGAGGCGCGACCGCCGAGCTTGCCGCCCTTCTTGGACGGCTCGGTGTTCTCCTTCTTGCCGCGCCCCGAGCCCGATTTCTTGCCGCCGCCCGTCTCCTTGTTGACGGTCGCCCAGGCGCGACGCTCGGCCTCTCCCTCCGATGTACCGCGGCGGCGATATCCTTCCTCGATATGTTCCGCCTGGCGCTTCTGTTTGCTCGTGTAACTCGACTTGTCTCCGCGTGGCATGGTTTCCTCTCCTCCTGGAAGAAAGCCCTCTTCTTGAACGCCACCGCAGCGGTGAAGTTCCGGTTTCTTCATCTCTTGCTTGATTGGTTCCATCCGACGCCGCGATGCGGCCATCGCCATGCAGACCCAGCTCGTCCTCTAGACCGGTCTCTGTTCGGAAAACCGCTTTCCGGCGGCTTACCGCTGCGTTATGTTTCGATAAACATAACGCTTGGAGATCCGGGAATCCTCATGACGCGCCGCCTTCTCTCCGCTCTGACGGTCCTTCTCCTTTGCGTGACCATGGGATCGCATGCGGCGCGCGCCGACGCGCCCGTCACGGTCTTCGCCGCCGCCAGCCTCAAGAACGCGCTGGACGCCGTCGCCGCCGGCTGGAAAACCGAAACCGGCAACGAGGTGACAATCTCCTACGCCGGCAGCTCCGTTCTCGCCAAACAGATCGAGCAAGGCGCGCCGGCCGCGATCTTCGTCTCGGCCGATCTCGACTGGATGGATTACCTCGACAAGCGCCATCTCGTGGATGCGGGCACGAGAAAAAACCTGCTCGGCAACCGCCTCGTTCTCGTCGCGCCGAAAGCATCGGCCGTCGCACTCGACATTGCGCCGGGCTTCGACCTCGCGGGCGCCCTGCAGGGGGGCCGTCT
>NZ_DATKFR010000475.1:0-3233 GCF_035511255.1 Parvibaculum sp.
GAACTGCTTGCGGTCATGCACATAGGGCACCACGACATCCATGCAGGCCTGCATGATGCCAAGCGGTCCACCCGAGAGCACCGCGCGCTCATAGTCGAGGCCCGACATCAGCACGCGCACGCCTTCGTTCAGCTTGCCGAGAACATTCTCCTCGGGCACTTCGCAATCCTCGAAGACGAGTTCGGCCGTGTTCGAGCCGCGCATGCCGAGCTTGTCGAGCTTCTGTGCCGGCTTGAACCCCTTGAAGCTCTTTTCGATGATGAAGGGCGTGATGCCCTTCGGCCCGGCTTGCGGTTCGGTCTTCGCATAGACGATCAGCGTTTCGGCATCCGGCCCGTTGGTGATCCACATCTTGTTGCCGTTGAGGACGTAGCGGTCGCCCCTCTTCTCGGCTCTCAAGCGCATCGAGACGACATCCGAGCCCGCACCCGGCTCCGACATCGCGAGCGCGCCGACATGCTCGCCCGAGATGAGCTTCGGCAGATATTTGTGCTTCTGCGCATCCGTGCCCCAGCGGCGAAGCTGATTGACGCAGAGATTGGAATGCGCCCCGTAGGACAGACCGACGCTCGCCGAGCCGCGGCTGATCTCTTCCATCGCGACCACATGCTCGAGATAGCCGAGCCCCGCCCCGCCAAATTCTTCCTCGACCGTAATGCCGAGGAGACCGAGATTGCCGAGCTCGGGCCAGAGGTCGCGCGGAAACATATTGGAGGCGTCGATCTCGGCGGCGCGCGGCGCGATCCGGTCCGCCGTATAGGACCGCACGGTGTCGCGGATCATGTCGGCGGTTTCGCCGAGGTCGAAATCGAGCGATTGAAAATCGGAAGCCATGGCGGCGAACCTTCTTTATTGTTCTATTTGCCGGGTGAGTAGATATCGACGACATCGGTCTGGGTAAAGACCGTATAGACGCCGGCGCCGGGACTTCCCCCGACGACGAAAAGCTTGCCGCCCGCAACCCCGGCAACAGCGCCGTGGCGCGGCGTCGGCAAGGGCGCGGCGCGAGACCAGGCGCCGTTCGCAAGCACGAAGTGATCGCCATAGGTTTTCGGCGGCGACAGGCTTTCGCCGCCCAGCACATGAATCCTGCCGTCGAGCAGCGCCGCAGCATGGCCTTCGCGCGCGATCGGCAGGGACGGCCCGGCGCGCCAGGCGTCGCGCGTCGTATCGAAGATGTCGACGCGCGCCGTCGGCCTGCCGTCCTCGATGCCGCCGATGACGTAAATGTCGGTGCCGAGCGCAACGACCGCCGCCCGCGCGCGCGGCGCCGGCAGATTGCTCCTGGCCGTCGACCAGACGTCGGCCGCCGGATCATAGATGAATACGCGGCCCGCCTCGACGCCCCGTCCGCCGACCGCATAAAGCTTGCCGCCCACCGCCGCGAGGCCCAGGGCGACGCGCGCGTCCGGCATCGGCGCGCCGTTACGCCAGCCGCGCGCGGGATCGAAGATCCACATCGCATTCGTCTCGTCCACCGTCGGATCGTCGCGCGTACCGCCCGTCGCGTAACCGCCGGCGATGTAAATCCTGCCGTCGCTCGCCGCGATGCCGAACTGCTCGAGTCCGATGGGCAGCGCCACGTCGGCGCGCCAGATGTCGCCGATCGTGTCGTAGACCTCGGTCAGCGCCCGCGGACCCGACGTACTCCCGCCGCCGACGACATAAAGGTCGGAGCCCAGAACCGCCGCGCCCGCATTGGCGCGCGCCGTCGTCATGGGATTGCCTTCATGCCAGGCTTCCGCCCAAGCAGGACCCGGCAGGATCCCGAGGAGACACAGACACAAAAAAGGCAGGGACAGACGGAACGACGACAACACACGCATCAAGGCCTCGGCAATCGTGGCCGCCATGGCGACAGCGGACGGAAAGTTCGGCGGCAGTGTGCGTCATTTGCGCGCCTCTCGCCAGCGCGCCCGGATGTCCCAAAGAGGAGAGCCAAAGAAAAAGCCGGCCACCCTTTCGGGAGCCGGCTCTTCGTCTTGTCCTTGCGGCATGGTGCGGTCGAGAAGACTCGAACTTCCACGGGTTGCCCCACAGCGACCTCAACGCTGCGCGTCTACCAATTCCGCCACGACCGCGCATGTCTCAAGGACGCGCCGATGTAACAAATCCCTCACGGCTACTCAAGCTGCAAATTGAGGGACGGCGGAATAAGCGGGACGGGCTTCAGATACCGTCGCCGCCCGTGTTGATCGGCAGGTGGATGCCGCATTCGTCCTTGTCGCGGCCGACCCAGCGGCCGTCGCGATAGCTGCCGCCTTCCGGCACGCGCTCGGTGCAGGGCATGCAGCCGATGGAGAGGTATCCGTCCTTCACCAGCGGATGACGGGGCAGCCTGTTTGCGTCGGTGTACCGCTCAAGCTCCTCCTGGCCCCAGAGAGCCAGCGGGTTGATCTTGAAGCGCGTACCCCTGGCGCTGCCGGGCTCGCCGGTGCCGCGCACGGCCTCCTCCTCGATCGGCTCCATGGTCGTCCGGGCGGAGGTCTGGAAGCGCTTGCGGCCAGTGATCGAGGCCTCGAAGCCCTTCAGGGCCCGTTCGAGCGGCAGAACCTTGCGCACGAAGCAGCAGGCGTCGGGGTCGGCGTTCCACAGCGCGCCGTTCGGATCGCGCGCAGCAAGATCGGCCGGGTGCGGCCCGGCGGCGCGCACATCGGTCAGGCCAAGGCGCTCCTGCAGGCGGTCGCGATAACGCAGCGTCTCGCCGAAAAGCTTGCCGGTGTTCAGGAAGATGACCGGTGTGGCCGGATCGATCTCGGCAACCATGTGCAGAAGCACGGCAGACTCGGCGCCGAACGAGGAAACGACCGCGATCTTGCCCGCGAATTCGCCCTTGATCGTCGCTTCGAGCAAAGCCTGTCCGGTCAGCCCCTCGTAGCGTTCGCGCAAGCCGCTCAGGCGCGGCGAAACCACGGTCTGGGCGTCCATTACGGCCGCCCGGTTTTCATGGCTCTTGAGCTGCAGGACTGTCATGGGAGCCAACCTTTCTCATCGATATGGGCCTCGGTCCGCCGTCCGATTTCGGACATGTCCAGGCCCTCCTCGCGCCAGGCGTCCCGGCGTTCCGCCAGGTCCTGAAGCCGTCCGGCCCAATCGGGGTCGAACAAATCCTCGAGATAGCGCCGGAGGCGCCGCGCGAGGCCCGGGGACTTTCCCCCGGTCGAAACTGTCAGAAGCAGGTCGCCCCGCCTCACCGTCGATGGCACGTGGAAGTCGCAAAGCGCCTTCACGTC
>NZ_DATKFR010000476.1:0-21677 GCF_035511255.1 Parvibaculum sp.
CGGTCGCGCAGCGTCGCCGAGGTGATGACGACGCCATGCGCGGGTTCGAGCACCGCCTCAGCGAAAGGGATCGTAGGGTCGCGCCAGTGCCGGTGCATGCCGACATCGGCTTCGCGTCCACCGATGCGATCGATCGAAAACCAGTCGACAAAGTCTTCCGGCACCGGCACCGGCCGTCCGAGGCCCCCCAGCATGGATCGCCATGAAGGAATGAGAAGCTTCGCCCGGCGTTCCAGGCCGCGGGCGGCGGCGTCCATGCGGATGCGCATGGAGGTGTCGAGATCCTCGGCTTCGGCGTCGAGCCGTGCCCGCAGACGCTCCGTGATCCTGAAGAGCGGCGCCGCAAGCCGTTCAAGCGCCGTGTCGAGCGTACGCGCTGCTTCCGCGATCCCCGTCGCGAGCGGCTCGATTTCCGCTTCGATCGAAAAGGGGGTGTCGCTGTCCTCGGCATGTGCGTGGACCTGCCCCCGCACCAGCGCGAGGAACTGTTCGGCGGCTCCGCGCGGGGCGCCGTCGTTGAGACGACCCGGCCATCCGGGGCCGGGCAAGGCGGAGGCGGCATTGATCGCCGCCGACAGCGCTTCCTCGGCAATATCGTCGCCCGCCACGAGATCGCCGATACGGTCTTCAAGTCCGCGCCCGCGTCGTCCGCGCTGGCCTTCGGCACCGCGAATCCAGCGGCGCAACTCGGCGGCTTCCGAGGCGGAGAGATGCGCGGAAAAGGCGCTGTCGGCCGCATCGAAGATATGATGTCCCTCATCGAAGACGAAGCGCGACCGCGCCTCGCGACCGGTCGGCTCTTCATCCTCCGCATTGCCGGCAGCCTCGACCTTTGCAGCGGCGTTGCGCTGCGCCAGTGGAATAAGCATGGCGGCCGCCTGGTCGAGCGCGGCCTGACGCATGACGAGCGCGTGGTTCGCGACCACAATGTCGGCGCGGCGCGCCTTGCGGATCGCCTTTTCGATGAAGCATTTTTTGAAATGCGGGCAGGCCGTATAGACGCATTCGCCGCGCCTGTCGGTCAGCGCCGACCGCCCGCTCGTCCCGCTGCCCAGGCGTTGCGCGAGCCAGGCCGGAAAATCGCCGCCGACCATGTCGCCGTCGCGGCTCGCCTTGGCCCAGCGGGCAACGAGACCGACGGCCACGGCGCCGCCGGAAAGAACGGCCCGGTCCGCTATTTCGGCAAAGTTCAGCAGGCAGAGATAATTCTCGCGCCCTTTCCGGATGACGGCCTTTTCGATCTTTTCAGCGGGATCCGGGTAGAGACGCGTCAGTTCCTGATCGAGCTGCCGCTGCAGGTTCTTTGTGTAGGTCGAGAGCCAGACGGTGCCCTTGTTGCGCTGGGCCCAGAGACTTGCCGGCGCGATATAGCCGAGCGTCTTGCCGATGCCGGTGCCCGCTTCCGCGATGACGATGTTGGGCGCGCCGGCGGCTTCGCGCGGTCCGAAGGCGTGCGCCGTCTCCGCCGCGAAATCGGATTGGCCGGCGCGCTTTTCGGCCTCCGCGCCGACGAGTTCGGCGAGCCGTGCGCGGGCTTCGGCCTCGCTCACGGGCAATTGGCCGGGTGCCCCGCGTGGCGCACGCTCTTCCCATTCGGCGAGATCGTTCCAGACGTCGAAGCCGCGGCCCGGGCGCGGCTTGCCCTCCCGCGCGATGACGTCGCCAAGTGCGGCGAGCACACCCGGCGCCCAGGCCCAGCCGGCTTCCGCCATGCGCCAGGCAATACGCGCGGCGGCAGACCGGTCCGGATAATGCGGCGATTGCAGCGTGGAGAGAAGGCGCGCCGCGGCCTCGTGCAGCATCAGGGCTTGGGCTTCGGGCGTCTCGTTCGTCCGAAGCCCAAGCGCACGGGCAAGTCCACCCGGCGTCGGCAAGCAGGGTGCGGCCGGATGAACGAAGGCGAAGAGTTCGAGCAGGTCGAGGACTTTCGGTCCGGGCTCGCGGAAGCCGCGCCGCCCATGACCGTCGATGGCAAGGCCGATTGCGATGCGCCGGGCGGTGAAGGCGGGATGGACGACCAGAACCGCGTCGCGGGCGAGCCTGTCGAGCGCTCTGTCCGCGTCGAGTTCCTCGACCTCGCCGTCGGCGGTGACCGCAAGCGCGCCCCAGCGGCCCCGGCTTTCTTTCGGTCCGCCGCCCACGCCGATGCGCGCCGGGACGAGCGCGGCGGCGTCGGGCAGGACGGGGCCCGCCTCGGAGCGGGAGACCGCCGAATCGTCCGGTGGTGCAGGGGCCATGACGGGGCAGTATAGCCAGCCCCGCGCAAAAGACAGGCGTCAGCTTCGGAGTTTCGGAAATGCGTGGGACAGGGCGCGCCAGCTCGCCGCGATCTTCTGTTGCAGACGCGGAATGTCGTGCAATGCGCTCTCGAGCTGGCCTCTTTCGAGCGCCATGCCGATATCGCGTGCGATGCCCGTAATTGCGGGCAATCCGCTTTGCTCGGCCTCTTTCTCGATGGCGGCGATATGGGCCGCGAGCGCCGTCCGGTCGCGTGTCTCCCGTGCTGCTTCGATCTTGCCCTGGAGATCGAGAACGCGCTCGATCACGGCCAACATTCGCTCGTTGATCTGTTCGGGCCCGAATTCGCGTTCGAGTTCGTAAAGATAATCATAGTCGATCAGCCGTTCGCGCGTCAGCGCCGTGCCGGCTTGCCCATGCTCGTCGGATGGGGAAAGGCTCGCTCCGGGGTCGAGTGGCAGCAGGAACCAAAAGGTGCTGCCTTGGCCGGTTGCGCTGTCGACGCCGATCTGGCCGCCCATCAGACGGACTAGGCGATCCGCGATCGCAAGGCCGAGGCCGATGCCACCGGGTCGGTCTTGCCCCAGTGCAGCCCCGCCTTGTGAGAAGCTTTCGAAGAGATGCGCCTGAGCGTCGGACGTGAGACCGACGCCGGTATCGAGCACCGAGAAGCGCAAGCCGCCCAGGCTATGTCCGATGGCGACCGGCTGAAGCCTGAGAATGACGCCGCCGGTCTCGGTGAATTTGAGGGCGTTCGAGAGGAGGTTGACGAGAACCTGTCTCAGCCGGTCGGGATCGGTGTTCATGTAGGCGGGGACGCCGGGTACCAGATCGAGTTCGAGCGAGAGACCGCGCTCCTTGGCATGCGTGCGCATCAAGCGCACGACGCTGCGGGCAAGCGCCGACGGATCGAAGCTCAGGGGTTTCAATTCGAGCGACCGCGCCTCGATCTGCGAGAAGTCGATCATGTCGTCGAACAGACGCCGCAGCATGCGGCTCGACTCGGCCATGGCTTGCGCCAGGTTCAGTTGGGTCTCGCTTAGTGGCTCCTCGCGAAGCTGGTTCGCCATGCGCGCGATGCCGTCGAGCGGTGTGCGCACTTCATGTCCGAGGATGGCCAGGAACTCGCTCTTTGCCCGATTGGCCGCCATCGCCCGGCGCTCGGCTTCTTCTGCGTCGGCGCGTTTTTGTTCCGTCGCGGCATGCGCGCGCGCCATGCGTTCGACGAGATCGGAATTCTCGAAGCGCAGCCGGATCGCCTCGCGGTAGGAGCGGTTGACCCGCCGCGTCCAGCCGACAATCGTCAGCAGGAACATGCAGGCGAGCGCCACTGTCGCATAGCCGAGGGGTTCGCGCGAAAGAAGGAGCATGGCGAGGGTCGGCGCCGTCGTCGCGCCGATATAGGCGATGACGGCGGGCGGATAGGTCGCGCGCGTGATCGCGGTCGCCATGCAGAGCAGGGATAGAACAAGCGCATAGAAGACGTGATGTGCGAAGGACGCGCCGGGCAACCACAGCAACCCGCCGATACCCCAGGTTGAACCGCTGACGAGCGTGACGATCGCATAACGCCGCGCCCAGAGAGAGGCGCGTTCGGACGCGTCTGGATCGGAGCGAAAGCCGGAGCGTACACGGTCGAAGGCGAACTGCGCGGCGAGCTGGATCAGGACGACGACAGCCGTCGCCCAGACAGGGGCGGCTGGATAGAAGGCGAGGCCGACCACCAATATGCCGCCGAAAACCGTGTAGCGGCTGGTTTCGCCGAGATCGAGCAGCAGCCGGACCTGCTCGGCGTTGATGCGTGTGGCAAGGTCGGGCTGCCGACGGGCCCGACCTTTCATGGCGAGTTCGGCTTCATCCGCTTCCGGGGCTTCCCTGTGGGCCGAATCGAACTCGGGCATGGTACGTACTTCAGTTAGTCTTTCGATAGTCAAAGGGTGCCAGTGCGGCACGCGCCGCGTTGACGGGCAGGGTCTCGGGAGCTTAGGGTCCCGGCGCTTTACAAATCATTAAGCAGTTTCGTTTCGGGTCAAAAATGCCGTCGAATTCACCAGCCATTAACGATGACGAACTCCTTGAAGCCGCCCGGGTGAGCAAGGCCTGGCCGTTCGAGGAAGCCCGCAAAATCGTGGAAAGGCTGGAAAAAGAAGGCAATCCGGACCGGACGGTGCTGTTCGAGACCGGCTATGGCCCCAGCGGATTGCCGCATATCGGCACTTTCGGCGAGGTCGCCCGCACGACGATGGTGCGCCGTGCCTTCGAAATCCTGGCGCCGGGCGTCAAGACGCGGCTTCTCTGCTTTTCGGACGACATGGACGGGATGCGCAAGATTCCGGACAACGTGCCGGACCGCGCTTTCCTCGAGCCTTATCTGCACATGCCGCTGACGCGGGTGCCCGACCCGTTCACGAACGAATACCCGTCGTTCGGCGACCACAACAATGCGATGCTCCGGCGCTTCCTCGACACGTTCGGCTTCGAGTATGAATTCGCGAGCGCGACCGAATATTACAAGGCGGGCCGCTTCGACGCGATCCTCAGACGCGTGGCCGAACGCTACGACGACATCATGGCCATCATGCTGCCGACGCTTGGGCCGGAACGGCGCGCGACCTATTCGCCCTTTCTGCCGATCTCGCCCAAGACCGGCCGTGTGCTCTATGTCCCGATCAAGAAGGTGAATGTCGCGGATGCGACCATCGTTTTCGACGACGAGGACGGCGAAGAAACGACTCTGCCCGTGACTGGCGGCCGGGTGAAGCTGCAATGGAAGCCGGATTTCGGCGCGCGCTGGGCCGCGCTCGGCGTTGATTTCGAAATGTTCGGCAAGGATCACGGCCCGAACATGGGCGTTTACGACCGTATCTGCAAAGCGCTTGGCGGCCACCCGCCGGAGCACTTCGTCTACGAACTTTTCCTCGACGAAAAGGGCGAGAAGATTTCCAAGTCGAAGGGCAACGGCCTCACCATCGACGAGTGGCTGACCTATGCGCCGACCGAGAGCCTCGCGCTCTATATGTTCCAGCGTCCGCGCCAGGCGAAGAAGCTCTATTTCGACGTCATCCCCCGCGCCGTCGACGAGTACTACCAGTATCTCGCTGCCTATCCGCGTCAGGACTGGAAGGAGCGGTTGGGCAATCCGGTCTGGCATATTCATAACGGCAATCCGCCTGCTATCGAGTTGCCGGTTTCCTTCGCGCTGCTGCTCAATCTCGTCAGCGCGTCTCATGCGCATGACAAGGCCGTGCTCTGGGGCTTCATCTCGCGGCACGTCGCCGGCGTGACGCCGGAGACGCATCCGGAACTCGATAGGCTGGCCGGCTATGCGATCCGCTACTTCGACGACTTCGTGAAGCCGGCCAAGGTGTTCCGTGCGCCGGACGAGGTTGAAACCGAGGCGCTCCGGGCACTTTCCGAGGCACTCGGTACGCTGCCCTCTGATGCGGACGGTGAGACGATCCAGAATACCCTGCTCGATGTGGCGCGCGGCATCGAGCGCTATCAGGATCATACGAAGAAGAGCCCGGAAGGCGGTCCTGGCGTCTCAGTCGCTTTCTTCCAGGTGATCTATCAGGTGCTGCTCGGGCAGGAGCGTGGGCCGCGCTTTGGTTCGTTTGCGGCGCTTTACGGCATCGACAACACGCGTGAACTGATCCGTCGCGCTCTCGCGGGCGAGGATCTGTCGAAAGGCTGATTTTCAGACGCAATTCTCCATAGCGTCGACACATGCGCGGCAAACACGCAGACGTGAAGGTCGGCAATGCATCGGGGCGAGGCGTACCGCTTGCCGCGTCCGCCATGCTGAAGGATCATGTGCGCCGTCATGTCTGCTTTGCGCTTTTCCCTCGTGCTGCTTCTCGTGGTTGTCTTGCCCGCCTTGCGTCCGGCATGGGCGAGCTCGCCGCTTGACGCTGCCCATGAGGCGTTCGTGCAAGGCCGGTTTCGCGAAGCGGCCGAACGCGCTCACGGTGTCGGCAGCGCCGAAGGCGAGGCGCTAGCGGCCCGCGCGGAACTTGCTTATGGAGACTTCGTCGCGGAAGGCGGTTCGCGCCGCGACGACTTCGAGCAGGCCGCAAAGAGCGCCCGTGCCGCGATCGCACTCGATCCGAAAAACGCCGAGGGGCACCTCTATCTCGCTCTGGCGCTCGGCTTTCTCGGCCGCATCGACGGCAGCGTGGCGGCGCATTTCGCCGGCTATGCGGAAGAGGCGCGCAAGCATATCGACGAAGCGCTGGAGCTTGCGCCGACAAATCCCTGGGCGAACGCGCTTCTTGGCGGCTGGAATCTCGAGATCGTCCACGACGGCGGCGCGCTCGGCGAGACGATCTATGGCGCCTCGAGCGAGAAGGGCATTGCGGCCTACAATTATGCGCTTGCCCTCGATCCCGGCAATGTGGCCATCGCCTATCAATATGCGCTGCAACTTCTGGCCATGGGCGGCGCATGGGAGCGCGCGGAAGCGCGACAGGTGCTCGAAAGCGCATTGCGGGGCGACCCGACGGACGCCTTTCAGCGTTTTGCGCAGCACAGGGCCGAACGTATGAAATTCGCGCTGGAGGCGCATGACGACGGCGCCTTGAAGGTCATCCTGCGCGAACAGCTCGGGCTCGCCGCCGAACCGATCCGGCCGTCAAGATCTTCCCGCTGAACTTTACTGGCTTGCCCAGATGATGCGCGCCATCCAGAGGATGTCCTCGGGCTTCAGCACACGCGTTTCATAGGCCGGATTGAGAGACTGGAGCTCGACGCTTTTCGCCGTGCGCCGCGCCAGCACCTTGGCCATGACCTCGCCCGAAATCGTCTTGACGACGACGCGGTCGCCGCGGCGGACGGAGGCCGCGGGCGAGACGACGATGGTATCGCCGTCGCGATAGACCGGCGCCATGCTGTCGCCCGCGACTTCGAGTGCATAGGCGTTCTCGTCCTTCACATCGGGAAAGCTGACCTCGTCCCAGCCCCCGCCGACCGGAAATCCGGCATCGTCGAAATAGCCGCCTGTGCCGGCCTGGGCGAGGCCGATAAGCGGAACGCGCCGCTGCCGTCCGCCGGCCTCCTCGCCTTCGATCAGCAGCGTCAGTTCGTCGAGGCTCGCGCCGGTCGCTTCCAGAATGCGCGACAGGCTTTCCGTGCTCGGCCAGCGGGGCCGCCCTTCCGGGGTCACGCGTTTCGATTTGTTGAAGGCCGTCGGATCGAGGCCGGCCGCCTTGGCGAGACCCGAGACCGAAAGCCCATGCCGCCGCGCCAACTGGTCGATTCCGGTCCAAAGCCGGCCATGGGAAAGCGATGAGGGCATGAAGGTCTTAAATCCTAACCTCGGGCCAATTCCTCTTGATTTAGGAATTATGGCATAGAAAACGGCCCTGTCCAGTCATGAGGTTCCTTGCCCGGAAAGGCGCGGCTTTCCTTGTCGCGGCGTTTCCCCATCGCTACATTGCGACCGCGAACGACAGAGGCGGACGGGCATATGGGCGCGCGCATCATCTACAAGATCGTGCATGAAGCGGAGTGGCGCGCCGCGGAGGCGCGGGGTCGCTTTGAGGGCTCGGCCGTCGACCGCCGGGACGGATTCATCCATTTCTCGACCGCCTCCCAGGCGCCCGAAACCGCCGCGAAGCATTTTTCCGGCGCCGCTGACCTGCTGCTCGTCGCAATCGATGCCTCAAATCTTGATCTCAAATGGGAAGTCTCGCGCGGCGGTGCGCTCTTCCCGCATCTTTATGGCGACCTTCCCTTGACGGCCGTGCGGAGCGTCGATCCGCTGCCGCTCTGCGCGAGCGGCGAGCATCGCTTTCCGGCGATGGACTAGACCTCATGGACCTTTTCCCCCTGGCGCGTCCGGCGCTCCGCTTCGTCGAGCCCGAGCGCGCCCATCGCCTGACGATCCTTGCGCTGAAACTCGGCCTTGCGCCGCGCGATGTCGCGCCGGACCCCTCGTCGCTCGGCATCGATCTCTGGGGCATGCACTTTCCCAATCCCGTCGGCATCGCCGCCGGCTTCGACAAGAACGGCGAAGTGCCCGACGCGATGTTGAAACTCGGCCTCGGTTTCGCGGAAGTCGGCACGGTGACCCCGCGTCCGCAATCCGGCAACCCGCGCCCGCGCGTCTTTCGCCTTGCTGACGAGCGCGCCGTCGTCAATCGTCTGGGCTTCAACAATGAAGGCCACGATGCCCTGAAACGCCGCCTCGTCGCGCGGCGCGCGCGACCCGGCATCATCGGCGTCAACATCGGCGCGAACAAGGATTCCGCCGACCGTGTCGCCGATTACGAGGCGGGCATTGCGGCCTTCGAGGGGTTGGCGAGCTACTTCACCGTCAACATCTCCTCGCCCAACACGCCGGGTCTCCGCGCGCTGCAAAACAGGGCGGAGCTCGAGGGACTGGTGACGCGCGTGCTGAAGGCGCGCAAGGGGCGCACGCCGGTTCTTCTCAAGATCGCACCCGATCTCAACGACGAGGAACTTGCCGACATCGCCGCCGTCGCATGCGAGCAGAAGCTCGATGGCCTCATCGTTTCGAATACGACGATCCACCGCGAGGGCCTCGTCTCCGGTCCTCATGCGCGCGAAGCGGGCGGCCTCTCCGGACGACCGCTCTTTGCGCTCTCGACCGAGGTGTTGTGCAGCATGTATCGGCTGACGAACGGAAAAATTCCGATCGTCGGTGTCGGCGGCGTTTCGAGCGGCGCCGACGCCTATGCGAAAATTCGCGCCGGCGCTTCGCTGGTTCAGCTTTACACTGCGCTTACCTATGATGGCCCGACGCTTGTCAGCCGCATCAAGCGCGAACTCGCATTGCTGCTCGCCGCCGACGGCATCGCGCATCTTCGCGACGCGGTCGGCCTCGACGCAAAATAAGAAGGAAAGCTCATGCCGAAAGTCGTCATCTGGCATAATCCGCGCTGCAGTAAATCGCGCGCGACGCTCTCGCTGATCGAACAACATGGGCTCGATCCTGAAATTATCGAGTATCTGAAGACGCCACCGAGCGCCGACGACATCAAATCGGTGCTGAAGAAGCTGCGCATGCGCCCGCGCGATCTGATGCGCAAGGGGGAACCTGTCTACAAGGAACTCGCGCTCGACAACGACAAGCTGACCGACGACCAACTCGTCAAAGCGATGGCGGAGAATCCGATCCTAATCGAGCGCCCCGTCGTCATTTTCGGTCAGCGCGCCAAGCTCGGCCGTCCGCCGGAAGACGTGCTCGATCTCTTCACCGATATGTGACGGCGGGATCGCGCGTGGCCGCTTTCGCGATGGCGGGATAGAGCCGCAAAAGCGTCGCCCCGCGCGCCAGATAGAAAAGGATCAGGGCCGCCCAGAGCCCGTGATTGCCGTAAGGCCCCGCAAGCAGCCACCATGCGCCGAGAAAGATGCCGAGCGACAGCGCCATGGCGTTGCGCATTTCGCCAGATCGCGTCGCCCCGATGAATATGCCGTCGAGCAGGAAGCACCAGACCGCCGCAAAAGGCGCCGCCGCCGCCCAGGGCAGGTAAAGCCGCGCCGCCTCGCGCACCTCGGATGAGGTTGTCAGCATATCGATGAAGAAGGGGCCGGCGACGAGAAGCCCGACCGAAAGCGCGAACGCGACCCCGCCCGCCCAGAGCGCCGAAAGCCTCACCGCCTGATCGAGGGTGGCGCGTTCGCGCGCGCCGACCGCCTGACCGACCAGGGCCTCCGCCGCGAAGCCGAAGGCGTCGAGAAGAAAGGCCGAGACGGCGATGAACTGTCCGAGCACGGCATTGGCCGCGAGCAACACGTCGCCCGAGCGCGCGCCCTGGGAGGTGAAAAAGGCAAAGGCGAAGATGAGGCAGAAGGTGCGGATCATGATGTCGCGATTGACAGCGATCATGCGGCCGAGCTTCTCGCGGTCGAGGAGCCGCGGCCACTCCCAATGCCAGCCGACGGATTTGAGATTGCGTGCGGCGAGAAAAAGGCCGAGCCCGGTCGCCGCGATTTCGGCGATCACCGTGCCCAGGGCGACGCCCTTGACCGCCCAGCCGAGCACGGCGACGAAGGTCACATTGAGAACGATGTTGATGCCGTTCATGAAGACCTGCAGCACCAGCGCGACATTGGCCTTCTGCCGGCCGATGAACCAGCCGAGGATGGCGAAATTGGCGAGGGTGAAAGGCGCGCTCCAGATGCGGATCGCGAAGAAGTCATGCGCCATGGTCTGAACGTCCGGGCTGCCCTTCAGGAGCGCGAAGGCGGCAAGCCCTATCGGCCATTGCAACGCGATGAGCGAAAGCCCGATGGCGAGCGCGATGAGCAACGCGCGGCCGAGATTGGCGCTCACCTCCGGCGCGTCGCCCGCGCCGACCGCCTGCGCGGTCAGCCCCGTCGTTCCCATGCGCAGGAACCCGAAGCCCCAATAGACGAAATTGAAGATCGTGCCGCCAAGCGCGATGGCGCCGAGCGCGGCGGGATTGGGAATGCGGCCGATGACCACCATGTCGGCAATGCCGAGCAGTGGCGTGGAGATATTGGAAAGCACGATCGGCCCGGCGAGCCGCAGCACCTGTGCATGCGTGACGCGCGGCGTTGGAAAGTGGCTCTCGTCCACCATCGTCAGGAAGCCGGCTCCTCGCTCGTCTTCAGCAGGAAATGCCCATGCGCGGCGGCGATGGGCTTCGAACGGTCGTCCTGCCAGGCTTCCGCGTGAACGGTCGCGACGCGGCGGCCCTGTTTGGTGATCTGGGCGCGGGCATAGGTGTCGAGCGGTCTGCCGGATCGCAGATAGTCAATGGTGAGGCCGATCGGCTTCGGGATCGCGGCGCTGCCCGTCTCGAAGGCGAGCTGGATGATCGCCGTCATTTCAAGAAAGGCGCCGATGACGCCGCCATGGAGTGCCGGCAGCATCGGATTGCCGATGAGCTTGTGGTCGAACGCCATGACGGTCGTGATCTCGTTGCCCTTCTGGTCGACCGTAATGCCGAGGAAGCGGGCATAGGGAATCTCCGCGACGAAGCGGTTGAGATCGCGCGGCGGCACCTTGGTCTCGCTCATTGCCTCACTCCTTCGCCGTCGCTTCGAGCGCGGCCTTCGCCGCCGCCACGCTCGATGGAACCGTGCGGTTGGCGCCCAGCATGAAAGTTCCGACACAGGCCGCGATGGGGTCTTCCGCATCGGTGTGATAGGCGGTGCCGCGTACGAAAGCGATATTACGCGTCGTCTTGTAGCAATGCGCATGGGCGGTCAGCGCGAGCCCCGGTGTCGCCGGCTTCATGTAATCGATCCGCAGGTCGAGCGTCGCGATCGACGTCGGTTCGTTCATCGCGAGTTGCACGGCCATGCCGCAGCTATTGTCGAGCAGCGTCGTGATGACGCCGCCATGGATGACACCCGTTTCGATGTTGCCGATCAGCTTCTCGTCATAAGGCACGCGGAGCCAGGCCTGAGCGGTCGCGGCATCGACGATCTCGACGCCCAGCGCCTTCATGTGCGGCACGTGCTGCATCAGCATGTCCTTCATGGCCAGCATGGTTTCCGGCGTCATCCTGAATTCAGCTGCCATGTACTTATCCGCACCTTGATCGTTACGGTAGGAAGCCTAACGTCAGGTGGAGGGATTGGCGATCCCATTCGCTTCGGTGCGGGGAACTGATGCTGGACGCGGTAACCGATTTCAAGCTGCTGGCCGATCCGGCCTCGCTCGACGTCAAGTTGCGCGAGCTTAGGGCCTATTGGTTGAGCAAGAAGTCAGAGGACGGCTTGCCCGGCCGGCGCGACATCGATCCGCTGGATATCCCGCGCCTGATGCCCTATGTCGCCCTCGTCGATATCCTGCGCGACCCGCTTGACTATCGTTATCGCCTGACCGGGACGAAATTTGTCGAGATGATCGGCCATAACCGGACCGGAATGAGGGCGCGGGAGATATTCACCGGCCCCCTGCTTGAGGCGACAGTCGCCCTGATCGGCCGACTGATCGAAAGCCGCGCCCCGCTCGCCTTCGAAGGCAGGCTCTTCTGGATCGACAAGGCCTATTACCGCTTCCAGACACTCATCCTGCCTCTCGCCGCGGACGGAAAAACGGTCGACATGGCGATCATGGGACTGGACTTTCGTCTCGACGAATAGCGAGACCTGCCGCGGAATATGGCCGCAACGCATTGATTTTCAACATTTTTCTCGCGAGCGGGTCGCTCGTCAAATTGACCTCGCGGCGCTTTCGTCTAGATTAGGGTGGATTCGGCATCGGCGCAGGGCTGCGCCTCGAGGAGAAGTGATGATTTCGTCTGCCTATATGAGGGCCCTGGTTCGATCATGACCGAGGTGAAGGAGAAGGCGCCGCTTGTGGGGCAGGACGGCGCATTCGCGTCCTCGGCAAAGCCGATGGGCAAGCGCGAGCAGACGAAGCTCAATAACCGGGAAGCTATTCTGAACGCCGCGCGGGAAGTGTTCGCGGAGCTCGGTTATGGCGCGACGACGGTGCGCGACATCATCCGCAAGACCGGTCTCGCCTCGGGTACTTTCTACAATTACTACAAGAGCAAGGAAGAGGCCTTCGAGGCCCTGATGGATGACGGCATGCGCCGCATCCGCCCGCGGCTCAAGGCGGATCGCATCCGCTCGCGCAATTTCGAGGAATTCATCCGCAACGCCTATCGCACCTATTTCGACTATCTCGCAACCGACCGCATGACCTTTCAGATCATGCGCCGCAATCCGGCCGCGCTGCGCGTCCGCATGGATACGCCGGAGATGATCGCCGGCTTCGAGGAAATCCGCGAATACATCGAAGAGGATATCCGCGACGGCAACGTGCCGCCGGTCGACTCGGAATATCTGATGGCCGCTGTCGTCGGCATGGCCATGGAAATCGGCGACCGCATGATCATGCGGGCCGAGATCGATCCCAAGGTCGCCGCCGATTTCGCCACGACGCTCGTGCTGCATGGATTTCACGCTCTGCCGATCAAGGCCGACGCGAAGAAGGGGTAAGTCTCGGGAGGGGCCGGTGGGTATACAGAAGCTGATCGTTCGGGCATTGCTGCAATTGCCGGACGGAGCACTCGTCGCGATGTCGGGCGGCAAGCCGTTGACGATCGACGGACGCACGCTCGACGCCCGCGCGCAATTTCTCGCGGTGCAGGGCGCGAAGGCGCCATCCATCGTCACGCTCGATCCCGTAACCGCGCGGGCCGCGACAGCCGAAGGATTGAAGCTTCTCGATGGAACGCCGAGCCGGAACGTTCTCGTCGAGACGATGACGGTGCCGGGCGCCGACGGCCCGCTCGACGCGCGGCTCTACACGCCGCGCAACGCGGGCGGACCGCTGCCTGGTCTCGTCTTCTTTCATTTCGGCGGCTGCGTCATCGGCGATCTCGATACCTGCGACACCTTCTGTTCGATGCTGGCCGAAAAAGGCGAATGCGTCGTGCTGTCCGTCGCCTATCGCCTTGCGCCCGAGCACAAGTTCCCGGCGGCGGCCGAGGATGCGATCGCCGTCTATCGCTACGCGCGCGACAATGCCGAGACGCTCGGCATGACGCGGCGCATTGCCGTCGGCGGCGACAGTGCCGGAGGCTATCTCTCCGCCGTCGTCGCGCAGGAAACCCGACGCACGGGCGAGGAGACGCCGGTGCTTCAGCTTCTCATCTATCCGGTCACGGATATGGAGTGGCAGGGCGGCTCCTGGGAAAGCTGCGAGAATGTCTATCCGCTGACGCGCGAGATCATGGAGTGGTTCATCGGCCATTATCTCAACGACCGCGGCGACGCGAAGGATCTGCGCGCCTCGCCTCTCAAGGCGGGCGACCTCGAGGGTCTTTGCCCCGCGATCGTCATCACGGCCGGCTTCGACGTTCTGCGCGACCAGGGAATCGCCTATGCGCGGCGTTTGCAGGAAGCCGACGTCAACACGACCTATCGCTGCTACGACAATCTTCCACACGCCTTCACCGCCATGACGGGCGCCGTGCCGGCGGCGAAGCGCGCCTGCGAGGAGATCGCCCGAGACGTCCGGCGCATTCTCCACACCTTTTAGATATGGGGGCTATACGGGTCTGCGGTCTTTCGGCTTGCCGTGCCATCGCCGTCCGTGTTAATTCCCTCCCATCCTTAGGGGAGTAGCCGCCTTCCATTGCGAGAGGGGTGCGCGTCAACAAACTTGGTCCTCGGATCATGGCGCGCGCGGCAGGTGTCCAGCACCGCTTGGCGAGACCTTTGGCTTGAGGCGTGTCGGCTTGCCGGGCAGATGCGTATCTCAGGTCATTGGTTTCAACGCGCCCGGCCGGAGCCCCTTCATGGAAGCCTTCTTCATCTCGCTCTCCGCCGTCGCGGTCGCCGAAATCGGCGACAAGACGCAGCTTCTGACGCTGGTTCTGGCGACGCGCTTCATGAAACCCGTGCCGATCATCGCCGGCATCTTTGTCGCCACCATCTTCAATCATGCACTTGCCGCCGAAGCCGGCATTCTGGTCGCAAACTGGTTGACGCCGCAGATCCTTCAATGGGTTCTGGGCATCTCCTTCGTCGCCGGCGGCGTCTGGATGCTGATCCCCGACAAGGCCGGTGAATTGAAAGGAGACGCGTCGCGCTTCGGACCCTTTGTCACCACGACGATCGCCTTCTTTCTCGCTGAAATGGGCGACAAGACGCAGCTTGCGACCATCGGCCTTGCCGCGCGCTTCCACGATCTCGTCGCCGTTGCGGCCGGCACCACCCTCGGCATGATGGCGGCAAACGTGCCCGTCGTTTTTCTCGGTGAGGCAGCCGCCAAGGCCTTGCCGATGCAACTCGTGCGCGGCTCGGCGGCGGCGATCTTCTTCGCGCTCGGCCTCGTCACCATTCTGGAAGCTCTGGGCGTCGTTTGATCTCGGGCAAGGTCTCCACCTATTCTCCCTCGCAAAGAAATTGAAACAGGGAGACGCCGATGCGCAGCCTGCGCGTACATGAATTGTCGGAGGACATATCGGTCCTTCGCATGGATGAACTCACCTTGCCGCCGCCGGGTCCGGGCGAAGTGCGCCTTCGCCTCAAGGCGTGCTCGGTGAATTTCCCCGATATTCTGATGGTACAGGGAAAATATCAGTTCAAACCCGAACTGCCTTTTTCGCCGGGCATGGAAGGCGCCGGCGTGGTCGCGGAAATCGGCCCCGGCGTGACTGCGTTGAAGGTCGGCGATGAAGTGGTTGCGGGTTTGCGCATCGGCGGCTTCGCGGAAGAGGCGATCACATCTGCCTCGGCTTGTCGGCCCATACCCAAAGGAATGGGTTTCGTTCAGGCGGCCGCCTATCCAGCCGCCTATCTCACGGCTTATGTCGCGCTCGTCATACGCGGTGGGCTCAAGGCCGGCGAGACATTGCTGGTGCATGGAAGCACGGGCGGCGTCGGCATGGCGGCCGTCGATATCGGCAAGCTCTGGGGTGCGACCGTGATCGCGACATCCGCCTCGGATGAAAAGCTGGAAGTGGTGAAGGCGCGCGGCGCCGACCATGTCCTCAACGTGACGAGGGGGTTCCGCGAGGAGGTCAAGGCGCTGACCGGAGGCCGTGGCGCGGACGTCGTCTACGATCCCGTCGGCGGCGACGTCTTCGACGAAAGCGTGCGTTGCATCGCCTGGAACGGGCGCCTCCTCGTCATCGGTTTCACCAGCGGGCGGATACCGACCGTCTCGGCCAACATGCCGCTGATAAAGGGCTTCTCGGTTGTGGGAGTGCGCGCCGGCGAATATGGACGCCGCGATCCCGAGGCGGGAAAACGCAATATCGAGGCGGTCGACAAGCTTGCCGCCGAAGGGAAGATCGCCCCTTATGTCTGTGCGACCTTTCCTCTCGAACGCGCCGTCGATGCAATGCGCCTGCTTCAGGACCGGAAAGCTGTCGGGAAAGTCGTTATAGTGATGGATTAGGAGGCCGTGGGGGCGGTTTCGGCGGTTGCGCCAGTGGAGGAACGATGAAGCCCATACCGGCGATAGCCGCGATTCTGGCGGGCGTAATTTTTCTGTACGCCTGTTCGAAGCCGGCCGCTCTCGTCGTCGGCAGGAACAGTGTCGGCCCGATTACAGTCCAGACGCCGTTCGAGGTGGACGCGATCGTTCATCTTCTTCCCCAATACAAGGCGAGCGAGGCCATGTCCTCGGCGCTCGAGCCCGGCGCGCGCGTCATCCGCGTCATGGATGGCGACAGAACGCTGCTCGAGCTTTATCCCTCGGGCGATGGCAAGCATGTCCAGAGTGTGCTGATCCTGAGCGATATCGTGCGCGACGATGCCGGCATTCACATCGGGTCCTATTTCCGCGATATATTTCCGCCCAGCAAACCGACGGGCTGCATGGCGGGTGCAATGGAAAAGCGGGGACGCATCTATTGTCCGCAATCGGGCTCCAATCGCATCATCTACGAACTGCAGGGCACGCCTCCCGCGCCCGACGGCCAGGTGCCGCCGCCGGAAACGCTGCTGGACTGGCACGTGACGGCCATCTTGTGGGATGGCGACGATACATCCAGAAATTGAACGTCTATTGAGGAACGATGGTGTCGAAGCGCATTCTCCAAAGCTTGTCTCTGCTGGTCGCGATGGGCGGGGCGACGATAGGTGCCGCGGCGGCGTCCGCGCCATTGGAGTCGTACGTCGTGCGCGAAACGGGCGTGGGGCCGCTCGACGCCACCGTCGCGTTCGACGTGAAAGTCCTTGAAAAGCTCCTGCCCGCGGAGGTGAAGATCCTCCCTGAAACCGTGAGGATCGAGGGTGCGGCGAACTATACGGTGCTGCGGGTCTGGAAGGACAAGGAGCTTCTGATGGAGCTTGAGTCGAACGGTGATCGCAAGGCGCCGCGCGTCACTGGGGTGACGGTTTTCACGCCGCGTATCGCCGATGAGAAGGGTGCGCGTATCAAGGCGCGCATGAAATCGCTCTATCGCCACGGCGACAGGCCGGACTGCATCCCCGGCGCGGGCCGCTACACCGGGCGTATCTTCTGCACAGCGGCGAAATCGGATCACATCATCTATGTCTTCGGCGGAGAAAAGCCGGCGAAGGCTGGTGAGATGCCTCCGCCGGCTGAGTATGCGAAATGGCGCCTGACGGCGATCATGTGGAGTGCGCGGTAACGGGGTCAGACGCTCCGCTGCGCCTTGTCCTTTTCGTTCGCCGAACGGATCATGTCGCGCATGCCGTCCCACTCTTCCTCGGAGAGCTTCGAGAGACGTGAGAAATTGCCGCCGCTCGCAAGATGCATCGCGCCGTCGATCGCGATCGTCTGGCCGGTGAGATAGTCGCAGCCATCCGCCATCAGGAAACTGGCGAGGTTCTTCAACTCGTCCATCCGCCCGACACGACCCATCGGAATGCCTTCGCGCCCGCCTTCGCCCTCGACGGATTCGCCGGGGCTCAGCCGCTCCCATGCGCCCTTGGTCGGAAAAGGTCCCGGCGCGATTGCATTGAGGCGTATGCCGTACTGGCCCCACTCCGCGGCAAGCGATTTCGTCATGATGTTGAGGCCGGCCTTCGACATCGCCGACGGCACGGTGAAGGGGCTGCCGTTCCATACCCATGTCGTCAGGATCGAGATGACGCTGCCCTTGGTCTTGCCTTCGATCCAGCGCCGCCCGCAGGCATGCGTCACGTAGAAGGAGCCGTGAAAGACGATCCCGGCAATGGCGTCGAAGCCGCGTGGCGATAGGTCCTTGGTCGGACTGATGAAGTTGCCGGCCGCATTGTTGACGAGGCCGGTGAGAGGGCCGCCATCGGCCCAGATCGCGCCAATCATCTCGTCGACCGCGCCGGCCACGCGAATATCGACGGCATGCGTCTTCACCGAACCACCATGGCGATCCATCAGCTCCTTTGCCGTATCGTCGAGCACGTTCTTGCGGCGGCCGCAGATATAGACCTCCGCGCCGAGGCGCAGATAATCCTCGGCCATCTCCTTGCCGAGGCCTGTGCCGCCGCCTGTCACCAGAATGCGCTTGCCCTTGAGCAGCCCGTCGCGAAACATCGATGTCATAACCGTCCTCCCATGTTGTTTGGACACAGGATAACGAACGGGCAAGGCCTGGCTAGGGTGCGGTGGCTATCGGCGCCTGTGCGGGATCGGACGCGGGGCTTGCCGACCTTGCGTCACCTCGACGTCAGCCGCCGATTATTTCTTTTCGACGAGAAAGGTCCACAGCCGCACGATCAGCCAGATCGGAACCACGACGACGGCACCCAGCAGGAAATACTTCACCGACCAGTCGATCGCATCGAAACCCATATGCCAGATGCGCACGACCGTATCGATGAAATCGTACCAGAGGTCGATGGGCCTGATGCCGAAGAAGGCGAGCAGAAGACCGACCACGATGGACGCCGCGGCGAGCTTGATCAGGGTAGGAAGAATAGGGCCGCCGAAAATCCGTTGCATGAGCAAACTCCCTGTCGCCCGCTGAGGGTTCAGCCTATCCCATAAAATTGGGGAAGAAATAGGGCGAAACGAAGCCGTTCATGCCCGGTCGGCCTTCGACCATTCGGCGTCGCCGAAGTTGTAGACGGTCTGGGTCGGGAAGGGGATCGTGATGCCCTCCGCGTCGAAGCGCTCCTTGACCGCGCGGGTCAGGTCGAATTTGACCGGCCAGTAATCGGCATTGTTCATCCACACACGCAGCAGCATGTCGACGGAACTTTGTCCAAGCGCGTTGACGGCGACAAAGGGCGCCGGATCGGCGAGAAGCCGGCTGTCGCGCAATGCGACCTCGCGCATGGCGTCCATGGCCTTGCCGATATCGTCCGCATAGGAAATGCCGAAGACAAGGTCGAGCCGGCGCGTGGGATGCCGGCTGTAGTTCTTCACCGCCTGGCCCCAGACATTGCTGTTGGGAACCACGATCTGGATATTGTCCGGTGAGGCGAGCTCGGTGGTGAAAAGGGTCAATTGCCTCACGGTGCCGCCGATCCCGCCGACCTCGACATAATCGCCGGCCCGGAACGGACGGAAGATGAGCAGCATCACGCCGGCCGCGACATTCGAGAGTGTGCCCTGAAGCGCGAGACCGACGGCGAGACCGGCCGCGCCGAGAAGCGCGATAAGGCTCGTCGTCTGCACGCCGAACTTCGCCAGCACCGCCAGGACCGTAAAGGTCATGACGGAATAGGCCACGATGCTGCCGAAGAAACTTTCGAGCATCAGGTCGCTGTTGGGAATCCGGCGGACCAGAAATCCAACCCATCGCCGCGCCCTGCCGGAGAACCAGTAGCCCAGCACGAGAATGAGGATCGCGCCCAGAAAGTTGAGCCCGCGTTCGAGAAGCAGCGGCAGAACGATTTGCAGGTCAAGATTATGTTGAATGCTCTGGGGCAACCAATCCATCATGATTGAAATCCTTCTGCCGTTCCGCGCGGGCGCACACCATACAAGCGATTGCCGGCGTGAGCGACTGCTGCCCTTCATGGCCGCTCCGTGATAACGAATGAAAATGTCCAGACCGATCAGCCAGAAGCTGCCGCCGCGAGACGCGGGAGAGGGTGGCGTCTTGCCCGCGCGTTTTACCGACTGGTTCGCGGCGCGCGGCTGGGCGCCGCGCCCTCATCAGCTTGCGCTGCTGGACCTCGCCCGGGCCGGGCGCTCGTCGCTTCTGATCGCGCCGACCGGCGCCGGCAAAACATTGGCCGGCTTTCTGCCGAGCCTCGTCGAGCTGAGTTCGGGCAGCGAAAGAAAGCCCGGCCTCCACACACTCTACATTTCACCGCTGAAGGCGCTCGCCGTCGACGTGAAGCGCAATCTCGAAACGCCTGTCGCCGAAATCGGTCTCGACATTTCGATCGAGACCCGTACGGGTGACACGCCGACCAACCGTCGTCAGCGCCAGCGTCGCGAACCGCCCGACATCCTGATGACGACGCCGGAACAATTGGCGCTGCTTCTTTCCTATGCGGATGCGCCGGCGTTCTTCGGAAATCTGTCCTGCGTCGTTCTCGACGAGCTTCACGCGTTGGCGAATTCGAAGCGCGGCGATCTACTCGCGCTCGGCCTCGCGCGCCTCTCGGTGCTGGCCCCGGGGCTCCGCCGCGTCGGCCTGTCGGCGACGGTCGCCGAGCCCGATGAGCTGCGCCGCTATCTGATGCCGCAGCCGCCGGGCGGCGAGAGTCTGAGCGAGGTCGTCGTCGCGCCGCCGGGCGCCCGCCCTGAAATCAGCGTGCTGGTGCATGACGAACCCGAAAACGAGGACGACGAGGAAGCGCGCATTCCCTGGTCCGGTCATTCGGCGCGCCATGCCTTGCCTCTCGTCTATGACGCGATCAAACGCAACAAGACGACGCTCGTCTTCGTCAATACGCGTAGCCAAGCCGAGTTCGTCTTCCAGGCGCTCTGGCACCTGAACGAGGACAGCCTCGCCATCGCGCTCCATCACGGGTCGCTGGCGCCGGAGCAGCGCCGCAAGGTCGAGGCGGCGATGGCGGCGGGAACGCTGCGCGCCGTCGTCTGCACCTCGACGCTCGATCTCGGCATCGACTGGGGCGAGGTCGATC
Source organism: Parvibaculum sp. (assembly GCF_035511255.1). Lineage (GTDB taxonomy): Bacteria > Pseudomonadota > Alphaproteobacteria > Parvibaculales > Parvibaculaceae > Parvibaculum. The sequence goes on from NZ_DATKFR010000476.1 coordinate 20,695, forward strand.
TTGTGATCTGCGTCGGCGCGCCGAAGGGCGCCAGCCGCCTCGCGCAGCGCATCGGCCGTGCGAACCATCGCCTCGACGAACCTTCCCGCGCGCTTCTCGTGCCGGCGAACCGCTTCGAGGTGCTCGAATGCGAGGCCGCCCGCGCGGCGACGATGGAAGGCGCGCAGGACGGCCGTATCCGCCGCGAAGGCGCGCTCGACGTGTTGGCGCAACATGTGCTCGGCCGCGCCTGCTCGGAGCCTTTCGCGCCCGATGCGCTTTATGACGAGGTCCGCTCTGCCGCGCCCTATCGCCATCTCGATCGCGACACTTTCGACCGCGTCGTCGATTTCGTCGCCACCGGCGGCTACGCCTTGAAAACCTATGACCGCTATGCGCGGCTCCGCCCCAATTCGGCGATGACCGGGGACATGCGCTTGAGGCCATCCTCGCCGGGGATCGTGCAGCAGTATCGCATGAATGTCGGCACCATCGTCGAGGCGCCGATGATCCGTATCCGCCTGATCGGCAAGGGCCGTCGCCCGCGGAACGCGATGGGCGGCCGCATGCTCGGCGAAATCGAGGAGTATTTCATCGACCAGTTGACACCCGGCGACACGTTCATTTTCGCAGGCCATATCCTCCGCTTCGAGGGGTTGGCCGAAACCGAAGCCCTCGTCACGCGCGCCGAAGGTGGCGAGCCGATGATCCCGTCCTACTATGGCGGCAAGTTTCCGCTCTCGACCTATCTCGCCGAACGCGTCCGCCGCATGCTGGCGCATCGCGAGGAATGGGCGCATCTGCCGCCCCAGGTGAAGGAATGGCTGCGCATGCAGGAATGGCGCTCCGTCCTGCCGAAGGAAGGCGAGCTTCTGGTCGAGTGTTTCCCGCGCGGCGATCGCTTTTATCTCGTCTGCTATCCCTTCGAGGGGCGCCTCGCGCATCAGACGCTCGGCATGCTGCTGACCCGCCGTCTCGACCGCGACGGCGCGCGGCCTTTGGGC
>NZ_DATKFR010000477.1:0-3162 GCF_035511255.1 Parvibaculum sp.
CCTCGCGCAAAGGAAGCGATGTCGTCAGTCTTTCGCCGAGAAGCGTACGCAGCGCGGCGATGGCTCCCGCCTTTTCGTCTGCGCCCGGGATTGCAGCAATTTCAGCCATGCGTTCCTCCGCCGGCCAGATTATCCTTCCCGCCAGCAAGGAACAATGAGGGGGAGACGACATGCCGCCGGAGCCGTTCGAATGCGCGCCACGCAAGGTCGAAGCCCAATGGGTCGATCTCAATGGCCATATGAACATGGCCTATTATCACCTGCTTTTCGATGAATCGCTGGACAGGCTTTTCAGCGATCTCGGCATCGGTTGGGACTATACGCAATCCGGCGCGGGCTCCAGCTTCACCGCCGAAGTCCATGTCTGCTATCTCGACGAAATGCTGAAGGGCGATCCTGTCCGCATCACCTATCAATTGCTCGACTGGGACGCCAAGCGCATCCATGTCTTCGGACGCATGTATCACGCGACCAAAGGCTATCTGGCGGCGACATCGGAGCAGATGTGCGTCCATGTCGACATGACGACGCGGCGCGTCTCGCCTTTTCCCGAAGCGCAACAGGCGAAGATCGCCGCGATGATGGAAGCCCATCGCGCGCTTCCCCGTCCCGAACAGGCGGGCCGCGTGATCGGGATCAAGCGGAAGGCGGCGGAATAGGAAGCTCGGGTTCCTTGTCGGCATTCGTCTTCGCCGGCATGAAATTCTTCGACAATGCGTGATAGACGCCTTCCTTGCAGACGAGGCGCGATGTTCCCTGCGCGATCAGCGCCGTCAGCATCAGCGGCACCAGCAGTTCGTGGCTGCCCGTCATTTCGGAAACGATGACAAAAGCGGTGATCGGCGCCTGCACGACGCCCGTGAAATAGCCGACCATGCCGAGAAGGACCAGTGCGCCGACAGGTGTCGTCGGAAAGAAGCGCGCAACGTCGGCGCCGATCCCTGCCCCGACCGAGAGCGAGGGCGAGAAGATGCCGCCCGGCAATCCGCAGATCGACGACAAGGCCGTCGCCATCAGTTTCAACGGCGCGTAGATAACGGACAGGTCTTCGGTGCCATGCAGCGCGGCTTTCGCCTGCTCATATCCGGTGCCATAGATCGCGCCGCCCGACAGCAGCCCGCAAAGCGCGACGGCGAAGCCGCAAATTGCCGCGAAGGCGACCTTGTTGTCCTTGATCAGTTTTCCCGCGCGGCCCGGCAGGCCCGCGCCGAAGAGGACGAGGATGCGCGAGAAGATGCCGCCGGCGAGCCCGCCGACGACGCCGCAGACCGGCACGGCCATCCAGTCCCGCCAGCCGAGCAGGATGTCGCCCGTCGTGCCGAAATAGGTGTAGTTGCCGAGCAGCGCCATCGAGGTGATGCCGGCGGCGATGATGGTGCCGATGACGAGGCCGCTCGTTTTCACCTCGAAGGCCCGGCTCATTTCCTCGATCGCGAAGACGATGCCTGCGAGCGGCGTATTGAAGGCGGCGGCGACGCCCGCCGCCGATCCGGCCAGGATGAGGCCCGGCTGATAACGGCGCGACACGCGGCCAAGCGCGAACATGACCGAGGCGCCGACCTGAACCGTCGGCCCCTCTCGGCCCGTCGAGGCGCCGACCAGAAGGCCCATCAGAGTCAGCAATATCTTGCCTGCCGCGATCCTCAGCGAGACGAGCTTGCCGCGTTCCTCGGTGCCCGAGAGCGCGCGTGCGGCGATCGCCTGCGGGATGCCGCTGCCGCCCGAATTCGGGAAATAACGATTGGCGAGATAGACGGTCGCCGCGAAGCCGAGCGGGGTCAGGAAAAGCGGACCCCAGGGGGCCAGCGCCAGAAAACGGTGAAATTCGAGCTGGGCCCGGTCCGACAGGATGGCGAGCAGGACGGCGACGGCACCCACCGCAAGGCCGCCCGCCACGAAGAGCAACCCTCTCTGCCAGCGCCGGGAATAGACATAAAAACGCCGGGCGCGGCGGGAGGTAATGAGGGACATGGGGCGCCGATCCATCGCACTTGCAGGGAGGCCTCTGGACTTCTATGTATCCGGGACAGCGCGCGAAACCAAGCGGCGAAGCCCATTTCCAGCCCTTGCGGGCGAAATAAGCGGCCCGTGCTATACTGCGCGAATCCTCATTTCCGACATCAGTAGAGCATGACCAGCGACCCCTTCGACCTTGGGTCTATTCCCGAAGAGACGACCGCCCGCTCGACCAGCGCCGCGGCGCTGGCGGGCATGCGCGCGCCCTATCTCGAAGGGCTCAATGACGAGCAGCGAGAGGCCGTCGAGGCTCTGGATGGTCCCGTTCTGGTACTGGCCGGCGCCGGGACCGGCAAGACGCGGGTGCTGACGACGCGGCTGGCGCATCTCCTCGCCACCCGCCGGGCCTGGCCCAATCAGGTTCTCGTCGTCACTTTCACCAACAAGGCCGCGCGCGAAATGAAGGAGCGCATCGGCCGGCTCATCGGCGGCGTGGTCGAGGGCATGCAGTGGCTCGGCACCTTTCACGCCATCGGCGCGAAGATGCTGCGCCGTCATGCGGAGCTCGCGGGCTTGCGTTCCGACTTCACCATACTCGACGCCGACGATCAGGTGCGCCTGATGAAGCAGGTCATCACCGCGGAAGGCATCGACGAGAAGCGCTGGCCGGCGCGCCAGCTCGCCGCGCATATCGACGGCTGGAAAAACCGGGGGCTCACGCCCGGCAAGGTGCCGGCGGGCGAGGCCCATGCCTTCGCCAACGGCAAGGGCGCCGAGCTTTATCAGGCCTATCAGCTTCGCCTGAAGGTTCTCAATGCGGTCGATTTCGGCGACCTGCTGCTCGAAATGCTGCGCATCTTCCAGGAGCATCCGGAAGTCCTCGCCGAATATCAGGACCGCTTCAAATACATGCTGGTCGACGAGTATCAGGACACCAACGTCGCGCAGTATCTCTGGCTGCGGCTTCTCGCGCAGAAAAACAGGAATGTCTGCTGCGTCGGCGACGACGACCAGTCGATTTATGGCTGGCGTGGCGCGGAGGTCGACAACATCCTGCGCTTCGAGAAGGACTTTCCCGGCGCGAAGGTGATCCGCCTCGAACGCAACTATCGTTCGACGCCGCATATTCTCGGCGCCGCCTCCGGCCTCATCGCCGCGAACGAATCCCGCCTCGGCAAGACGCTCTGGACCGACATGAACGAGGGC
>NZ_DATKFR010000478.1:0-6964 GCF_035511255.1 Parvibaculum sp.
GACCGGCAATAAGTATGTGACTTCGGACTGCCCGCTCGCCGGCAAGCATTTGCTGCACGAGATCGAGACCTTGGGCGAGCCGCAGGCGCCCAGGGTGCAGCATCCGATCGAGATCATGGCCCGTGCCTGGGGTCTCATCGAATAAAAATACAAGTGGAGTGACGCCGATGCCCGCCGCAAAGCACATCATCGAACGCAGCGACATCCTGCCTTACGAGGTTTATGCGAAAGAGCGCAAGGAGCGCCGCGCTGCGATCACGGCGATGAAGAAGCACCGCCGCGTCTCGGTCGGGCCCTATGCGACATTCTATTTCGAGAATTACGAGACGATGTTCCAGCAGGTCCACGAAATGCTCCACATCGAGAAGGGCGGCGAAGAACAGATTGCCGACGAACTCGCCGCCTACAATCCGCTGATCCCGAAGGGCGACGAGCTCGTCGCGACGCTGATGTTCGAGATCGACGACGAGATCCGCCGCGACAAGGAACTGCGCCGCCTCACTGGTGTCGAGGATCACATCTATATCGACGTCGGCGGATTGCGCGTGACGGCGGTGGTGCCGGAGGGCGACGTGGAGCGCACCAAGGCCGACGGCAAGACCTCCTCGGTGCATTTCCTGCACTTCCCGTTCAAGCTTCAGGAAATCGAAAAGTTTCGAGATCCGGGGACCCAGGTGCTGATCGCCATCGCGCATCCGAATTACGGACACATGGCGCTGCTCTCGCCGGAGACGCGCACGGCGCTTGCCGCCGACTTCGCCTGAACACTGTTCGCCGTGCTTTACTCGAAAGTCTCGTCCGGATAGACGCCCCAGAGCGACGAGCGTTCGATCCAGCCCTCATAGCCGCTGGCCTTGAGTTCGCACCAGCCCGGCTTGCAACTCGCCAATTGCGCGACGACGCCGGGCTCGGCATAGGCGACGACGCCGGACGAGGCGTTCGGCTCGACATGAAGCGCCAGGGGCCGTCCGTCGCCCGCCCTGTTCTCGACGATCGCCGTCCGCCGTCCGTCGAGCATCGAGTGCCACACCCAGCCGATATCGCCCTCGCGGTCGCGGATGCGTCGCCAGCGATCGGACTCGGCGGTGATCTCGACCGGCAGTCCCTTCTTCTCGAAGACCCACTCGATCGGATAATCGTCGCCGGGCCCGCGCCTGACATTGATGCGGCCCGATTTCAGGCTGACGAAGCGCGGCACCGGCAGACCGGTCGCCGACCCCGGCGATTGCTTGGGCGGGGTGTCGGCGCCGCCGCCGGGTGGTAGAAGCTGCGTCGCCGGTGCCGGTTCGGCTTTGGCGGTTTTCGCCTGGGCATGGGCTGCGCCGGACATCAGCAGCAGCCAGACGCCCGCGCTTCCGATCCGCCGGAGGACGGTGCCGGCTTCGTTGCGGCAAGGCGGCCGGTACATGGCGATGATGGCGACTTTCTCTGATATGGACCGCTCCTTTATGACAAGGCCGCGGCAATCGGGTCAAGCTGCGAGGCGCGGGGTCGCGAGGGCCTGAGAACAGGCTTGGTCGGCCCCCTCGCCCTCTGCTAGACAAGGAGCTGGCGCCCGCGACCGGCCGCGCCTTGCGTCGAAGTTCCTTGCGATGAGGCTGTTCCGAGCATGACCCAGAAGAAGCCGCTCGTCATCGTCACCCGGAAGCTCCCGGAAGTCATCGAGGCGCGCATGAACGAGCTCTTCGATGTCCGCCTCAACGCCGACGATCACCCGATGACGACGGCGGAACTGGTTGCCGCCGTCAAGGAAGCCGACGTGCTGGTGCCGACGGTGACCGACCGCATCGATGCGAAAGTCCTGTCGCAGGTCGGGCCCCAGCTTCGCCTGATCGCCCAGTTCGGCACCGGCGTCGACAATGTCGATGTCGAGACGGCGCGCCGCCGCGGCATTACGGTGACGAATACGCCGGGCGTGCTGACCGAGGATACGGCCGACATGACCATGGCGCTGATTCTTGCCGTGCCGCGCCGCCTTTCCGATGGCGCGCGCTATTTGCGCGACCATGAGGGCAAATGGCCGGGCTGGTCGCCGACCTGGATGCTCGGCCGCCGCATTTTCGGCAAGCGCCTGGGCATCATCGGCATGGGCCGTATCGGCCAGGCGGTGGCGCGCCGCGCCCGCGCCTTCGGCCTCGAAATTCACTATCACAATCGCAAGCCCGCCAATGCCGTGATCGAGAAGGAGCTCGAGGCGACCTATTGGGAGAGTCTCGACCAGATGCTTCCCAAGGTCGATATCGTCTCGGTCAATTGTCCGCATACCCCGGCGACGTTTCACCTGCTCAATGCACGCCGGCTGAAGCTTGTGCGGCCGGACGCCTATATCGTCAACACGGCGCGCGGCGAGGTGATCGACGAGAACGCGCTCGCCCGTGCTCTCGAGGCGGGCGAGATCGCCGGCGCCGGCCTCGACGTCTTCGAGAACGAGCCGACGGTCAATCCGCGCCTCCTCGGCCTCGACAGTGTCGTCCTGTTGCCGCATATGAGTTCGGCGACGATCGAGGGCCGCATCGAAATGGGCGGCAAGGTCATCGTCAACATCAAGACCTTCATGGACGGCCACCGTCCGCCGGACAGAGTCATTCCGGCGATCATGTGACGGCCTGCGCTCAGGCGTGGACGCGCAGATCGGTGATCGTCGGCTCGTCACCCGACAGCGGATTCTTCGGATCGTGCCGGAGCCTGATCGTGCGGAAGCGCGTGTCGAGCGCGTCGTAGATCAGCAGCTTGCCCGCGAGGCTCGTGCCCGCGCCGGCGATTTCCTTGATCGTTTCGAGTGCCATCAGCGAGCCGATGACACCCGTGAGCGCACCGAGCACGCCCGCCTCCTCGCAAGCCGGGATGCTGCCCGGCGGCGGCGCTTCGCCGACGAGGTCGCGGTAATTGGGAAAGGGCAATCCATCGGCGTCGCGCAGATGGGATTTGAAGGTCGCGACTTGGCCCTCGAACTGGCCGACTGCGCCCGAGATGAGCGTGACCTTCGCGAGATGGCAGGCATCGTTGACCAGAAAGCGCGTCGGAAAATTGTCGCAGCCGTCGACGACGATGTCGTAGCGCGAGACGATATCGCGCGCATTCTCTGCGGTGAGCTTCGTCTCATGTGTTTTGATCTTCACGCCGGGATTGATGCGCGCGAGGCTTGCCGCTGCGCTTTCCACCTTCGGTTTGCCGATGCTGCTCGTGTCGTGGATGATCTGGCGTTGAAGGTTCGAGAGCGACACCGTGTCGTGATCGACGATGCCGAGCGTACCGACGCCGGCGGCGGCGAGATACATGAGGCATGGCGCGCCTAGCCCGCCCGCGCCGATGACGAGCACCCGCGCATTGAGAAGCTTCTGCTGCCCGGGCCCGCCGATTTCCTTGAGGACGATATGGCGAGCATAACGTTCGAGTTGGGCGTCTGAAAGCGGCATCTTTGCTCCGCTCCTTGTCCGGCGTCGAGCGACGACGCTTCGGTGCATGATTTCGCACTGACACTACAGCCTGTCGCGACCATAGGCGATGCTTGCGCGGGGCCGAGTTGCTCCGGGAAACTTTCTCGGGGTGCTTGACATGGACGGCCTGACGGAGTCATGCTTTACCACATGGTTAAGTATGAAGAAGCGCCGCTGGACCGTGTCTTCTCGGCGCTGGCCGATCCGACCCGCCGCGCGATCGTCGCCCGGCTGATCGAGCGACCGCATCTTTCGGTGAGTGAGCTGGCGCGGCCCTTTCCGGTCTCGCTTCCGGCGATCATGAAGCATCTCGACGTGCTGTCGGATGCGGGCCTCGTCTCGCGCGTGAAAACCGGCCGCACCGTGACCTGCGAACTGACCGCGGGCCCAATGGAGGACGCGGTGAACTGGCTCAACCGCTATCTGCGTTTCTGGTCCGAAGGGCTCGACCGTCTCGCTGCTTTCGTCGAGGAAAAACCATGTTCGCCAAACCCGGACAAGCCACAAGCCCGAGCCTCACGCTCAAACGTCGTCTCGATGCCGCCCCGGCCAAGGTCTACGCCGCCTGGACGGAACCGGCGCAAATAATGCAGTGGTTCGGACCGGCCGGCGCCGAGATGATTTCGGCCGAGGCGGATGTGCGGGTGGACGGACGATTCCGCATGATCTTCACGACGCCCGACGGCGAAAATCACAATGTGAGCGGCACCTATCTGGAAGTCGAGCCGGATCGCAAACTCGTCTTCACCTGGATGTGGATCACGCTTCCTGACCGCCAGTCGCAGGTGACGATCTCGCTGAAACCCGATGGCGACGGCTGCATGCTGACGCTGACGCACGAGAAGTTTTTCGACGAGGCGGCCCGCGACGGACACAACAGGGGCTGGACCGGCGCGCTCGATAAACTTGAGGCTTACGTCGCCTGACGCATTTCAGTCCGTATCGAGGGAGGAACCCGACCATGGAACAACACAAGATCGTTTCGCGCGAAGAATGGCTCGCCGCGCGCAAGGCGCTTCTCGCGCGGGAAAAGGAATTGACGCATCTGGCTGACGAGGTGGCCGCCGCGCGCCTCGCCATGCCCTGGGTCAAGGTCGAAAAGAGCTACGTCTTCGACACGCTTCGGGGCAGGAAGACGCTGGCCGAACTCTTCGACGGACGCAGCCAGCTCATCGTCTATCACTTCATGTTCGCACCGGGCTGGACGGAAGGCTGCCCGGGCTGCTCCTTCCTCGCCGACCACATAGACGGCGCCAATCTCCACCTCGCCCATCACGACGTGACGCTGATGGTCGTCTCGCGCGCGCCGCTCGCCGAAATCCTGCCCTTCAGGAAGCGCATGGGCTGGCGCTTCGATTGGGCCTCCTCGCATGACACCGATTTCAACAGCGACTATGGCGTCTCTTTCACGAAGGAGGATCTCGCGAAAGGACCGACCTTCTACAATTTCGAGCGGCGCGAAAAGCAGGAGGAGGGCGAGGCGCCCGGTACCAGCGTCTTCTACAAGAACGAGGCGGGAGAGGTCTTCCACACCTACTCCTCCTATGCGCGCGGCGGCGACGTCATGATCGGCGCCTATAACTGGCTCGACATAGCGCCCAAGGGCCGCAACGAGGCCGAGATCATGGACTGGATGCGGCATCACGACCGCTACGAGGAGCGCGCAGCGGACCATTGCTGCGGCGGCGCGAAGGAAGCGCGCGGGTGAGTGCTCCAGGAGACACCGCCTCGGCCGCTGCCTTCATGCAACTGGGTGCGATGTCCTCGCCCGGTCGGCACGCAACTCTCTTCGACGCGCTGCCGACCGATGTTCCGCCGCTCGCCCGTATCGTGCAGGGCCTGCTGCTGCATCAGCACTGGGCCGGCGCCTATGGACAGATGCTGTCGCCCGAGCGGACCGGCGAAAGCCACATCCGCTCCGTCGAGGCGATGCTCGACCGGCTTCTCGTTCACGACGCCGCGCCGCTCGCCCTTCCGCGTCCGCCCGAACGGCGTCTCGTCGGCATCTGTCGGCATTTTGCGCTCCTCATGGCGGCGATGCTGCGCGCGAAGGGCGTACCGGCCCGCGCGCGTTGCGGCTTCGCCGCCTATTTCGAGCCCGGCCGCTTCGTCGATCATTGGGTCTGCGAATACTGGAACGAAGGCGAAGGTCGCTGGATTCTCGCCGATGCCCAGATCGACGAGGTGCAGGGCGGCGCGATCGAACCGGACTTCGACGTCCTCGATGTCCCCCGCGATCGCTTCGTCGTCGCGGGCGATGCCTGGGCGCAATGCCGTACGGGCAAGTCGGACCCCGCCGCCTTCGGCATTCTCGACATGTGGGGGCTCTGGTTCGTCGCCGGCAATCTGCTGCGCGACGCCGCCGCTCTCAACGGCATGGAGATGCTGCCCTGGGACGTCTGGGGCGCCATGCCCGAGCCCGGCGCTCACCTGACGGAAGATCAGCACGCGCTTCTCGACCGCCTCGCCGCATTGACGAGGGAGCCTGAGCGCTCCCTCGCCGAATTGCGGCATCTTTACGAAACCGACGAGCGCCTGCGAGTCCCGTCCATCGTCTTCAACGCGGTGCTGAACCGGCCGGAGACGGTCTAAACCGGCGTCAGCACCACCGTCTGGCAGGCCCGGCCAAGCGGTCCGGCTTCGTCATAAAGCCTGGAATCCGTCAGCCCCATGCCGTCGGCGCGCCAGTCCGATGTCGGCTCGACGCCGACCCATGCGCCGACCGGCGCGCGTGAGGCGTGAACCGTGACGTCGATATTGGGAAAGCCCCAGGGCGGCGGCCAGAACTCGGTGCCGGACAGCCAGTAGGGCGTGCCGTTGTCGGCGAAAGCGAAGAGGTTCGCGAAGGGCGCATCGAACGGCACCATGGGCCGTTTCATCCGGCCCCATTTGACGCCCTTGCCGTCGTCGCGGATGTCGAGCGCGTCGAAGAAGGTCGTGCGCGTCTGCGGTCCCCTTGCGGCCCAGGCCGGCAATGCGGTGGGGTCGGCCGGCATCGGTGCGGCGGCGACGCGCGCAACCTCCGGCAGCGAGATCGGCTTCACGAAGGCGCCCGTACCCTTGGCGATGAGTTTGTCGCCGGCCACGAGCGAGCTTTCGAGCATCGCCGTGCGCCCGCCGGCGCGCAGTACCTCGATCCGCGTTTCGAGGCGTTCGAGCGGCGCCGGGCGCAGGATCAGCACCGATACGGCGAGCGGAATGCCCCAGCCCTCTTCACGCGCGCGCTCCTCCATCACGGCGGCGACGAGGCCCGAAACGGCGCCGCCATGAAGCCCGCGAAAGGGTCCGGTCGCCTCGACATGCGGTTGCCAGAAACCGCCGTCGCGCGAGAAGACCGGCTCCGCCTTCATATCCAGCATGTTCAAGACGCGGTCCTCCCCACACGAAAATCCGGTCCCGAAACTGGGTTCCAAAAGAGAACCTGTCAAGCTAAACTCCTGTTCAAAGGAGAACGGGTCATGCGCTGGGAAGAACTCGACCGCGAATGCTGTTCGCTCGCCCGCACGCTTTCGGTCGTTGGCGACCGC
>NZ_DATKFR010000479.1:0-12283 GCF_035511255.1 Parvibaculum sp.
CCTCGCTTCGGCCTTTCCGGCGATCATCGTCTATGCACAGGAGTTGATGCCCGGCCGCGTCGGCACGGTGGCCGGCCTCTTCTTCGGCTTCGCCTTCGGCATGGGCGGCATCGGCGCGGCGGCGCTCGGCGAGCTCGCCGACATGACGAGCATCACCTTCGTCTATGACGTCTGCGCCTTCCTGCCGCTGATCGGCCTCATCGCCGGCTTCCTGCCCAATGTCGAGACCGCGCGCCGGGCGTCGAACCCCGGCACGGCCGGGGCTTGATCCGATAGGTCACTGCGCGTCGCAGGCCCGATCTCCATCTGTCACGCATATCCATGACAGCGCCATGCCGAGACGTCGCGCGTCCGGCGACAGGTGAAGCTCGGCCGGTGCCACCGGCTCGGAAATCGTGAAGGTCAGGTCCATTTTCCGCTTGTCGCCGCCGGCGGAGGCGCCACCTGCGGGAATGGCGATGCGTCTCTCCATCATGCCGTCTCCGACATGGAAATCCCATGTCCCGGCCTCGACGCCGTTCACAAAGATCGTGACGCGCTGCTGCGGGTGTTGAGGCGGCGTAAAAGCCCTGACATAGGCATGGATCGCTCCTTTCGCCGGAATGTCCTTGTCGAACGAGAGCGTCAAATCGGCCTTTTCGGCGATCGTCCATATGCCGACAGACTCGACGGCATCCGACCACCCCGTCTGTCCGCAAGTCTCCAGATTTATCGCTTCGATGCGCTGTCCGAGCGGCCGGATATTTCCGGGGTCCGGCGCGTTCCGGTCGCGGCGAGCCACCGCGAATGTCGGCATTTCGACAACGCTGAAGCCGCGCGCCTGCAGACGCAAATCCCTGAACTCACGACGACCGCGCTCGATTTCCGCATCGCTCCGCGGCCATTGGAAAACGCTCCAGTAGGTATCGAAGAAAGGAAACACGACCGCGTCGAGCGCCCCTTGGTCGATCATCGAAATGAGATTCGGCACGACGCAGATGCCTTTGCGGATACTCCGTAGTTCCTGAGGCCAGCGAGGTTGCAGCCAGGACAGATTTTTGTCGCCACCGACATTATAGGCATGGATACCAAGATCGGCCGCCGCGTAAGTCACGAACAAGCTTCCCGCGACGCGCGGCAGATAAAAATTGCTTCGAGCGGACCGGAAATAGACCATCTCGCCCGGTTTCAGGAGCTTCCCCAGATCGTCGACCACCTCGCGTTTCAACAGCCGCTCTTGTGCATAGGCCTTCTCTCCGGCGCGCAAGCTTCCGGAAAGTGACGGAGCGGCCTCGACCAGCAGCAATAGGCCGGCAATGGTGGCGACTCCCGAGCCGTAACGCCGGTCGAGCGCCATCAAAGCCGCCAGCGCAAACAGGACAAGCGAGACATCGACGACAAGAAGCCAGCGCGAGGACGCGCGCATGTTCTTCAAGCCCGGCATTTTCTCGAACAGAACGGCCGTAGGCAGAGGAGTGCCCATAAGCTCGCCGGATGTCGCCGTTGCCGTCGAAACTTCCCGCGCGTCGAACTTGAATGAAGGGCCTATCGAAAAGATCACCGCGACAACGGCCGCGGCGAGCAGCGCGTAACGCAAACGCGAGTTCCAATGCCCGCGGACGAAGCCCGCTCCGGCGACCAGCAAAAGAAGATAGCCGGGAAAATTGACCGCGGAATCGCCAAGATTGGGCCACGGAGAAGACGATCTGACGATACCCGCCCAGTCGTATACGGCCCTCGCTCCTTTGGTCGGCATGACAATGGACGCGACGTCTGCACTGAGGGAGCTGAATGTGGAGAGATCGGATACAGGCATCTCACCGTCGGATGCGACCGACACAGAGTAAAGGACCACGGCAATCAGAACAGCGGCGCAGAATGCGGTGGCCCCGACGCAAAGGCGCCGCCACTCATGTCGCTGCAGAAGATCGTATCCGCGCCAGAGCGTCAAAAATCCGCTCATGAAACAGAACATCGCAAAGCCGTAACCGTCGAGGAAAAGTGCAAATACGAATGTGCCGACCAGCAGCGCCGTCGTTCCCGCCATGGCACGCGGGGAAAGCTCGTTTTCGGAAAAACGATCCCAGCTCCGCAGCGCGACGAGGAAGTAGGTCGGCAGGAGGGCAAAGGACATGCCGAGGGGACCGAAAAAATCGGATTCCTTTATCAGCGGCAGGGTAAGAAAAAGAACGGCGATAATGGCGGATATCGCGCGCGTTCCCCCGAGATGGCGCGCGAGCAGAAAACAGCCGGCCAGCGCCGCCGCGAGGAACAGGTCTGCGGAAAGCGCATAGCTGTCGAGAACCTGCAGGTCGAACAGGGAAATCAGACTCGCTTGCACCACGTTGAAGGGGAGCCCGAAGGCCGGCAATGCGCCGACCGGCATCGCGAAATTTGTCGCGGTCGTCCATGTCTCGCCTTTGGCGATCGAATTGCTGAAGCCGCTCGCCCACAGGATGAAGCCGAGGAAGGGAACCGATTTGAACGGGATCATCGCGTGAACGATGCAGACATAGACAAAGCCGGGCAGCAAAAGGAGCAACGACCTCGCCTTGCCCGGGAGTCTCAACCACATTTCACGCATCGAAAATACCCCCGGCTCAACCATGGCTTTCGCCACGACGAATTTTCTGTCGGACAAGTCGCGACGTCAGCCCGAGCAGCGCATCGCCGCCCAGCGTGACAAGACGATAGGCCAATGCAACGAAGCCCGCGACCGCCGGCCCCGCATAAGGCGTCGCGAGAGTTACGATCACCAGCTCACGTATGCCGAGCCCCGCACTTGCGCCGGGGATGATCGTTCCAAAAATCCATGCCAGAGCCGCAATCACCACGCATTGGAACAGTGGTGCGGACGAACCCGCCTCGCTCAGGAGGAGGGAGATCAGCAGACCGCAAAGACCGAAGAAAAGAAGATAGCCAAGCCAGCATAAAAGAGCATATGGAAGCTGCTCTCTTGTTGCCCCGCTCCATCGCAGGACAAGAACCGTTCCCGCAAGCACGCCGATCCCGATCGCGGCCGCGCCGACGGCGAACTCGTTCGCGGATATATGGAGCGCGGCCTGGCTCGCCGTCAGTTCCGGCAAGCCGCCGACCAGAGCGAGGAATGCCGCCGCGCCGCCGGCCAGCACGAGGTCGCACCACGTCGCCATCGCGATTCGACGATGGGAACCCAGTTCCTCCCTCGCCGTATGCCGGGCGGCAAAATGCAGAATGTTACCCGGAAGGTATTTGAATATCTGCGTTCTCGCGCAAAGAACCGATGCCTCGGCAACCGTCCGTCGATCGGCGCCGCCCAGAAGAAGTGCCCAGCTCAGACAGGGGATGAAGGAAATCGCGGCATACGCCACCGAAAGCAGCGCGATCGACCAGACATGTTGCGTTAAAAGAAACATCGCCTCGGCCGCCATCTGCCCCTGCAATCGGAAAGCGAGATAGACGATTGCAGCCAGGGCAGCGCCCAGCCCGATAAGATTGGCGATTTGACGTCCGCGGCGCACCCACGTCGTATCGGACGGGATCGACATCAGGAAACCGGTCGCGCGACATCGCGACGTCTGCATAGTGCCATCGTCCAGGGCAAAGGCCGACGCATTTCCAGAACCTCGAATTTCTCGTCCAGCATCAACCGGAACGCGCGACTGCTCCAATGCTGGATATGGCCCGGTGTATTCCCGCAGGCCGACAGGTAGGCGCCCCTGCAGAGGTTGAGCATCCGCCATAATGGCTCACGAGGCACACTGACGATCAGATGCTTCTGGGTCAAACGTTCGAGGACGTCGAGAGCCTTTCGCGCGTCCGGCAGGTGTTCGAGCACCTCGCAACAGACGACCAGCGGCGCAATCGCGGTCTTGTCGGCCAGTTCGTAGATGTCTCGCACCTCGAAAGGCGGGGGGACGCCACGCTCTTTCGCGATGCCGTTCGCCATCGCCACTTCTTCCGGCCCTATGTCGCAGCCGCGGATGCGGATGCCGCGATCCATGATATGGGCGCTGAGCTTGCCTTCGCCGCACCCGACTTCGTAAACCTCCGTGGCGCCGGTGGCGGCGAGAAGATCGTCGAACGCCTCGAAGAAACCCTTCATCATCCAGCGGACGAGCGGGTTCCGTGAGCCGTATTTGTCGAAATGATTGCCCGTAACGAGCGGCGTATCAGTCATGTTTTCCGTCTTGCTCGTCGGTTCTGTCGGCGCGCATTCCACGCAGGCTCGTTCTGATGTCCTCCAGAAGAAGCCGGTTCGCGGCCACCACATCGCCGATGAGCCCGGCGACGAAACAGAGGCCGGAGCTGAATATCAGCACCGCCATCAAGATCAGCGACTGAATATGCGCACCTGGATTTGCCTCGAAAGCCAGCACGAAAAGATATCGCAGGCCGATCAGCAAGCCGACAAACCCGAGAACGCCCCCTACCGCCGAGAAAAAGCGCAGCGGCTTATAGAGAACGAAGACCCGGAAAATCGTGATGATGGACCGGTTTATATAGCTCGGTATCGACTTCACCAGCCTCGACGGACGCAGATCTCCGTTCGTTCTGATTGGCACACTGATGATCGGGATATTCTTGCGTCCGGCCTGCACGATGGTTTCGAGCGTATACGTGTAGGTCGTGTAGACGAACAGTTTCTCCGCGGCCTCCCGGTGCATCGCGCGAAATCCGCTCGGTGCGTCCGCGACATCCGTCTTGCTGACGAAGCGAACGACGGCGCTGCCGAGCTTCTGCAGAATTTTCTTTGCAATCGAAAAGTGTTCGATCCGGTCGATCGCGCGCGCGCCGACGACGATAAGCGCCCGGTTTTCCAGAATTGGCTGGATGAGCAGAGGAATGTCATCCGCGCAATACTGGTTGTCGGCGTCCGTGTTCACGACGATGTCGGCACCGCGATCGAGCGCCGCCTGCAACCCGGTCATGAACGCCTGCGCAAGCCCGCGATTTGAAACATGGGATATGACGTGATGAACGCCGTGACGCCGGGCAATTTCGGCCGTCCGGTCTGTACTGCCGTCATCGACGACCAGTACTTCGATCTCGTCGATACCCGGCACGGTCTTCGGCAGGGCCGCCAACGTGATCGGCAAGACGTCTTCTTCGTTGAAGCAGGGGATCTGAATGATGACTTTCATCGTCCCGCCAGTCCCTCGCGATCACCGGCCGTTCGTCGCTCATTCCGGCTGGAATCCAGGCGTGAATTGACCATCGCTCCCTCTCGTCGCCAGCCCCGGGACGACTACGCGTTTGAGCTGCGGCTGGACCGTGAACGTCACAGGAGATCGACATGCCCATTGTCGATCTTGATATCGAGATTTCATCTTAGCTCACTTCCAACCGCGAATGTCACCGGGAAATGGCCGGCCAGGGCCGGACAGGACGCGGGAATCCCCGGTCCATTGCGCCTCTCAACCTATTCGACTAGGTAAAAATAGCTGCACCGGAGAGCCCAGGCGCATCGTCGGCGCGATCAGACGTCGCGCGTCCCGCCCCAATGGCGGACCTTGCCGCAATCGACATGCACGAAGTCGTTCTTCGGATAATAGCCGACGCCGCCGCTCTTGAGCGCCAGCGCGGCCTTGTGCACGAGTTTCAGATCGCGGCCCGGCACGCGAATGTCGATGGCGCGGCCTTCCATGTGCAGGCTGCGCTTGGCGACGCCGCTGCTCGCCTTGTGCATCAGCCCGTTCGAATGCGGCGAGCGATAACCCGAGATGACCTCGTAGCGCGCCGTCGTGTCGAGCCTGCCGCGCAATGCCGCCAGCAGATCGAGAAGACGCGGATCGATGTCATGTTCGGACCCGTCGCGATGATCGCGCAGGACCTTCCTGATCCCGGCCATCGCGCCCGGCACATAGGCCCCATCGGCCCAATAAGTCGTCGCGAAGCTCTCGCCGGTATGGATATTGTGGAGTTCGAGTTTGCGCGGCGCGCCGACCGCCGCCATTGCCGGCCTCGCGATCGCGAGCGAAGCCACCGCAAGCGAAGCTGTACCGAGAAACCCTCTCCGCGTGAAATCCAACGCCACACCTCCTCGTGGGACAAGCAGGCACAATCGGCCTTCTTCCCCCTATAGAGGCCAAACTGCGGCGTGGTCAACGAAAATGACCGTAATTATATTATGGGAATTGCCTCAGGAGCCGCAAAAGGACGCGGCTGCGTTGGGAGCTGAAGACGGACTCGCGGTCTGCGGCCGCGTCAGCGCATCGAACAGCCGCGCATCCCGGCCATAGATATCGTCGCGGAATTGCGCCCGGCCGTCTTCGGCCGTGAAGGCCGTCCAATAGGCGATGACGACCGGAATCTCGTCCGCCACTGGCACGCGCACCGTCGTGCCCTCGGCCATCGCCTGTTCGATACGCTCGCGCGGCCAGTCCCCATTGTCCTTGAGCAGAATCTCGGCGAGGTCGAGCGGCTTCTCGAGACGGATGCAGCCATGGCTGCGGGTCCGATCGTCGAGCGCCTCGCGCGTGAAGAGGCTGCGCGCCGGCGTGTCGTGCAGATAGACGTCGAAACTGCTCGGAAATTCGAACTTGATCAGGCCGAGAGAATTCTTTTCGCCCGGCGCCTGCACGAGCTGGTTGCCCTGCCAGTGCATGTTGTTCTTTTCGAGATAGTCGGGCTTGCGCTTCAGAGCCGGGATGATCTCCTTGCGGATGATCGAGGCCGGCACGATCCATGGCGGATCGATCACCACGGCATGAAGATCGCTGCGCACCAGCGGCGTCGGCGTGGCCTTCTTGCCGACCACCGCCCGCATGGCGAGCACGCGCTTGTCGCCGATGATGAGCGCCGCACTCGCCGCCGCCGTATTCACCTCGATCCGCGTCGAAGGAATGCCGCGCGAGAATTGCCGCCAGCGCTCGAGATTGAGCGCAATCTGGCGGACGCGCTCCGCCGGACCGACATTGAGCGCCTCCACCGTCTTCTTGCCGAGCGCGCCATCCTCCGCAAGACCATGATCCGCCTGAAAGCGTTTCAGCGCATCGATGGTCTCGCCCGCGAGAATGTCGTCTTGTGCCCGGCTGTCGGCAAGATAGCCCTCGGCGGCGAGGCGCGCGCGCAGGAGAGGCACGAGGGTGCTCGCCTTGCCCGGCTTCACGGCTTTTGCCGGCGCATCGAGCGTCGCCCACTCGCCATGCGCCGAGAGATCGCGATAGCGCGCGAGAAGCGCCTTCAGCGCGGCATATTCCGGCTGGCGTGGCGGCAGGCTCCTGAGCCAGCCCACAACATCGCCGCGTCTCAGCACCGACCTGAGATCGAAAACCGGGTCGACGGGATAAATCTCGAAATCGACATCCTCGTCGACATGCGCCGGATCGACGCGACCCCGCGTCATGTCGCGGGCATAGCGCAAGGCGGCATCGGTGAGCAGCAAGTCTCGCATAGCCGCCACCGCGCTATCCGGCGAATGGCTCAACCGTTCGATCTCGCCGAGATGGAAGGGGCTCGGATCGAGGCCCTGCTCCGGCGCTGCGCCGAGCGTGGCGATCAGAGCCGCAGCGTCCTCGGGCCGCCAGACGCAGATGCCCGGTGCGCTCGCATAAAAACGCTGGAGGGTCCCAAGATCGAGATCGGCCCGGATTTCGGGGCGAAGCGTGGAAACGCTCGCCAACGGATCGGCGCAAGCCTGCGCTTTCGCCTCTCCCGCTTGCAGAAAGAAGGCCGTGACTGGCAAAAGGGCCAAACCCGCCAGCCGAAGGAGAGACAAACGACGACGCTGCACTGAACGAAACCCGCTTCGAGGGCTCTATGCCCTGATGGACCGACCCAACTCTAGAGGCCGGCAAGCGGAAATCCATTGGGGTAGATCAACGCAGGAAGGTTTTCAGCAACGCCTGGTGAGCACGGCAAGCCAGCTATAGCCGCGATGGAGCGCCTGAAAATCGAGCGTTGCACCATGCTCGTCGGCGATTTCCAGCAGAACTTCGCGAAGCTCGGCCCGCGGCGCGACGTGGAACCAGCGGAGCCATGCGAAGAGAATGGCGCGGAAAAAGCCCGGCAGCCGCTCCTGCTGACCGAAATCGACGATATGAAGGCTGCCACCCGGCGCCAGATTGCGCATCGCCTGTTCGATCGCCTCCCGCCAGACCGGGATCATCGAAACCGTATAGGACATGAAAATCCGGTCGAAGCCGGAAACGCCGAAGGCAAGCCCCGGATCGAAATCCGTGGCATCCCCCTGAGCGAGGCTGACGCGCTGCTCGAGCCGCGCCTTGCAGACCGCGGAACGCGCCGTCGCCAGCATCTCGGACGAGATATCCATGCCGAAGAAGGCGGCGCGTGGATAACGGCGCGAGGCCGCGACGAGATTGCGCCCCGTGCCGCAGCCGACTTCGAGGACGCTCATGCCGGGCTTGGCATCGAGCCCGGCGATGAGCCGATCCCGGCCGAGCAGATAATAGCGCCGCGTCAGATCGTAGACATGACGCTGGTTCCGGTAGACCCGGTCCATCAATGCCGAATGTCCGGGTTCGACGAGCGTCATGGCCTCAGCCCTTGAACGTATAGAGATGGAAGCCGCCATAGATCGACGAACGGTCCTTGGTCGTCCAGTCGAGCGAACGCTCCGCCTCATAGTGCCAGCGATCGAGAACTTCGGGCGCGACGCGGCCGGGCAGCAGGCTCGGCTCGGCGGCGGTGCGGAAGATGACGCGGGCGCCGGGACGCGCGGTGCGCGTGATCTCGCGCCAGAGATCGTTGAGCTGGATGTCGGTCATCCAGTCCTGCGCGTCGAGCAGCACATAACGGTCGGCGCTCTGCGGCTCCTCGCCGGCGAGGAACTCGATGAAGTTGCGGTTCAGCACTTCGACGCGAGCGGCGCCGGCCTGCAGCGCCGAGAAATTCTCGCGTTGCAGGTAAGGCGGCAGTGACGGCGTCTCGCCGGGCGCGTAATGGCGCGCGAAGGCCTGCCAGGCGAAATAATTGTCGGCGATGGGAAAGCCGCAGGTCAGCCTTTCAAGCCGTTCGCGCAGCACCTCGTGCATCGGCCGACCGCCGGAGAGCTTTTCATATTGCGACGGCGGAATGCCGAGGCCGTAGAGCGAAGCCGGATTGTCGGTGAAGCGGCGCACGAACTTCTTGTCGAAAAGCGGCGCGAGCTTGGTGTCGAAGAAGACGCGCTGGCCGGCCATCGAGCCCGCATCGAGCAACGGGCGGAAATCGACGCCGTAAAGCTTCGCCGCGAGATGCGCCCAGCCGATGAAATAGCCAAGGAGCCCGTAGCGATAGAAGTTGCGCGCGAAGAGCGAGATGCGCTTGCGTCCCGAAAGGGAACGCCGCTCCCAGTAATTATAGGTCTCGTCGTCGAGCCGGTCGCGCAGGAAGAGCCGGTAGGCCTCCATGTTGGCGCGGTTGTCGGCCTCGCCGAAGAAACGGAAGAAATGTTCATAGCTCGGCATGTGGGCGGCGCCGGCGAGCTTCAGCCGCGTCAGCGCGACATGCGCCCGGTTGAGGTCGACGGCCGTGATCCGGCCCGGGCCGGCGGCGAGATAGGACATGACGTTGCAGCCGCCCGACGCGATCGTGACGACGTGATGCTCCGGACGGAGCTCCATCGCCTCGAGGTCGACCACCGGGTCTTCCCAGATTTGCGGGTAGACGAGGCCGGTGAAAAGCAGCGTGAAAAGCCGCTCCAGCACGCCTTCTTTCGAAGCGGCCCGGTGCCGGTGCACGGCACGCTTCAGACGGTCTTTCGGGCGCAGCAGGGCGCCTTCTTCCAGGGTCTCGGAAATGGCTGCGGCCTGATCGGTCACGTCGTCCCTCGCTTTCGCGGATGTGGCCGGCGAATCGTGTGCCCATGAATCCCGTGCCGGCCTTCGTGCAGCTACAGGGGTTCCATGAAGTGCTGATGAACTTCTTGTGTCGAATGTGACAATGCGAGCACAGATTGATGGAAACCGGGCCCCTTGGATGACAACGCTTCCCCCCGCTCATGAAGGGCGTATAGTTTCGTCAATCGACTCATAAAAAGGCGGAAACGCCGTCGTCTCTTTCGGGAGACGAGGCGGGCGGACACCGTCTTACGTGCGTGGAAACACGCCCAGCCCGGTCAGTTCCGTGACGCTCCCTCCCCAAAGCCCCCCGAGAACGGGCCCTTCCGCAAGGAATCCCTTGTGGCGGCTCATGCCTCTGATCCATCGCAACCCCTGGCGCTTCTGGGGCGGCATGAGCTTCATCAATGTCGGGCGCGTCTTCGAGGCGCTGATGCCGCTCGAATTGAAGACCGGCATCGACAGGGTCGCCGTCGGCGACACCCGCCTCGCCGGGCCCGCGCTTGCCATTCTCGGCCTGATGCTCCTGCGCTATGTCGCATTCAACTACGGACGCCGCTTCGTCCGCGAAGTCGGCGTCGAGGTCGCCTTCGAGCTTCGTCAGCGGCTTTACTGGCACCTTCAGCTGATGGGGCCGAAGTTCTTCGCGAAAGTGACGACCGGCGACCTGATGGCCCGCGCCATCAACGACATCTCGCTGATCCGCCAGATGATCGGTCTGGGCTCGCGGCTTCTCTTCGTGCTCGGCTTTTCCGGCATCATCGCCTTCGCCTTCATGCTGCATCAATCGGCCTCGCTGACGCTGCTGCTGCTGCCGGCGCTGCCCTTCTTTGCGATCTTCGGCTGGCTGCTCGCGGCGAAGATCTTCAGCCAGTCGACCGTCGTGCAGCAGGGCTTTTCGGACCTCTCCGCGCAGGTCCAGGAAAACCTGAACGGCATCCGCACCATCCAGACCCATGCGCAGGAAGACCGCGAGACGAAACGCTTCGAGGAAACCTCGAGCAGCTATGCGCGCGAATTCTACCGGCTGATGTTCTACAATTCCGCGCTCAACGCCTGGATGCTGGTCATCACCGGTTTCACGACGCTGCTCATCGTCGGCTTCGGCGGCCATGAGGTGCTCAAGGGCGAGATCAGCGTCGGCACCTTCACCGCCTTCATCTTCTATCTCGGCATGATGCTCTCGCCGGTGAAGGAAGGCGGCGTGATGGTCACGCTCTTCCAGCGCGGCGGATCTGCGGCGGCGCGCATTTTCGAAATCCTCGACACCGAACCTGAAATCCGCGATGCGCCGGAAGCCGTTCCGCTCGACCGCATCGGCGGCCGGATCGAAATCCGCGACCTTTCCTATCATCACCCGGCGCGCTCCGGGCAGACCGGCATCGGCTGGCCGGCGCTCAACGGCGTGACGCTCGACATCGCGCCCGGCGAGACGATTGCCGTGCTCGGCCGCGTCGGCTCCGGCAAGTCGACGCTTCTTCGCCTCATCGTGCGCCTGCTCGACCCGCCGCCCGGCACGATTTATCTCGACGGCCGCGACATCCGCCTGCTGCCGCTGTCGCAAGTGCGCTCGCAGGTCGCGCTGGTGCCGCAGGATCCATTCCTCTTCGCCGCCCGGCTCGGCCATAACATCGCTTATGACAATCCCGAGCGCAGCGCCGAGGAAGTCTGGCATGCAGCGCAATCCGCCGATCTCGAGACGACGATCCGCCGCTTCCCGAACAGTCTCGACACTCTTGTGGGAGAGCGCGGTGTCACCCTGTCGGGCGGCCAGAAGCAGCGCGCGAGCCTCGCCCGCGGCCTGATCCGCGAGACGCCCGTGCTGCTGCTCGACGACTGCTTCTCCTCCGTCGATACCGAGACCGAGGAGTTCATCCTCTCGCGGCTGAAGACGCTGCGCGCCGGCCGCACCACGCTGATGGTCTCGCATCGCGTCTCGACCGCGCGCCATGCCGACCGCATCGTCGTGCTCGACGAGGGCCGCGTCGCGGAGATCGGCACGCATCGCGAGTTGCTGGCGAAGAACGGCCTTTATGCCAATCTCGAGCGCGTGCAGGGCCGCCGCGAGGCGCTGGCGCAAGATCTGGAGGCGCAGGGCGCCGTCCCCGAAGGGAGCGCGCCATGAACGCCCGGTCTCCCCTGCCCCCGCAGTCCCCGCCGAAGCCGCAACGCGACTACTCGATCTTCGAGGACGACATCGACACGCGCCGCTTCGACATGCGCCTCATCTGGCGCCTGACGCACTGGATCGGCCCCTATCGCCACCAGTTCGCGCTCGCCATCCTCCTCGTGATCCTGGCGGCGAGCTTCGCCGTGCTGGCGCCCGTTGTGGTGAGCCGCGTCGTCGTCGACGGCATCCTGCTTCCCGCCGCCTCGGGCCATGCGCCCGACTTCTGGCAGAAGGCGCTGACCGGCTGGCTGTCGGCGCGAAGCGGCCTCGAACCGCTGATCGTCGCCTGCGGCCTCTACGCGCTCTGGACGACGCTCTGGGCGCTCTTCGGCCATGGCTTCCGCATCACGCTGGCGAAAGCGGTGCTCAACGG
>NZ_DATKFR010000480.1:0-2635 GCF_035511255.1 Parvibaculum sp.
ACCGTCTCGCCGTTGAAGTAGCCGTTCTCGACCATCTGCAGGGCGAGCGAGGCATATTCGACCGGATTGCCGAGACGCGACGGGAACGGCACCTGCGCGCCGAGCGCCTGACGCACCTTTTCCGGCGCGCCGGCGAGGAGCGGCGTGTCGAAGATGCCCGGCAGGATCGTGTTGACGCGAATGCCTTCGCGGCTGAGATCGCGCGCGATGGGGAGCGTCATGCCGACGACACCGGCCTTCGACGCCGAATAAGCCGCCTGGCCGATCTGGCCGTCGACGGCCGCGACCGAACCGGTGTTGACGATCGCGCCGCGATCGCCGTCGGGCAGCGGATCGAGCGTCAGCATGCCGGCCGCCGATTTCGCGATGCAGCGGAACGTGCCGACGAGGTTGATCTGGATGATGAGATTGAACTTGTCGAGCGGGAAGTGCTCGGGCGCACCCGTCTCCTTGTTCTTCGACGCGGTCTTGATCGCGTTGCCCGTGCCGGCGCAGTTGATGAGGATGCGCTCCTGGCCGTTGGCCGCGCGCACCTTCGCGAAACCGGCATCGACGCTCGCTTCGTCGGTCACGTTGACCTTGGCGAAGCAGCCGCCGAGTTCCTTGGCGAGCGCTTCGCCCTTGTCTTCCTGAAGATCGAAGATGCCGACCTTCACGCCCTTCGCGGCAAGCGCGCGGGCGGTCGCCGCGCCGAGGCCCGAAGCGCCGCCGGTCACGATGGCGCTGATGCTGGAATCGAGTTTCATGGTCTGTGGTCCCTTCTCATGGCAGGCCGAATGCCCGGCCGTCTCCCGTTTGGCGCTTGTCCCGCGCCGGATTGGCGCCGATTTAACAAATTCGCGGGCCCAAGCGCGAGCCAAAAATGCCGATAACAAAAGGAATTAGCGTCGCATCGCTTTGACGCAGCGTCCGCCTCGCCTTGCGGCGGACGGGCGCCTGCCCCATCTTTCTGGGCAGGCGCGTCCCTTTAAGGATTCCCGACAGGATTATTGAAAGCCCATGTCGCAGCGAGACATCGAAACCGAGCTTGAGAGCCCCGCCTTGAACCTTCCCGCCGTCGTCGCCCGCAACGAACGGACCGTGCGCGAAGGTTTCTGGCGAAAAATGGCGCGCGTCGCCGGCAAGATACCCTTCGCCGAGGATGCCGCCGCCGCCTGGTTCTGCACCCGCGATCACGAGACGCCGCTGCGCGTCAAGGCGACGCTGCTCGCCGCGCTCGCCTATTTCGTTCTGCCTACGGACATCATCCCGGATTTCATCGCCGGTCTCGGCTTCACCGACGACGCGAGCGTGCTGATGGCCGCGATCGGTCTCGTCTCGAGCCACCTGAAACCCACGCATCGCGAAGCCGCCCGCAAGGCGCTCGGCCTTCCGCCGAAGGACAAGCCCATAGCCTGACGGATCGTCCAGGCAGGAGAAAACGATGGAACACAAGGTCAGCGACGTCGCCTTCACCGCGTCCGTCAAGGCGGTGCAGGAAAAGCGCGGCAGCCGCGAGCATTATGCGGAGACGGATTTCCGCGACCGGATTTCGCCGGACATCGCCGCCTTCGTCGCCGAACGCGACTCCTTCTATCTCGCCACCGCAAGCGCCGACGGCCAGCCCTATATCCAGCATCGCGGCGGGCCGAAAGGTTTCCTTCGCGTCCTCGACGAGCACACGCTCGCCTTCGCCGACTACACCGGCAACCATCAGTACATCACGACCGGCAATCTCGCCGAGAACGATCGCGCCTATATCTTCCTGATGGATTACGCAAACCGCGCCCGCGTCAAGATCTGGGGACGCGCCGAAGTGATCGCCGACAAGGAGATCATCCGGCAACTGATGCCCGAGGGCTATCGCGCCCGTCCGCTGCAGGCGATCGTCTTCCGCGTCACCGCGCTGGACACGAACTGTCCCCAGCATATCCCGCAGAAATTCGACGCCGCCGACGTGACGGGCGCGCTGGCGCATCTGCAATCGAAAATCGACGCGCTCGAAGCCGAACTCGCGACTTATAAGGCCCAGACGCCGCTCTGATTGGAGCGGTAGCCAAGCGCGAGATAGGCCGCGTCGATCAGCGACTGACAGCGGTCGTTGACGAGAATGCCGTTGCCCATCTTGTTCATGTTGTAGCCGAAGCTCATGCGCGCTTCCGGGTCGGCGAAACCGATCGAGCCGCCCATGCCGACATGGCCAAAGGCGGCCTCCGAAAGGATCACGCTCATGCCGCGCGCGTTCTCGACCTTGCGATTGTCCATCGACTTCATGAAGCCGAGCGCGAAGCGCGTCGGGATGAGCAGCGTCGCATCCTCATGCGTCGCCATCGCGACGCGGCCCATGCGGGCGAGCGTATCCTTCGAGACGAGCTTGCCGCCGCCATTGGCAAGCGGCGCATAAAGACCGGCGAGCCCGCGCCCGTTCGAGATGCCGTTCGCCGAACCGATCTCCGCCGCGTGGCATTCGCGCGAATTGAAATTCGCATTGCCATTGTTGCCGAGAAAGAGCGCGGAGGCCGATTGCGGATCCTTGATGACGGCTTGCGTGAACTTCGACTTCATCGTCACCTCGTCCGGCACCGCGTAGATCATCGGCGCGACGCGGGCCTCGTCCACTTCCGGCAAGCCGATCTGGAAGTCGATGCCCAGCGGC
>NZ_DATKFR010000481.1:0-3578 GCF_035511255.1 Parvibaculum sp.
CTCCATCAACGGTGAAATCGTCGCCGAGGACATCGTCATCCGTGGTCGCGTCATCGGTACGATCCGCGGCCGCCGCGTCCAGCTCGCCTCGACCTGCCATGTCGAAGGCGACATCCTTCACGAGGCGCTCGCCGTTGAGACTGGCGCCTTCTTCGAGGGCAACTGCCGCCATTCGGACGATCCGATCGGGCAGGCTTCGTCCTCGCGCGCATCGGCGCCGCGCCCGACCGCAGGACCGGTCGCCGCGCCCCGCCCCGCGGTAGCGGCCCCCGCGGCCGCTCCGCGTCCGGCAGATCCGGCATCGAGCCCGGTGGTGGTCGGCGACGGCGGCGTCGTGGTGAAGCGTCCCGCGGCGCAGTAAGAGCCATCGTCTCGGACAAGCCTGCAAAACGCCGTGGCGGGAAACCCCACGGCGTTTATTTTTGAGCAAGGTCAAGGCCGGAAGCCTCCATGCTCCCTACGCTGACGTCGAAGCAAATCCCGCCTCGGTGTTGCCAGGGAGCGCACGATGACGAAAAGACTTTCCTTCTTCTTCATGTTCATGGCGATCGCCCTTCTTCTTCTTCCCGCTGCCTCGCAAGCGGAGAATACCAGTCAAACCTTCCCCATTGATGCCCGTGTTGGGCTGAATGGGCTCGAGGGACTTATCGAACAGCAACTGAATTTCACGCTGGCCAGCCTGAAGGCTTTGGCCGCGACGGAAGATGCAACTTCGGGCGACTGGAACCGCATGAGGCCTCCATTGGAGAAGCTGGCGACCGGCATGCCGGCGCAAGCGGCAATCTGGTTTGCCCGACCGGACGGTGCCTACTTCACGGTCGAAAAGGGGCTGACAGACCAGAACCTCAAGGATCGTACTTATTTTCCTCGCCTGATGGGCGGCGAGGACATCCATGGCGAGCTCGTGGTGAGCAAGTCGACGGGTAAGAAATCGGCCATCGTCGCGACGCCGCTCACAAAGGATGGGCGGGTGATCGGCGCGCTCGGCATGTCCGTGAGCGACGAAGCCTTGTCGGCGATCGTCCAAGACACGCTGCGCTTGCCTGGGGAAATCGTCTTCTATGCGCTCGACCAGAGAGGCCAGACCGCGCTCCATCGGGATTCGAAGCTGATGTTCGAGTTCCCGTCCGAAATGGGAAGCCCTTCGCTTGCCTCGGCCGTGAAGACCATGCTCACCGAGCCTCAAGGTGCAATCGAATATGAATTCAGGGGCAAGAAGAAGCTGGTGATCTTTAAAAGGTCTGTATCGACGGGATGGGTATTCGCCGTCGGCATCGAAAAATAGGTTCGGACATAGCCCGAACTCCTGTCGGGGAGTCGCGCGTCACGTCAGGGCAGATATCCAAAGCGTTCCATTTGCGGCCGCAGGGCGTCGATGACCCGCCGTATCTGGACAGACGTGAGCAGCTCCTTCCACTGCCCGGAGCGGCCTTCGCGGAAAAACCGCTCCGCTGTTTGCGGACGCTCTATGAAGCCGCGCTCATCCTCTTCCTTTTGGAGCCGCTCGAAGGAGGAAGCGTCGATTGCGCGCTTTAATTCGGATGCGGACGGTTTTAGCAGCAAAAATTGCGCAAGCGTCCCGAATGTCTCAGCCGGCTTTTCGAGCATGTCTTCATAGCGCATGACGTGAAGCTGGCGCATCGGCCGGCGCGTCCAGCTCTCGACATGCTCCGCCCAAGAACCGAAATACTGATAGGCGAAGCGCTCGTTGGTCGGCCCTATCGACCCTCTCCGTATGATTTGGTCGATAGCCGTATCGACGGAAGCCGACTGGAAGTTCGCGAGCGAGATCACCACGTCGAGCGGATTGCGGACGATATAGACGATGCCGGCCGTGACCGCGCCCTCGATCATCGGCACGCCCAGATGCGTGACGAGAGCATTGTGCGTCTTGACGAAAACGAGCCCCTCCGCCCTGGCGGCGATCGATCGTGCAACCTGCGGCCTGACCCTCGCGACCTCCGCGTCCGTGCATTGTTCGAGCGGCTTGCCAAGGAGAGGCAAGTACCAGTTGGCCGACGCATCGCCGACCGTCAGCGTGTCCATCTTGTTGATGTCATGCGGCTCCCTGCCACCTCGCAAAATCGAGTGAAGAAAGTGCCGGACCCAGGTGTTTCCCGACTTGGGAAAAGACGCCAGCCAGACGATACCGCCCATCTAACGCTCCGTATACGATGTGCACATGTTTCAAACGCGGTCACTCAAGAGAAAATATTCATTTCAGCATTCTCCGATTTTAATTTAGTTGAGCTGTGGCATTCGCATCACTTCCTTCGTAAAAATACATCAAATAGAAATGTAATGGACACGATCGTTGCGAATACTTGAATCTGACAAATGGGGGGCCAAATGAATAACTCTCTTCGGCGGGCCTTGCTGTGCGGCGCTGCCACGGCGGCACTGGTGTCGGCAAGCTCCGCGGCTTTTGCCTCGGGCGGCAAGGAAACCAACTGGGCGACTGTCGACAACCACGGATTTCTCGGCATCGACCTGACGGTTGAAGGTGGATATGCCTTCGGCTCCGGCAAGCTGCCCTATGCGCAATTCGACAATTATGACGACGGCGACTCCGGCTACACCTTCCGGACCGATCCGGGCGACGGCTGGAACGGCAGCGTCGGAATTGCAGGCCGGTTCGAGGGCGGCTGGAAGCTCAATCTCTCCTATACCGGCCTCCGCTCTTCGCAGGATGCCGACACGGGTGTCTACAATGAATCCAACACAACGCCCTCTATCGACTGGCCGATAGACAATATCCTTGGACCGTCTTCGACGAGCTACAATCAGATCACCGTCGAAACCCACATTAAGGCCGATACGTTCGACCTCACAATCGGCCATGACGTCGGGCTCGGGTCGGGCAACCTCACGCTGATCGGCGGTCTTCGCTACGGCGTCTACCAGCAGAACACCTCCACCGTGATCTACTGCGCGAAGGCGTCCTGCGATCCTCGCGAGGTGGAAAGCACGGAAAATCGCGAGTCCCGTTATCGTGGCATCGGGCCGCAGTTCGGCGCGAATTACGCCATGCCGATCGGAGATGCCGGGTTTGGCATTTTCGGCTCGGCCCTTGGCAGCGTTCTGTATGGAAAGCAGAAGACGACCAGCACCGGTGCCTGGGGAGATTCGACGACTTATTCCGACAATCACGTCGCCTACACGGCCGATGCGAAAGCCGGCATATCCTACAAGCTGCCGAACCATCCGCTCGAAATCGCGGCGGGATATTCGGTGTCCTGGCTCGGCCGGGTGCGCGACACCCAGAATGAGTCGTCCTATACCGGTGACCTGAATGTCGGTAACCGGCACGACAATTTGCTCTATCACGGGCCTTTCGTAAAATTGACCGTCAGCCTGCCCTGATACCCGGCAGGCGCGAACGATCGAGGCCGGCTACGATTTCCGCAGCCGGCCTTTTTTCTGCAAATTACGAAGTTCCAATCAGTCGATATCGTCGACTGCCTCGGTGCCGCCCTTGACGCGGGCGGCCAGCGCCGCGGCCATGAAGTCATCGAGCTCGCCGTCGAGCACGTCGGACGGCGTCGGGCTTTCGACTCCGGTGCGCAGGTCCTTCACCA
>NZ_DATKFR010000482.1:0-10390 GCF_035511255.1 Parvibaculum sp.
GGGCACCATGGGCATTACCGTCAGCGATCTTCACATTCTCGACCGCGTGTTGCGCGATCCCGAACTGCGCAAGGACGGCCCGGTGCGGATTGCCTGCCTCGGCTATTCCGACGTGATCCTGAACGACAGCGTCTACGAAAAATTCTTCCACGGCACGGATTGGCGCGCGAAGCTCGTCGACCGGCCGAACCGCGACAAGCTCATCGCGATCCATGGCGGCGACAGCAAGCTGATCTCCGTCGTGCCGACCCTCGACAGCTTCTTCTCGCTCTATGGCGACGTGAAGGTCGATGTGATCGACTACGCCCAATATGAAGGCTCCGAGATCGTTCACGACATGAGCGAGCCCGTTCCCGAGACGCTGCGCGGAAAATACGACGTCGTCATCGACGGCGGCACGACCGAACACATCTTCGACATCGCGGCCGGTCTCTTCAATTGCGCGCGCATGGTGAAGCTCGGCGGCATCGCCTATCACAACGTGCCACTCAACATGCTCAATCACGGCTTCTACAACATCAGCCCGACGCTCTTCTTTGACTTCTACGAAGACAACGGCTTCACCACGGCGGGATGCGTCGGGGTCGCGACGGGCGTGATGGACGATCCGAAGTTCATCGACTTGCCGCGTTCGCAGCGCTTCAAGCTCGATGCCGAGGCCTGCATGATTTATCTCGGCAAGAAGGTCGAGACGCGCGACAAGCTGGTGAAGTCGATCCAGGGCAAATATCGCGATCTCGACACCTGGCGCTGATCGCCTCTCGGCTCAATTCTTCATCATCGCCGCGACGAGCTTCGGCACATTGTTGCGGAACATGTCGGGATAGGTCGACGCCGCGCCGCCGGGCTTCGACAGCGCGTCGGAATAGAGTTCGCCGCCCATCTTCGCGCCGGTTTCCTTCGCGATCGTCTGGATGACGCGGGGATCGGTCATGTTCTCGATGAACAGCGCCTTGATCTTCTCTTCCTTGATCTGGTCGATGAGCTTCGCGAGCCCTCTCGCGCCCGGCTCCGCTTCGGTGCTGAAGCCTTCCGGCGCCATGAAGGTCACGCCATAGGCGGCGCCGAAATAGCCGAAGGCGTCATGCGTGGTGATGACCTTCCGCTTCGAGGGCGGCACCGCATTGATCTCCCGGTGAACCCACTGGTCGAGATCGGCGAGTTCCTTGGACAGCTTGCTCGCATTCGCCTGGAAGGTCGCCGCGTCTTGCGGGTCCGCTTTCTCGAGCGCCGCGGCGACGTTCTGCGCGTAGAGCGCGCCATTGGCGAGATCCTGCCAGGCATGGGGATCGGTCACGGTTACGCCGTCCTCGATCATGCTGCGCGGCTTCACGCCTTTGCTCGCGATGACGGTGGGGCCCTTGTAGCCGGCGGCGGAGACGAGCTTTTCCATCCACTTTTCGAGATCGAGACCGTTCATGACGACGAGGTCGGCGTGAGCGATGGCCTTGGCATCCTTTGGGCTCGGCTCGAAGGTATGCGCGTCGCCGTCGGGACCGACCAGCACGGTGAGCGAAATCTTGTCGCCGCCCACTTCCCGAACCATGTCGCCAAGCACACTGAAGCTCGCGACGACGTCGAGCCGGTCGGCGTAAGCGGGCGATGCGATCAGCGTCAGGGAGACCGCGAAAAGGCCGAGCAGCTTCTTCATGAGTGCCTCCAGGTTCAGGTGTGGAAATGGGCGCCGGGGAAATAGCGGCTGCGCAGGCTCCCGTGGCGGCCGACGAAAATCGAGATCGCGTAGAAAGCGCCCGCCGTCAGGATGATGGCCGGTCCCGAAGGCAGGTCGAAATTGTAGGAGAGAAGGAGCCCGATCCATCCTGAAATAAAAGCAATGATGATGGAGATGGCGGCGAGCGACCACACGGCCGTCGCCCAGAAGCGCGCCGCGGCGGCGGGTAGCATCATCAAGCCGACGGCCATCAGCGTGCCGAGCGCCTGGAAACCGGCGACGAGGTTGAGAACGACGAGGACCAGGAAGATCACGTGATAGAGCGAGCCCCCGCCGGCGATGGTGCGCAGGAAACCCGGATCGAAGCATTCGACGACGAGCGGCCGATAGATGACGGCAAGCGCGACGAGGCTCAGGGTCGAGATTGAGGCGACCAGAAGCAGCGCCTGCGTATCGACCGAAAGGATGCTGCCGAAGAGCACATGCAGCAGATCGACGTTCGAGCCGCGCGTCGAGACGATGAGCACGCCGAGCGCGAGGCTGATGAGATAGAAACCCGCGAGGCTCGCATCCTCCCGGAGCGAGGTCGCCCGGCTGACGATGCCGGCGAGCAGCGCGACGGCAAGACCGACCACGAGCCCGCCCGCCGACATCGCCCAGAGCGAAAGCCCGGCGACGAGAAAGCCGACAGCGGCGCCCGGCAGGATCGCATGGCTCATCGCGTCGCCCATCAGGCTCATGCGGCGTAGCACCAGGAACGTGCCGATGGGACCGGAGCCAAGCGCGAGCGCGAGGCAGGCGACGAGGGCGCGGCGCATGAAGCCGTAATCGGCGAAGGGCGCGACGATGGCATCGTAGAGCATCATGCTGCCCGTCCCGCCGAATGATGATGTCCGTTGGACCAGCCCTGCGCGAGGACGCGGGCACGGGCGAGAGCCTTTTCGGTCAGAACTTCCTCCGTCGGACCCCAGCCGATCGCTTCGCGCGCCATCAGCAGCGTCGCCGGGAAGTGCTGGCGGACCTGTTCCATGTCGTGCAGCACCGCAATCACGGTCCGGCCCTGTTCGTTCCACTGGCGGATAATGGCGAGGAGATCGGATGTGGTTCGCTCGTCGATGGCGGCGAAGGGTTCGTCGAGCAGGATGAGCTTCGCGTCCTGCAGCAGAAGCCGCGCGAAGAGCACGCGCTGGAATTGTCCGGCGGAAAGCGCGGCGATGGGCTGGCGTCCGAAACCGTCGAGGCCGACATGCGAAAGCGCCTCGGCGACGCGTTGCCAGCCTTTGCCCGTTATCCGTCCCCATAGCCCGACCTCGCTCCAGAGGCCGAGCGCCACCGTGTCGGCGACGTTGATCGGGAAACTGCGGTCGATCTCCGCCTGCTGCGGCAGATAGGCGATGTCGCGGCGCGCCAGCCCGTGGCGATGGACGCGGCCGGTGCTCGGGGTCAGCAGCCCGACGATGGTCTTGAGAAGCGTCGACTTGCCGGCGCCGTTCGGACCGACGATTGCGGTGAGGCTGCCGGCCGCGAAACCGCCGCTCAGATGATGCACGGCGGGCCGCCGCTCATAGGCGACGGTCAGATCCTCGATGTCGATGGCGCCGCCCGTCATGCGATGGCCCACAGAACGGCGAGCCAGAGCAGCGCGGCCGCGCCGCCGGCCACGGCGAGCCTCTGCCAGAGGCTCGCGCCGAGCGCCGAAAAGACGGGATGCGAAGGGGAGGGCTCCATGACGGGGCTTCCGGATGCAACATTATAACATCCGGCGACCATACGCCGACCGTTCCGGACCCGCAAGCGCATGGCGGCTCCGGCAGCATGAAAGAAGCGTAATGCGGCGCGGGTCAGCGTCCTTCGCGGCGCCAGGCCAGCGCCAGCGCGCCGAGGATCAGGATCAATGCGATGGGCCCGGAGAGCAGCGGCACCTGATGCACCGCGCGGACGAGATATTGCTCGTTGCGCCGGAGGCCGATCCAGTCGCTACCGGCGGCATCGTGACCTGGCCGGACGCCGCGCAGTTGCGGCGTGTCGTCGGCGTCGGCGCCGACCCAGTAGGTGCCGCCGCCGGTCGCCGAGGCGATCGGCTTCAGCAACTGGTCGGTCGCGCGGACGTCGGCGAATTCCTTCGGGTTGAGCGGTCCCGCCGCCGTCACCGCGTTGAGCCCGCCCTGGGCGATGCGGTAGAGCCCGAGTTCCTTCGCCGCGAGCCGGCCCTCGAAACGCCCGGGCGCGGTTTTCTCCAGCGCCAGCGGCACGGTCTTGCCCGATGGCATGGTCACCTCGGCCGGCGGCGTCGTGTCCGCCATGGTGCGGCGCCGGACGGCCAGCGTGCCGCCTTCGATCGAGGCGGCGAGGTTTTCCTCTTCGAGGTCCGGTTCCTTCATCAGCCAATGCGCAAGGCGGCGCAGCAGTTCGGCGTGAGGACCGCCGCCCTCGAAGCCGCGCGACCAGAGCCATATCTGATCGGAGAGGAGCTGCGCGACGCGGCCCTTGCCGGCATGGTCGAGCACCATCAGCGGTCGTCCGCCCGGCGCGCTCATCACGACCTCGCCGCGATCGACCTTGCTGTCGATGACGCGGAACCAGCGCCCCCATTGCGGGGAAGACCCCTCCGCCCCCGGAAGATCGGCGGTGACGGGATGCTTGCAGCCCGTATCCGTCACCTCCGGCTTGAAGCCGCCAAGTGTGATGTCGCCCGTCGGCTGCGCCGGCAGCACCGCGGCGAGCGGCGTCCGGTAAAGCGAGAAAGGCGTCGCGAAGGCGGGGCCGGCCGCGTCGAGCACCGCGCCGCCATCTTCCACATAGCGCGCGATGTTCGACAGATACTCGAGCGGCAGCACACCCTGCCGCTTGAAGCGGTCGAAGATGATGAGGTCGAACTGATCGAGCTTTTCGACGAAGAGCTCGCGCGTCGGAAAAGCGATCAGCGAAAGCTCGTTGATCGGCGTGCCGTCCTGTTTCTCCGGCGGCCTCAAGATCGTGAAGTGAACGAGATCGACGGAGGGGTCGGCCTTCAACAGGTTGCGCCAGGTCCGCTCGCCCGGATGCGGTTCGCCGGACACGAGCAGAACCCGCAGCCGGTCGCGAATGCCGTTGGCGACGACGACGGCACGGTTGTTGAGCAGCGTCAATTCGTCGGAACCCGGCGCGACGTCGATCTCGATGACGTTCGGCCCGCCATGCTTCAGCGACAGCGTCACCTCCGTCTTCTCCCCGACGGTGACGCTGGTCCGCATCGTCTCCTGTCCGTCGATCGAAATGCTGACGGGCGCCTGAATTTTCTCCGTTGCAACCGCGCCGGTGTCGTCGACGCGGAAGGCGAGCTTCATCGGCTCGTCGACGATGCCGAAGCGCGGTGCCTCGAGAACGGTGAGCCGACGGTCCCTCTCGTTCTTGCGGCCGACAATGAGGCTGTGAACCGGGGCCTTGAAACCGAGCGTCTGCGCGTTCTTCGGTACGTCGTGAACTTCGCCGTCGGTGATGAGGATCGCGCCCGCCACGCGCTCGCGCGGCACGTCGGAAAGCGCTTGCTCGAGTGCCGCGAAAGCGCGCGTGCCTTCGCCGTTTTCATCCGCGCCCTCGGCACCGCCTTCGACATGGACGATGCGCGTCTCGATGCCCTTGATCGCCTTGAGGCCCGCCTCGACGCGGGCAAGGGCAGCCTGCGCCTCCGCCGGCCGTTTGCCGATGTCCATGCTGTCGCTGCGGTCGACGACGATCGCGGCGACGTCGGGAACCGATTGCCGGTCCTCCTGACGCATCGTCGGATTGACCAGCGCAACGAGGGTGATGGCGAGCGCAGCCGCGCGCCAGGGCGTTCCCCGCGCGCGCCTGAAGGCTGAATAGGCGATGACGGCGATGCCCGCCGCCGCGAGCACGAAGATGAGCGCGGGCGGCACCGACGGCTCGAAAATGATGTCCCAGGCGCCCATGTGCTACTGCCCCATCCGTTCGAGCAGCGCGGGCACATGCACCTGGTCGGACTTGTAGTTGCCGGTGAGCGCGTACATCACGAGGTTGACGCCGAACCGTTCCGACATCTCGCGCTGGAGTTCGCCGCCGGGCTCGCATGGAAAGAGCGGCCGTCCGCTCGCGTCGCGCGCCCACGCGGACGCGTAATCGTTGGAGCCGACGACGATCGACGAAACGCCGTCATTGGCGCTGCCATTATGCGTGGCTCCCGCGCTCGACGCCTCGATCCATAATTGCCCGCCGGCCCAGCGGCCGGGAAAGCTCTGGAGAATGTAGAAGGATTTCGTCAGCACATGCCCTTCCGGCACGGGTCTGAGCGGCGGCAGGTCAAGGCGGCCCAGCAGGCGGCGCAGGGTTTCCGTACCCGGCCCCGGAAGCGAGCCGACGGCGCGGTCCTGATCGCGCGTGTCGAAGAGGATCGTGCCGCCATTCTTCATGTAGAGATCAATGCGCGACAGCGCCTCGGCGGACAGATTTTCCTGCCCCGATGTCATCGGCCAGTAAAGCACCGGAAAGAAGGAAAGCTCGTCATGCGCGACATCGACGCCCATGGGTTCGGCGGGCTCGAAGGATGTGCGCTCGCGCAGAATGTCGGAGAGGCCCTGAAGACCCGCGCGGCTGACATCGTCCACCGAGCGGTCGCCGGTGATGACATAGGCGAGATGGGTGTCCATCGTCGCCTTGAGCGCGAAACTGTCCGCATCGGCCGCGCGAACGGGTTGCGGATGCAGGAGCGACAACCCGCCGGCAAGTGCGAGCAGCATCGGCACGACGGTCCGCCGCCGGCGTCTCCGGATCGGGCTCGCATCGAAAAGCCCGGTGACGTAGAGCGCCGCGATGCCGTCGGCGACGATGAGCGCGACGGCGAGCGCCAGCGCCCAGGGCCGAAGCCGCGTCTCGCCCGTTTCGGCGAAAGGATGCCGCGAGGCGACGCCGCTGAGCGCGCCGATCGGTTCGAGCTTCATGCCCTCGCGCCCGAGATTGAAGGCGCGCGGCGCATCGGCGGCACCGTAAAGTCCCGGCGGATGGCGAGGTCCCACCGGCGTTTCATCGACATGCGCGGCGGGAATGGGGATCGCGGTCGCGGGCGGCGTGCCGAGGCGGCCGAATCCGTCCAGCGTGCGGACGGGCGCGAGCGTCGCTTCGGCCGCGTTCTCGCCCGCGCTCGTCGCGGCGACGCCCTGCGAAAGTCCGACCACGCGGCGCAGCATCTGAACGAAGAGGCCGGACAAGGGCAGGTTCGACCATTCGCTGTTCGCGGTGACGTGGAAGAGAATGACCGTGCCCTTGCCGCGCCTGGTCGCGGTGACGAGCGGCGTGCCGTCGGCAAGACGCGCCCATGTATGCGTCGCGAGATCGAGCGTCGGTTCCGCCAGCACCTGCTGCGACACGGTGACGTCGTCTGGAACGGCGAGGCCGAAGAAGGGACTTCCCGCCTCGAAGGGCGCGAGGCGTTGCGGGTTCGTCCAGGAAAGTGCGCCGCCAAGCGCGCGGCCGCCGGTCCTGAGCGGCACGGGTACAAGATCGTCGCCGGCGCCCGCGAGATGCGGTCCGGCGAAGCGCAGCAGTACGCCGCCATCCTCCACCCAACGCGCGATCGCGTCGTGGTCCGAGCCGACGAGATTGCCGAGATCGGCAAGCACCAGCACCGAAAGCGGCTTCGATATGAGATCGACGATCTCGCTCTTCGCGCCGCGGTCGGCGGCGGCACGGCGAATTTCGGCGAAGGGCTCGAGCGCGCGTTGCAGATAATAAAGGTCGGAGAGAAGCGGCTGCGCCTCGTCCGCCGAAGCACCCGAAACGAGGCCGACCGTGCGGCGGCGCCAGCGCTCGTCGATCAGGCTGACGGCTCCGGCGGAGGTCTCGCCGCCGATTTCGAGCCGGTTGATGCGGTTGCGCAATTCGATCGGCAGATCGAAGGTCGCCGTCGTCTTGCGCTGCCCGACATCGAATTGGAACGGCGCCTCGCCGAGAAGGCCGCCATCCGCCTCGATCGCGCGCACCGCGCCGGATGCAGGCGCGGTCGCTTCCGCGCGGATGACGGTGGCAGCGAAAGTCTCGCCTTCGACCGCGGGCGGAAGCAGCGCCAGCGCAAGCTCGTTGCCGCGCGGCTCGACGACTTCGAGCCCATGGCTGCCGGCGAGTTTCGAAAGCCGGGCCGAGAAGGCGGAAATCTTGCCGTCGTCGATGCCGTCGGAAAGCCAGATCGTCTGCACGCCGCCTGCGGGCTTTGAAGCGGACGCCTCGAGGCGCTCGATCAGCGCCAGCCTGTCCGTCGCGTGCGGCAGCGGTTGCAGCGCGCGCGCCTGGGCCGCCGCGTCGTCGGCCGACTTGAAGACCGTGTCGGGCGCGGTCGCGGAGGCCGCCGTCCCCGCGACCAGCACCGTGCGGTCGTCCTGCCGCGCCTCGGCGATCAGCGCGTCCATCGCGTTGACGCGGTCGCGCCAGCGCGTCGCCGCTGCCCAGCCATTGTCGACGACGATGAGGAGAGGGCCCGAGCCCGCGACCCGCGGCGCCGGGTTCCACATCGGATCGGCCAACGCCAGCACGATGAGCGCGGCAAGCACCGAGCGCAGGATCAGCAGCCAGAGCGGCGTATGCGCCGGCGTCTCTTCTTCATGCGCGAGGCCAATGAGAAGGCGGATCGCCGGAAAGCGCACGCGCTTGGGCAGCGGCGGGCTGATGCGCAGCAGCCACCAGATCGCGGGCAGCGCGATGAGGCCGAGCAGCATCCAGGGACTGGCGAAGGCGAGTGCGCCGAGATGAAGCATGTGAGCTCAAACTCCCGGACGCGGCGGCCTGCGCGCGTCCGTGGCGCCGGACAGCGCGCCGTAAAGCGCGAGCAGCGCGGTATGCGGCGCGCGATCGGTGCGATGCGTGGCGAAGGTGAAATTGATGCGCCGCGCCGCCTCGACGATGCGGTCGCGGTGCAGATTGAGACGCGCATGATAAGCGGCGCGCAGCCTTTCGGCGCGTCCGGTCATCAGCCTGAGATTTTCCTCGATGCCTTCGAACTCGGTGCGGCCGTTGAAGGGAAGGTCTTCCTCAGCGGGATCGAGAACCTGGATCAGATGCCCGCGAATGCCCTCGGCGGCATAGCTCTTGATGCTGGCGACGATCTCTTCGACCGGCGACAGGAAATCGCTGATGAGCACGACTTGCGCATAGCGCGGCAGATGCTCGGCCGGGGGGAGGCTCGCAAGTGCCGCCGCGTCGCCGGCGGGGGCGTCGAGCAGCGCATGCGCCATGCGCCGCTGCGCGGTGCGGCCGGTGGTCGGCGTGAAGCCGCCGCCGAGCGGCGCGACATTCTCGCCGCCCTGAATGAGCAGCGACGTCAGCGCCAGCGCGAGCACGGTCGCGCGGTTCTTCTTGGTGGTCAGCAGATTGTCGGAGGCGTAGTCCATCGACGGCGAGCCGTCGCGCCAGATCCAGACGCTTTCGGCGGCCTCCCATTCGGACTCACGAACGAAGAGATGCCGCGACCGCGCCGAATGGCGCCAGTCGACGGAGGCGGCCGTGTCGCCCTCACGGAAGCGGCGGAATTGCCAGAAGCTTTCGCCCATGCCGGTGCGGCGGCGTCCATGCACGCCCTGCGCGACGGTGCTCGCGACATGTTCGGCTTCGGCGACGAGCGGCGGAAAGGCCTCGGCAAGCGCTTCTGCCTGTTCGCGCAGCGCCGTTGCCGCCGGGGTCGCCGCGAGCGGGAAGGGAAGCCGCATGGGCGTCTCCCTCAGATGTTGCGGCAGAGGCGGTCGATCACCCCGCTGACGGTGACGCCTTCCGCCCGGGCGGAGAAGTTGAGCGCCATGCGGTGACGCAGCACGGGCGCGGCGAGCGCCTTCACGTCTTCGATGGAGGGCGAGAAGCGCCCATCGATCAGCGCGCGCGCGCGCACCGCGAGCATCAGCGCCTGGCTGGCGCGGGGGCCGGGACCCCAGGCGACATGGCGTTCGACTTCTTCCGACGCACCCTCTTCGGGACGGGCGGCGCGCACCAGTTCGAGGATCGCGTTGACGACCTTCTCGCCGACCGGCACGCGGCGCACGAGGCGCTGCGCGGCGCGGAGATCGTCCGCCGTCATCGCCGGACGCACGGTTACTTCCTCGAGGCCCGTCGTCGCGAGCAGCATGCGGCGCTCGGCTTCGAGGTCGGGATACATCACGTCGATCTGCATCAGGAAGCGGTCGAGCTGCGCCTCGGGCAGCGGATAGGTGCCTTCCTGCTCCAGCGGGTTCTGGGTCGCGAGCACATGGAAAGGCGAGGGCAATTCGTAGCGGACGCCGGCCACCGTCACCTGCTTTTCCTGCATCGCCTGCAGGAGCGCGGACTGGGTGCGTGGGCTCGCGCGGTTGATTTCGTCGGCCATCAGAAGCTGGCAGAAGACCGGACCCTTGATGAAGCGGAAGCTCCTGTGCCCGCGCTCGCTCTCTTCGAGCACCTCGGAGCCCAGAATGTCGGCGGGCATCAGGTCCGGCGTGAACTGGACGCGCTTGTCGTCGAGGCCGAGCACCACGCCCATCGTGTGGACGAGGAGGGTCTTGGCGAGGCCCGGCACGCCGACGAGGAGCGCATGTCCGCCCGCCAGCACCGTCACCAGGGTCTGGTCGATGACCTGTTCCTGGCCGTAGATGACTTCCGCAATGGCCGCGCGTGCCGCCGCGATCTTGGCGCCGGAGGCTTCGATTTCCTGGACGGCGTTGCCATCCGCTTCACTGAGTGTCTGCATTGACCTAAGTATAGAGTGTGCCG
>NZ_DATKFR010000483.1:0-1839 GCF_035511255.1 Parvibaculum sp.
CGCATTGACCGGCGAGTCGAGCGTCGCCGCGCCCGCTCCCGTACCGACGATCGAGCCGTTCTTCTCGATGACCATGCCGGCAAGAGCAAGGTCGAGTGACGAGGCATCGACCATGCGGTCGCCAAGGACGAAGACGCCGCAAGAAGCATTGTCCGCCACCGTATCCCCGATCTTGATCTTCCAGTCCTCGATCCGCGAGTCGACGATCTCGAGACAGGCCATCACGCCCTCCGTCGCCCGCAGAACGTCGGCATTGGTAACGCCGGGACCCATCAGATCGCGCTTCAGCACGAAGGCGATCTCTCCCTCCGCGCGCGGCTGGATCATGGTCGACATCGGAATGTCGCCGCGCTCCGGATAGACCATGTCGGAGAGAAGCAAGCCGAAATCGGGCTGCGTCACACCCAGCATGGTTTGAACCGGCCTGCTCGTCACGCCGATCTTCTTGCCGACGACGCGCGTCTCCCCGACAAGTCGATGCGCGACAAAGGCAGTCTGGATGGCGTAGGCATCGTCGATCGTGATCGCGACGCCACGCGAGGTCAGCGGGGCAACGGTTTTCCGGCCGACGAGCGCCCGATGGAGCTCGTCGGCATAAGCCGAAATCGCCTCACTATCCATACCGCCGCACCTTCCCCCAATGAGCCACGAGGGCCGTTCTCAGACGCCTCTGCGCCTGAGCGCGTCGACCGTGTAGAACGAAGGCGATCTTCCGCCTTCGTTGAACCTCGGCTTCTGGTCGATCTCGTTGATCAGGCGGTCCGCCATGTAGGCGCCCGAGACGAGATCGTGATAGCAGGTGATGCGCGTCAGAAAGAGCTGCCCGTCATAGGCATAGATCATCGTGTTCATTTCCTGACGGTAGAGCTGACCGCGCGTGTCGTAGATGTCGGCGAGCAGCGGCTGCCAGGAATCCTCGTCGGCATAGAGCGTGCGTGCGCCGTAGATGTGACGGATGCCGGGCTTCAGCTTTGCCTTTACGACCCAGACGCGATGCAGCTCCCACCGCATCAGCTCGGGATTGAGATGGCTCTTCAGCAGCAGATCCTTGTAAGTGACGCCGTCCTGATCGAGCTTGTAATTGTGGTAGGGCACGAAGATTTCCTTCTTGCCCTCCAGCGTCCACTCATAGCGACGCGGCGTTTCCGACCAGAGGCGCGTGTCGTCGACCGTGTGGAAGCCGCCCGGCCCGAGCTGGTAATCGCCAGCGATCTCCGGCACCTGCCGCACACGGCGCGTGCCGGGGAGATACTGCCAGGTCTGCGTCGGCTGGTTCGTATAGTCCCAGGCGCTGATGACGAGTCCGACCGAGCCGCGTTCGCGTTCCGGCCTGAGCGTCTTGCGGAACAGGAACGAGGAACGCAAATCCCAGCTTGCGCGGTCGGTGCTCGGATCGTAGGGCGGCGCCCAGATGTCCCAGTCGTTGGTGCCCCATGCGATGTTGCCGTCCGGATAGACGACCGCTTCGTCGTAGGCCCCGCGCTCGGTGAACATCTTGGTTGCGGTATTGATGCTCCAGATCGCTTCCATGCCGTTCTTCGGCATCGGGAAGGCGGCGCCGCCGAGCGCGTTCTTGAGACCGTCCTGGTTTTCCTGCAGCGTCGTCTGCTGCGCATTGAGCTTGACCTGCTCCTGCGCCCAATCGCTGAAGCGGAAGTCGCGATGGCACGGATAGACGTTCATCTTGAACGTCTCCGGGTACTTCTGGAACATCGCCTTCTGCCCTTCGGAGAGGCGCGCCTCGTACTTTGTATAATTCTGCGGCGTGATCGTGAAGAGCGGCTTTTCGTTGGCATACGGATCGGGGTGAATCGTGCCGGTGCCCTTGAAATCGACGCC
>NZ_DATKFR010000484.1:0-5833 GCF_035511255.1 Parvibaculum sp.
CCGGCCATGTCCTCCTCCACGAGGCCGAGCGACGTCTTCAGCGTGGCGCGCGCCTCCTCGACGCCATGCGGATCGTGCCGGCCCTCGGGCCGGAGCCGGTCGCCGACGATCTTCTGCATCGGTATATGCACATAGAGATCGAAGAAGCGGTCGGACATGCGCGTCTGCCGCGCCCGGTCGGCGTCCGCGGGGAGAAGGGCGGTGCGGCCCGGATAATGCTGCGCGAGATATTCGATGATGATGCTCGATTCCGGCACCAGCCGGTCGCGCGCCTCGTCCTGCAGCACCGGAAATTTTCCGATGGGCCAGATCGCCTTGAATTTCGCCGCCGAGACCGGATCGCCGAGATCGACGAAAACCGGCTCGAATGGCGTGTCGTTCTCGTAAAGCGCCGCCAGCACCTTCATGCAGAAGGAGGAGAGCGGATGATAATGGAGCTTGAGCGTCATCTTGTAATCCTCCCGGCAGGGCCTCATTCCGCCTTCGGCGCTTGCGGCAGCGGCGGTCCGCTGAATTCCGCCTCGATGTCGAAGGCGACCTCGTCGCCGACGCCCATGGTCGTCCCCGGCGCCGGAATGCCGTAGGCGATGCCGAATTCGGAGCGCTTGAGCTTGCCCGTCGCCGAAAAGCCGATGCGCGCGTTGGGGTCCATCGGGTGTCCCGCATAGCCGCCGTTGAAGCGCGCCTCGAGCGTCA
Organism: Parvibaculum sp.; assembly: GCF_035511255.1. Lineage (GTDB taxonomy): Bacteria > Pseudomonadota > Alphaproteobacteria > Parvibaculales > Parvibaculaceae > Parvibaculum. The sequence continues at coordinate 697 of NZ_DATKFR010000484.1, forward strand.
CGGGCTTCGTCACGCCATGCATCGTGAACTCGCCGGCGATGCGCGCGGTTTTCTCGCCCGTCATCTTGACCGAGGTTGAGCGGAAGCTCATGACCGGATAGGCGCCGGCGTCGAGCCAGTCCTTGCCCAGCAGCGCCTCCTTGAACCCTTCGGGCGGCGTCGGCAGCTCGAGCGAGGTCGGGTCGATCGTCGCCTCGACCTTCGCCGCCGAAGGCGTCTTCGGATCGATGTCGAGCGTGACGTCGAAGCGCGTAAACTGCGCGGTGTAGAACGAAAAGCCCAGATGGTCGACGCGGAAGACGAGGCTCGCATGATGCTTGTCGAGCGTATAGCGCCCCGCCGGCGCGACGGGTTCGGCACTCGTCCCGGCTGCCTGCGCGGCGCCCGTCATCGTCGCGGCAATCGCCAGGGCGGCAAGTATTCTCTTCATCTTTCTTCTCCCTGTTTCTCGGCTTCGGCCTTGAGCGCGGCGAGCCCGGTTTCGAAATCCGTGCCGACCATCCGGTCGACGTTGAAGACCAGCCCCATCATCTTGGAGGTGAAGGTCGCGGGTCCGTACATCGCCCAGGTCACTTCCGTTTCGTCGCCCTTCGGCGTCAGCGTGAACTCGGCCCTATTATGCGCCTCGAAGGGCGAAATGAAATCGAGCTTCATGACGAGCCTGGAGGGCGGCGCCGCCTCGACGAGTTTCATGCTGCCCGTGCCGATATTCTTGTTGCCGCTCCAGGCATAGCCCGCGCCGACGCTGCCCTGCGTGCCGCTATAGCTCCGCTTCATCTCCGGATCGCGGTTCTCATAGGGAGACCAGCCGCGCCAGAGTCCGAAATCCGCGATCAGCGGATAGATCTTTTCCGGTGGCGCCTTGATGCCGATCCGCCGCTCGTAGCGGAATGTATCGGGCCGCGTCGCCGCATAGACGAGAAGCGCCGCGACGGCGGCGGCCAGAACGGCGAGAAGGACGAGAACGATCTTCATGGAAATTCCCCCTTTTTGGTATCCATTCCGTACCGGGATGATCAGGGAGCCGGTCGTTCCTTGAGGTAGAGCTCGAGCCTGTCGAGGCTCTCGTCCCAGAAGCGGCGATAGTGCTCGAGCCAGCCATAGGCATCCTTGAGCGCCCGCGCCTCGATGCGGCAGGGCCGCCGCTGCGCCTCGCGTCCGCGCGTGATGAGCCCGGCCTGTTCCAGCACCTTGAGATGCTTCGAAATCGCCGGCCCGCTGATGTCGAAGGGCTTGGCGAGCTCCTTCACCGACGCTTCGCCGCGCGAAAGCCGCGCAAGGATCGCGCGCCGCGTCGGATCGGCAAGAGCGGAAAAGGTGGCGTCGAGGCGGGAGGCTTTCATGGCTTTCGTGTGAACCGGTCAGTTAAATAACCATTCAGTTAAATACGTCCGCCACCGCCCCCTGTCAAGCGGCGCCCGCCCGGGAACGCCTGTCGTCCCGAGCCTCGCCCCCGGTCGCCGCCTCTTCGCCTACGAGGCGCATCTTTATCTGGCGGGGAAGAGGTGAGGGGAGCGAGGCTAAAAATCCTCCGCTCCGGGGCTGAGGCGGATCAGCAATCGGTTCAGTGGACCGATTGCCCGCCGAAGGGTTGGGTGAGGGGGAGCCCGGCACTCGGCCTCAGCCGTCATTGCGAGGCGCGAAGCGCCGAAGCAATCCGGCGCGACATGCGAAGGATGGGCGCTCGCACCACACCCGCGTCATTTACAGGTCTGCTAAGCGCCAGAAGCTGTCCTTGTCGAGATGATCTCCAAATGTCGCCTTTAGGGCCGTTTGCCGACTGGCAGCTCTTGAGCGGTAAGCTTGAGAGATTGGACCTCTTGTTGAGCTGCGCGGCTGAACCGGAAAGCCCATACTCGCCTTGAGGCCCCATTCGCGAAAAACACGATAGCGTTGTTGCCAAGATGTTCTATTATCTTGACATGAAGAAGATCACCGATAACCAGCTCATCGGCGAACTAGGAGAAGCTGCGGTTCGCAAGCGGTTCCTGTCTATTGGCTTCCAATTCGATCATCGCAGTCGTCTTGAAGCTGGGATCGACGGGCTCGCAGAGGTCATGATCGACGGTGAGCCAACCGCCCGCATGATCGCGGTGCAAATCAAGTCGACGCGGGCCGGCAAATACCGGTCGGAGACCGAGACCGGTTTTACCTATCTGCTGGAGCTGAGGGATCTCCAGTATTGGAAGACATCCAATCTGCCCGTCATTGTCGTTTTGTATCGCGAGAGCGACGACAGCCACTATTGGTGTCAGGTCCAGAACCAGCCGGGAGCAGAACAGCGTCTACTGACCTTCGACAAAAACCGCGACATTCTCGACCGCTCGTCGCTCGATCGGCTAGCTGCGCTTACAGTGCCGGTGAACGGTTTCGGCTATTACGTCCCGCCGTTAGGCGGTGGCGAAACCGCGCTCGTAAACATGTTTCCGATCACGCTGCCTCCCGAGATATTTGTTGCGAGTACACCCTTCGACAGCAGACGGGCGATCAAGGAGCTATTCGATCAGGACGAGCCAACGCGGTTCGATTGGGCGATCAAGGATGGCACCTTCTGGTCATTCCACGATCCTCGCGACACGGTGACGGCCTCCATCGTTGATGTTGACCAGGTAGAAGCGATCGAGACTCCGCTTATCGCGTTTCACCAGGAAATGGATGAGCAGAACAACTTCGCTTTCCTGCTCCGGCAGACACTCCAGCACCAGATGCAGGATGACCTAGCATGGGATAAAGAGAACAAGTTGTTCTACATTCGAGCGATTGAGGACAGCCGACCAAGGACGTTTCACTATCAATCCACCAAGGTGAAGACGAAGGCGGACGTCGTTAACGTGTCTATGAGCACGAAGGTGCCTGGCAAGGTCGGCTTCGTGAGGCATCACGCCTTCGTTCCACGCTTCGAATGTATGATGGACCAGTGGTTCCTGATGGTCAGCCCGACCTATCATTTCACCACCAACGGCTTCTTTCGCCATCCCCATCCGGACGCGCTCCTCTCGGGCAAGAAGCGGTTGGAAAACAACGCGTCGATCCGGGGGCAGGTGATCTTGTGGCACCGATTCCTCACGCAGTATGAGCAACGGGGCAGCGGCCTGTTTGCAGATGCCGACACGGGGCCGGCGGTAGTGCTTCGATTTGAATCTCCACCTGAGGTGAATCTGCCGACGACAGTCCCGGACGACGTATGGGGCCGGCCGAAAAAAGCTCAGCCGGATCAGGATGAGGGCACCACAGCAGGGTTGTTGTTCGATGAAGTTTGAATGTCGGATCTTTGACGAGCCGCTACTCGAATTTGGTGATCAGCACAGCCATCCAGATCCGCGCTTGGGGCTGACCGACGCTGGGCCGCTACAGGCACCGCTTGGCGATAAAATTCGCATTGGCGTGGTCGGCGATGCGAAAACGGTTGAAGGCTCGAAGAATTTTCTGGCTGCGGCGGCTTTAGGCTTTGTTTCGAAGGCCGAGAGCCATCCGAACATGAACCCGCACTTCCCCGGCCTCAGCAACAACAATCCGTTTCATTGCAGCTTCGAAATCGATGACGATGCCTGCGGCACGCTGACTAAAGCCCAGATCGACAAGATTCGGAAAGAGCCGAACCACGCGAAAGCCGTCGAGATGGCCGTCGACGCGGTCATGGATATCCTCCAGGTAATGGACGACAGCGGGAACCGGCCCGACGTCGCGCTGATCGCCCTGCCAGTTTCGCTAATCGAGCGTGTATGGAACGCCAAGACCGATGCTCAGGGCACCACCGAAAAAGAGGACTCTGGCGGTTCCGATGCGCCGAATTTTCGGGGCCTACTCAAGGCCCGCGCCATGCCGCTTAACTTCCCGATCCAGATTATTTGGGAGGACGTGATCGACGAGAATGCGAAGATCCCGCGCAAGGTGAAGGTGAGCAGTGAGCGGAAGATCCAAGATCAGGCCGGAAGAACCTGGAATCTCCTGACGACGCTTTATTACAAGGGCACGGGTCGTATCCTGTGGCGCCGCCTGCCGAAGGAAGGCGAGTTCCGCGCCTGCTACATTGGTGTCAGTTTCTATCGTGACGTAACTGGGCAGCAGCTATGGACTAGCGCGGCCCAGATGTTCGACGAGCGCGGTCGCGGGTTCATCCTGAAGGGGAAGCGCGCCCAGACTGAAACACGTGGTCGGCATCCTTACATGACCGAAACCGACGCTTATGACCTTGTGAAGGGTGCACTGAAGGCCTATCGCGATCATCACAAGCATCCGCCAGCCCGGGTGATCATCCTAAAAACATCCCGCTTTCGGGACGAAGAGGCCGACGGCATCCTGCGCGCTTTGATGGAGGCGGAGACCGAGTTTCGCGACCTAGTTTGGGTTCAGGAGTCGTATGACGCGAAGATCCTCAGAGATGGCGACTACCCAGTCCTGAGAGGCACGTTTGTTGAACTGGACGGCAAGGGCCTACTCTACACGAATGGCAGCATACCCTATTATGGCACCTATCCAGGACTGTATGTGCCGCGACCGCTACTCCTATGTCCTCACACGAGCAGCGACAGCACTGTGGTTCAGATCGCGGAAGAGGTATTCTCACTGACGAAGATCAACTGGAATTCGACGCAGATGAACCAGCGCCTCCCCGTACCCATTCGGGCTGCTCGCAAGGTGGGCGAGGTGCTCAAATATATGGCCGAAGGGCAAGTCGTGAACCCAGATTATAGACGATACATCTAACCACACGCCTCATCAAACTGCTGTGGTGCGCGATCCGTGAAACGGCTACGAGGCGCAAAGCCGCATTTCGTATTAGATGAGGTGGGCGTCCGCTTTGGGTCATAAGCAGACCAAAGACAATCGCGGCCATGCAACGAGGTCACCCCCTCAAACATTCTTCGTCGGTCCCAGCGGGAAAACCTCCGCCGCCGGGCCGCCGCCGCGCTGGCGTTCCAGTTCCTGCGTATAGCGGCGCAGCGCATAGGCTTCGGTGAGGTAGCCGACGACCTTCAGATCCTCGATGCTGTCGAGCACCGGCAGCGTTTCGAGCTCCGACGTCTCGAAGCGTTTCATCGCCACACGGAGGTTTTCGTTGCGCAGCAGATAGAAGCCGCGCCCCTCGACGAGGTCGCCCGCGACGAGCCCCGCCGCCGCGTCGGTGAGGTCCGGG
>NZ_DATKFR010000485.1:0-7381 GCF_035511255.1 Parvibaculum sp.
CGACAACATCGAGCAGCGCCTGCACGTGGCCGACACCCTGGCCCACAAGAACGACCTGCTGGACCACCTGCTGACCACCAAGGATGTGGACCAGGCCGTGGTGTTCACCAGCACCCAGCGTGACGCCGACATCCTGGCCGAGATGCCGTCGCCTAGCGGCTGCATTCACGTGATGGTCGAGGTCAATTCCATCGACGAGGTCGGTCGCGCGCTCGACCGGGTGCAGCAGCATCAGGTTCCGATGCTGATGGGGCTCGGACGTCATGTGAATGACGAGATGATCTCGTTTTACATCTTTACGCCGGGGATGTTCGCGCTCGAATATGGTTGGGGAGGGCTCGTCAAGGACTGGACGGAGCATCAGGTTTTTGAAACCACGTCGCCCAGCCACTGGGGTCATCGTCTCGGAGGCTAGCGCCGTGTTGCTATTGCCGGCGCCGTGGGCGCCGGGAGGGTGCGGGCTTTGGGGCGCTCGCGTCGCGTAAGGGAGGAATACCGGCGATGGCTCAACGTATGCCGGGCATTGTCATGGTCGTCTTCGTGACGATCTTTGCCTTTTATGCCTTTTACGACAGGCCGACGCCGGACTATCGGCCGACGGCGACGCAGGCGGACAAAATCCGCGTCGACGGGCTTGCCCGGGGCGACGGGCATCTGGTCGCGGTCGGTGAAAGCGGTCATCTGCTGGTGAGCGACGACGAGGGCAAGTCCTGGCGCGAGGCGCATGTCGGCAAGCCGGTCGAGGCGACGCTGACACAGGTTCTTTTCACGGATGCGACGACGGGCTTTGCGATCGGCTACGACGGGCTGGTGTTGCGCACGGTCGACGGCGGCAAGAGCTGGACCGAGGTGCATATCGACAAGGAAGCGCCTGGACCGCTGCTCGGGATTTGCGCCGCCGGCGGAGGCCGGCTGTTCGTCGCCGGAAGCTTCGGCCAATTCCTCATGTCGGCCGACCGTGGGCAAAGCTGGGCGAACGTGCCCGTGGACCTTCCGGACGCCCCCCACCTCAATGCCGTGGGCTGCTCGTCCGACGACGAACGCGCCATGGTGGCGGGGGAAATGGGCGTGGTGCTTCGTTCCGCCGACGGCGGCAGGGACTGGCAACCGGTCGCCATTCCCTACAAGGGCTCCATCTACGGCGTCATGCGGCTCTCGCGCGACGAGTGGCTGCTTTACGGCATGCGCGGCCACGTGCTGCGCAGCGACGATTTCGGCGCGACATGGAGGACGGTGCCCATGCAGGGTGAGACCTCCTTCTTCGGCGGGACGAGGCTCGCCGACGGCCGCATCGTGCTGGTCGGGCAAGACGGCACGGTCGTGACGTCGGCGGACAAGGGCCGCAGCTTCCAGAAGACCGGCATGCGCGGCCGGGAAGTCTATACGGCGGCGCTGGAACTCTCGCCGGGACGCATTCTGCTTTCCGGGGATGACGGACTTTCCGAAGCCGAGCTACCGCGGACGCTCGTTTCGCTCGACGGGAGATCGTGAGCCGGTGACAAGCATGAACCAGACAAGAACCCAGCGCGTCGTCGAGGTCTGCTCGAACCTGCTTATCTCGATGCGCCCGGCGATCATCATCGTCGCGACCCTCATCACGCTCGTTCTGGGCTGGGAGGCGCGCAACATCCAGCTCGACCCGGGTTTCCAGAAGTTCATTCCGACACGGCATGACTTCATGAAGACCTTCGCGAAATACGCCTTCGTGTTTCCGGGGCACAACCAGATCCTTGTCAATGTTCGCTGGAAGGGCGAGGGCGATATCTACAACAAGGAATTCCTCGACACGCTGAAACACCTGTCGAACGACGTCTATTTCCTGCCTCATATCGACCGGCCGGGCATGACCTCGCTCTATTCGTCGAAGGTGCGTTACACGCTCGTCACCGAAGACGGCTTCACCGGCGCTCCCGTCATCCCGGAGACCTTCAATGCGACGCCGAAGGAACTCGCGGAAGTCAGGCGCAATATCGAGGCGTCGGGTGTCATCGGCCGGCTCGTCGGCAACGAGCAGAAGGACGCGATGATCATCGCGACCGTGCAGGAAAATGTCGCCGGAAAACAGATTCAGGTGAATTATTACGAGCTTGCCCACAAGCTCGACGAGCTGCGCGCCAAATACGAGAACAAGAACATCGAGATCAATGTCGTCGGCTTTACCATGTTGGTCGGCGCGATCGTCGACGGCTTGCTCGGCGTCTTCGCCTTCTTCCTGATCTCCTTCGTCATCACGGCGGCACTGCTCTATCTTTATTGCCGGTCGTGGAAGCTCACGGGCCTCGCGCTCGTCGTTGCGCTGCTGCCGGTCCTCTGGCTTATCGGCCTCCTGCCGATCATCGGCGCCGGCATCGATCCGATTTCGATCCTCGTGCCGTTCCTGATCTTTTCGATCGGCGTCAGCCACGCCGTGCAGATGACGAATGCCTGGAAGCAGGCCGTCGTCGCCGGCGCAAGTTCGGTCGAAGCCTCGCGGCTCGCCTTTCAGGCGCTGCTGGTGCCGGGAACGCTGGCGCTCGTCACCAACGGGCTCGGCTTCATCTGCATCATGCGGATCCATATCGACATCGTGCGCGAGCTTGGCATGACGGCTTCGCTTGGCGTGTTGCTGATGATCGCGACCAACAAGATCATCCTGCCGACGCTGTTGTCGGGCATCAAGCTCGAGCCGGCGGCGCTCAAGGCCGCGCAGGCCAAGCGCAAGGACGACACGGAAATTCATCGTCTCTGGTGGACGGTCTCCTATCTCGCGCGGCGGGGACCGGCCATGGCGGTCTTCCTCGTCACGGCGGGATTTGTCGTTTGGGCGGCGATCGATGCGCGCGGGCTCAAGATCGGCGATGTCGGGCAGGGCGCACCGGAGCTTCACTATGGGGACCGCTACAATGTCGACAACCGGGCGATCCTCAACCGCTACAATATCGGCACCGACGTTCTCACCGTCATCGTGGAAGCGCAGGGAGAGAACGACGCCTGCCTCGACTACCGGGTCATGAACGCGATCGACCGCTTCGACCAGAACATGCGCGGCGTCTACGGCGTGCAATCGGTGCTGACGGTGCCCTATGTCGCGAAGGCCGTCATCGCAGGCATGAACGAGGGCAATCCGCGCTGGGCGGGTCTGCCGCGTTCGAGCACCGGGCTCTCCGTCGGCGGTTATGCCTACGATCCCGATCTCGGGTTCAATACCGAGGGCTGCCGCGCGCAGCAGATACGCATCTTCACCAAATCGCATGAAGGGGCGCTGGTCGCCCATATCGTCAAGGAAGCGGAGCGGTTCATCGCCGCCGAAAAGACTCCGGGCGTCAGCTTCGAGATGGCGAGCGGCAATATCGGCGTCATCGCCGCGACCAACGAGGCGGTCGAGGATGCGGAGCTCGAAATGCTCTTCTCGCTTTTCGGGGCGATTTCACTCCTCTGTCTCATCACCTTCCGAAGCTGGGAGGCAGTCGCCTGCATCATCATTCCGCTGACCGTGGTTTCCGTCTTCTGCAACGCGCTGATGGCGCAGCTCGGGATCGGCCTCAAGGTCGCGACGCTGCCGGTCATAGCGCTCGGCGTCGGCGTCGGCGTCGATTACGGCATCTATATCTACGAGCGGATCGTCCATCAGATGAGGCATGCCGGTCAGGATCTGCAGCACGCCTTCTACGAGGCGATGAAACAGCGCGGGACGGCGTCGCTTTTTACCGCGGTCACCATGTCGGTCGGCGTCGGCACCTGGGCCTTCTCGTCGCTTCGCTTCCAGACGGACATGGGCATCCTGCTCTCCTTCATGTTCCTGGTTAACGTCTTCGGCGCGATCTTCCTCCTGCCGGCGCTGGCTGCGTGGCTTTTGCCCGTACGGTTAACGAAGGCGGTGAAGGCGGAGGAAAATAGTCGTGGCCGGACAGGCGCCGTCGCGCCCCAGGCATGATGCCACTTGATCGGGAGACGGAGCATTCATAGTCTGCGTGGGGGAGGCAAAGCCGGGGAGGGCTATGGCAACCGTTCGACTAGTCCGGACGGACCATGTGAATCCGTCCAGCTTGTATGACTGTTCTTTCAAGACGCTGAAACATATCGGGTTTCTGCCGTGAGACTTTAACGTCGGTGCCGATGTCCGGTTCTCCTGCGCCGGATACGCGAGTCGGTTGCGTCAGGCAGGGTGAAATGCTGGGGGGATTTCATGCCGAAGTACGAGGGCGCCCGCGCGCGCATTGCGAAGCCCGCATTGTGGGCCGCCGGTATCGCTGCATTGACCTGCGGATTTGGTTCGAATGCCGCCGCCTACACCTATGAGATCGGCCAGGACAGCAAGTTCGACGTCAACCTGACGACGACCTACACGATCGGCGCGCGCACTGAACATCCGAGCGGGAAGGTGACGAGCACCCAGGGAACGGGGCTCGCCTATCCCTCGACGATCAACTATGACGATCCGGACCAGAATTTCCATCAGGGAGACCTGATTACGAACAAGGTCAGCGCTTTTCTCGAAGCGGAGCTGACGCATGGCGAGTTCGGCGTCAAGGCGAGCGCTCTCGCGTTCTACGACGACGTCTATCATCGGGATACGTCGAACCGGTCCGACCGAATTAATCAGGTGGACACGGACACCGACGACTTCGCCGGCGACACGACCTATATCGATGGCGGCAACATCAGGCTCTACGATCTCTTCGCCTATGGCATGTTCCACCCCTTCGGCACGGATCTGAGCGTACGAGCGGGCAATCAAGTCGTCGCCTGGGGAGAAAGCCTCTTCTTCGGCAATATCTCGCTGGCGCAGGGACCGGTGGATTCGACCAAGGGCAATTTCCCGGGCGCGGAGGTGAAGGACATCCTTCTGCCGGTCCCGCAGATTGCGTTCAACTGGGGGCTGAACAGCCGGTTCAGCCTCGTCGGCTATTATCAGTTCGACTATCGGGCAAACGTACTCGACGGTGTAGGTGCGTATTTCAGCCGGTCCGACGTGGTCGGGCCCGGTGCCGAGTTCAGCTTTAGCTCTCCTCTCGTACCCAATGTGAACAAGGCGAACGATCTACGGCCGCATAGTCAGGGACAATATGGCGTCGGCACGACCTTCACGATCAGCGACGTGACCTCGGGCGGAATCTATTTTCTGAACTATCACGATAAGAATCCGCTGCCGAAATTCGACCTCGGCACTTATCTGATCGGCGGAATCATTCCCGTCGATATTCCGCTGACCTATCACGAGTCATATGCCAGTAACGTCAAGTTATACGGCGCAAGCCTCTCGACCTTGATCGGCGGCGTCAATGTGGGGGCAGAATTCGCGTACAGGACCGGCGCAGCCACCCTGGTCGGTACGACCTTGTCCGTTTTCGGAACCGAAAGCATTCTTCCCCAACCGTCGACGATTGACGTCTGGCAGGCGAATCTGAACGCCATCTACGTAATGGGATCGACGCCGATTTCCGACTCTCTGAGCCTGACAGCAGAGGCGACCTATAATCAGGTGACGCATATCGACGCCTTCTCGCAGCAAGGTGCCGATTATTCCGAACTCTACAAACGCGACAAGAGTTCCTTCGGCGTACAGCTCCAGGCGGAACTTGGCTATACGGATGTCTTTCCTGGCGGCTGGGACATGTCGGTCCCGATCAACCTCGGCTCCGATCTCCATGGAACGCCGGCCTATAATGGTTCGCTCGGCGCCTATTCGGGCCAGGGGGATACGCGGCTTGGCCTAGGCGTCAAGCTCCGTCAGCTGAACAACCTCGAGATCGGATTCGTCTACAACGTATTCTTCGGGAATTACGATCCGATCCTGCGCCCGATGGTCGATCGCGACTTCGCGCTCGCCAGCGTGAAGTACACCTTCTGACGAAACGGAGATGTGCGTCGGGCGATGTGCGATCGTGTGGCGTTTGGTCGGACGCCGGTGACGGCTTGTCGTCTCCGCGGAAGCCGAGTGCCGCGGGCCGTCATTCCGGGGCATGTGTGACCGAAATTTTCGACAGGGCAGCGCAATCGGCACGACGGGAAAAACATAGTCTGTACGGACCATGCGACTTCCGCCGTGCAGGGCGATGGTTCATGAAACGAAGACGAGAGAGAAAATGGCCAGGGAGAGAAGCGTGAACCCGGATACGCCGATTCCCGTCGGGAAGCATGTCCAGGTGAAGGGCGGTCATTCGCTCCATTATCACGAGGTCGGTTCGCCGTCCGCGGACAGGCCTTCCATTCTCTTCCTGCATGGCAGCGGGCCGGGGGCGAGCGGTTACAGCAATTTCAAAGGCAACTTCCCCGCATTCGTAGATGCCGGCTATCATGTGCTGGTGCCCGATTATCTGGGTTATGGCCTTTCCTCCATGCCCGCCGACATTCAGTATTCGACCGACATGCATGTCGAGGTGCTGCACGAATTTCTGCAGGCGGTCGGCGTCAAGAGCGTCGTGCCGGTCGGCAACTCGCTCGGTGGGGCCATCTCGCTGCAATTCACGCTGACCTACCCGAAGATGGTGCCGAAGCTCATTTTGATGGCGCCCGGCGGATTGCAGGAGCCGGCGGAGTACGCCTTCTCGATGACAGGGGTACTTGCGCTGATGCAGTTCCTGCCGTCGCGCCCGTTCACGGTCGAGGCGTTCAAGGAGCTCCTCGGTCACCTCGTTTACGACAAGAAGCACATTACCGAAGAAGCGATATCGGAGCGCTTCTCCGTCGCGCAACGCCAGCCGCTCGAGGTCTATTCGACCATGAAGGTCGGCGTCTACCAGGATCGTCTCCACGAAATCACCTGCCCCATTCTCGCATTCTGGGGGTCTCACGATGAATTTCTGCCGGTTGCCCACGGCATGATTCTGATCGAGCGCTGCCCCAAGGCAAAGCTCGTCGTGAGCAACCAGTGCGGCCATTGGGTCATGACTGAAGACAGGGAGTACTTTAATGCCGAGTGCCTGGCATTCCTGAACCAGGCCTAGGGGGTCGGTCGCATCCGGCAGGAGATTGATGCGGGGATCGTCATGCGGAATGACACCGTCGTCCGTGGGCAAATCGAAAGAGCTGCTTTTTTTGTTGCCATAGTCGTAACCGGTCTGGGATTCAACGATGCAGCCAATGCATATACCTATGATTTCGGCGACGACACCACGCTGGATGCAAACTTGACCACGACATACACAGTGGGCATCCGAACGGAAAAGCCGAGCGACAAGGTCGTGCATTCGGAGCTCGACCCGGCAACCGGGATGCCGAAGACGGCCAATTACGACGATCCGGATCAGAATTTCCGGCGCGGCGACCTCATGACCAATGCGGCGAGCGCGTTTCTGGAGACGAATTTCCGCCACGGCGATTTTGGCATCAAAGCGAGCGGCAGCTTTTACTACGATCAGGTCTATCACGAGAACAATGCGAACTCCTCGCCGGAGACGGT
>NZ_DATKFR010000486.1:0-16565 GCF_035511255.1 Parvibaculum sp.
ATGTATGTCGCACGCGATGGCGAGAGCCGCCGCGCGTGCGCGCGCTCGCAATATGGGCTGCGCGGGAAGCAGGGCGGGCAGGGGATAGCGTTCATCCAGATACTCAATGATGGAGAGGCTCTGGGTAAGGAATATTTCGTCGTCGACGAGGCAAGGGACGAGGCCCTGGGGATTCATCTCCATGAAGGGCGCCGTTGCCTGCGCGCCGGCGCGAAGGTCGACAGGCTTCACCTCATAGGCCAATCTCTTGAGTGGGCTGCGTGTGCAATGAGCAACACTCCAAGGTGTCCTAGGGTGACTCACGCAGTTGAATGTCGAGAAGGGCATTCCGGCGGCGAAGCGGAAGCAACGAGAAGCCGAAGACATTCGTCGCTATTGCGGTTCCGCCTTCAACGCATCGAAGCGATCTAAAAGCCGGGACCCATCGCTCGGTCGGGCGCCACCCAAGTTCATCTGAGAGAGCGATCGATGATGCCTGCATCGATCAGGGGCGCTGCGTCGATGTCGGCTGCATCGAGCAGTTGGCCGAGGCGCTCCAGCGCGGCGAGGATCATCGCCTGTTCCCAAGCGGGCAGGGCCTCGAAGCGATCGCGGAACCGCTCCTGAAGAAGATCGGGCGCGCTCTCCAGAATTGCGCACCCTTCCGATGTCGCCTTCAGCAGGATCTGGCGTCTGTCGCGATCGCTCCGGCGCCGCGTGGCGAGCCCAGCCTCTTCGAGCTTGTCCACGATGTTCGTCACCGTGGCCTGACCGAACTGGAGTGCCGAGGCGACGGCGCTGGGCGTCGTCTCCCCGCTTCTCTCTATTTGCTGCAGCACGAGAATCTGTGAGGGCGTCAGACCTGTCGCCGCCGCGAGCTTGCGCCCGCCCTGGTCGGTCGCGCGGAGAATGCGCCGGATGGCGCGGAGGGCCGCATTGGTGATCTGTCTGTCCATGAACCAACGGTTACCGCGTCGAACGCGGGCTGCCAAGCGGCATAAAAAACATTCATAACCGAAGTAATTATAAGGACTTGTAAGCCCCAGAGACCTCAAAAGGCATAAAGCGGGTTGAAAATTGAGCATAAATGGCCTATTTCATGCCCAAGAACGGGGCACGCGAAATTCTGAGCGAAGAAAACAATTTCGGGGAACGAAGCAATCGGTATCGTCAAGCAGAAACAGCCCCGTCCAATCCGCGCGGGCGGACAGGACGGAGCGGAGTTCTTTGAGCGTGATCCGCTCGGCTTTCGAGAGCCGATCGGGGAAGACGGGCCGGCGATTTCGGCGCTGATCTGCGCCTGTCCGCCGCTTGATACGAATTCCGCCTATTGCAATCTGCTTCAATGCACGCATTTCGCGCGGACTTGTGTCGTCGCGGAGCGCGACGGGCTTATTGTCGGCTGGATATCGGCCTATCGCCCCCCTGAAGAGCCGCACCGGGTCTTCGTTTGGCAGGTGGCCGTCCATCCGTCGGCGCGCGGCCTCGGTCTCGGGTGCCGGATGCTTGAGCATCTGATTGCGCGGCCTGCCCTGCAGGGCGTCACGACGTTAACCACCACCATCACCGAGGAAAACGGGGCCTCCTGGGCTCTCTTCAATTCCTTCGCGCGACGGCAGGGCGCGAAGCTCGCGCGCAGACCGATCTTCGATCGCGACGCGCATTTCGCGGGAGCGCACGACACCGAGTTTCTGGTCTCGATTGGTCCGCTCGCCGCCCCAAACATTCCGTCGGAAAAGGAGAAATCATGACCATTCAACCCAAACCGACGCGTGCCAAGCCGGATACCGCGCTTTACGAACGCATGGAATCCCGGGTGCGCAGCTATGCACGCTCGTTGCCGCGCCAGTTCGGCCGCGCCGAAGGTGTGTGGATGCACGACGACAGGGGGGGCGCTATCTCGATTTTCTGTCGGGCTGCTCAACTCTCAATTACGGCCATAATCATCCGGTGCTGAAGCAGGCGCTGCTCGACTACATCGCCGCCGATGGAATAACCCATGGTCTCGATCTTCATACCGAGGCGAAGGCGGATTTTCTCGAGACGTTCGAAGCGTTGATCCTGAAACCGCGCCGTCTCGACTACCGGGCCATGTTCACCGGACCGACGGGGACCAATGCGGTCGAGGCGGCGCTAAAGCTCGCCCGCAAGGTAACCGGTCGGCAACATGTCGTCGCCTTCACGAATGGTTTTCACGGCATGACGCTGGGCGCGCTCGCGTGCACGGGCAACGCGGGCAAGCGTGGCGGGGCAGGCGTGCCTCTCAATCATGTCAGCCACGAGCCCTATGATGGCTACTTTGGACCGGATGTCGACACGGCCCGGCTGCTTGACCAGCGCCTTTCCGATCCGTCGAGCGGTCTCGATGCGCCCGCAGCAATCCTCGTCGAAACCGTGCAGGGCGAAGGCGGGCTCAACGTCGCTTCTTCCGCCTGGTTGCGCAGCATCGCCAAGATCGCGAAGCGTCACGGGGCGCTTCTCATCGTCGACGACATTCAGGCCGGCTGCGGGCGGACGGGCGGCTTCTTCAGCTTCGAGGAAGCCGGGATCGTGCCGGATATCGTGACGCTCGCCAAATCGCTCTCCGGCATGGGGCTTCCCTTTGCGCTGACGCTCTTTCGTCCGGAACTCGACCAGTGGAAGCCGGGCGAGCATAACGGCACGTTCCGCGGCAACAATCATGCCTTTGTCACGGCGACGGCATCTCTGTGCCACTTCTGGAGCGACGACACCTTCGCGAATGAGGTCAAACGCCGGGGCGACTATCTCGGTATGCGTCTTGAGCAGATGGCCGCAAAACACGACCTGGTTGCGCGTGGCCGGGGCATGATGCGCGGTCTCGTCGTTGAATCGGGGGAGATTGCCGGCCGGATTACAAAGGCGGCGTTCGAGCATGGCCTGATCGTCGAGACAAGCGGCGCCCATGACGAAGTCGTCAAGATACTCGCACCCCTGGTCATCGACGATGACGTCTTCGCGCAGGGCCTAGACATTCTCGAGCGCTGCGTGCGCCAGGCGCTGGCGCAAGCTTTCATCGTTGCCGCGGACTGACAAGGAGAGAAGCCATGCTCATCAGAGAACTGGATCAGACGCGTGCGTCGGACCGCAATGTCGTCACAGACGGTTGGGAGAGCGCCCGCCTTCTGCTGAAGGACGAGGGAATGGGATTTTCCTTCCACATCACGACCATGTATGCCGGCAAGGAACTGCGCATGCATTACAAGAATCATCTCGAGGCCGTGTTCGTGCTCGCCGGAGAGGGAGTGATCGAAGATATCGGAACGGGCGAGACGCACCAGCTGAAGCCGGGCGTTCTCTACGCGTTGAATGCCAATGACGAACATATCGTCAGGCCGAGGACCGACATTGTCACCGCCTGCGTTTTCAATCCGCCCGTAACCGGCCGCGAAGTGCATGACGAAAGCGGAGCCTATCCCGCCGACGTGGATATTCCCGCTGCGTCGTTCGCCAGTTGAGCCGAATCCCGGTCGATCCGAGTCAAAGAGAAAGACCCATGCAAGATCTCTATCCATCGCGCAATTCGGCGCAGGCCGAGGTGCTGCCGCGTCGCGATCCGGTCCTTCACGGGGCCTGGACCGCATCGGCGCCGCTGAACCGAGAGGAGGCCCTGCAGTTCGACGAACAGGGTTACCTCGTTCTCAAGAATGTTTTCGGCGCCGACGAGGTCCAATGCCTCCAGGCGGAGACGAGCCGGCTCCTCGCCGACACGTCCGGGCTCAATCCCCAGACCGTCGTCACCGAACCTGGCGGCGACGAGGTGCGCTCGATCTTCCGTATCCACGAGCAAAGCACTCATCTGGCGCGGCTTGCCGCCGACGAACGGCTTGCCGGCGTCGCAAGGTTCCTGCTTGGCGACGATGTCTATGTCCATCAGTCTCGACTGAACTACAAGCCGGGCTTCCGGGGAAAAGAATTCTACTGGCATTCGGATTTCGAGACCTGGCACGTTGAGGACGGCATGCCGCGCATGCGGGCACTTTCGATGTCCGTTCTGCTGGCGCCAAATACGCCGAACAACGGTCCGTTGATGCTCATGCCGGGGTCGCACCGTAAATTCGTGACCTGTGTCGGAGAAACGCCAGACGACCACTATCTGACGTCGTTGAAAAAGCAGGAATATGGCGTCCCTGAGGAGAAGATCCTCGCGAGCTTGGCAGAAGAGCACGGCATCGTCGCGCCCATCGGTGAGCCGGGGACCGTCGTCATATTCGACTGCAACATGATGCATGGCTCCAATGGCAACATCACTCCGCTTCCGCGGTCGAACGCCTTCATCGTCTACAATGCGGTTTCCAATCGTTTGGTCGAACCCTTCGGCGCCGTGAGGCCTCGTCCTTCGTTCATCGCAGCGAGGGAGGTGCGTCCCTTGATCTCCGCCAGGGGACGGTCGATGGAGGCGGCGATATGACGGGAGGACATAGCGTCGAGAAAATTGGTGGTACTTCCATGGCCGCCGCGGAGACGGTTTTCGCCAATGTGCTGATCGCGGGCCGCGAAGGCGCAGATCTCTATCGGCGTATCTTCGTCGTTTCCGCCTATGCCGGCATCACGGATCTTCTGCTCGAACACAAGAAGAGCGGCGTGCCGGGCGTCTATGCGCTCTTTGTCGCCGACGAGGAGGGTGACGCCTGGAAAGGAGCCCTGTCGGCAGCGCACTCTGTCATGCAAGCGCGCAATGCGGAGATGTTTGCGCGTGCTGAAAGCCTGGCGGAAGCCGATCGCTTCATCGATGAACGTATAGATGAGATGCGGGGCTGCCTCGAAGACCTGGACCGGCTGCGCAGGCATGGCCATTTTCTGCTGACCGAACCTCTTGCGACCATGCGCGAAATGCTGGCCGGCCTCGGCGAGGCCCATAGCGCCTACAATACCGTTCTGCTGCTGCGCGATCGCGGCGTCAATGCTGTCCTCGTCGATCTCACGGGTTGGGGGCAAAGCGATATGCCGACGCTGGACGACCGGATCGCCGAGGCTCTTTCCAAGGTCAATCTCGCAACGGAAATGCCGGTCGTCACCGGCTATGTCGGCTGCAAGGGGGGCATGGTCAGCCGATACGACCGCGGCTATTCGGAGATCACCTTCTCGCGTATCGCCGTGTTGACCGGCGCGCGAGAGGCCATCATTCACAAGGAGTTTCATCTCTCGAGCGCGGACCCGAAACTCGTCGGCGCGGACAGGGCGCGCAAGATCGGGCGCACCAATTACGACGTCGCCGACCAGCTCGCCAATCTTGGGATGGAGGCCATTCATCCCGGCGCGGGCCGCGGACTGCGTCAGGCCGAAATTCCTCTTCGTGTCCGCAATACCTTCGATCTGGAAGACGAGGGGACGCTGATCTGCGGTGAATATGTTTCAGACAAGCCGCGAGTCGAGATCATAGCCGGGTTGCGCTCGCTCTTCGCGCTGCAGTTCTTCGAGCAGGATATGGTAGGAGAGAAGGGCTACGACGCGGCGATCCTTGATGCGCTGACGCGGCACAAGGTCTGGATCGTCAGCAAGTCTTCGAATGCTAATACGATCACTCATTATATATCGACGAAAGCCGCCAGCTTGCGCGGCGTGATAGCAGATATCGAGGCGCATTATCCGACGTCGTCCGTCTCGGCGCGCCCGGTCTCCATGGTCGCCGTCATCGGCAGCGACATTAGCCAACCGGGGCTCGTCGCCGAGGCTATGGCGGCGCTGGCGAGGGTGAAGATCAATGTGATCGGCCTTCAGCACCAGATTCGCAATGTCGACATACAATTTCTCGTCGAGCCCGAAGATTTCGATGCGGCCATACGCGTGTTGCACGATGCGCTGGTCGCCGGGTGCCCGCAAGCCATGAAAGGCGAAGCCGCGTGACAGGGAGGAGAGTTCTACGACGGGCGGTCACCGCTTCCGCGATAGGCAACGCCACGGAGTGGTTCGATTATGGTATCTACGCCTACGGCGTTTCCTACATCTCCTCGGCGCTCTTTCCGGGCGACGCGCAGCAGGCGACCCTGTTCGCACTCGCGACTTTCGCAATCTCCTTCCTTGTCCGTCCGTTCGGAGGTCTCTTCTGGGGCCCGTTGGGTGACACGCTGGGGCGCAAGTCGGTACTCGCTCTTACCATCCTGATGATGGCGGGCTCGACCGTCTGTATCGGCCTCATTCCGTCTTATGCGGCGATCGGCTTTTGGTCGCCGCTGCTGCTCGTGGTCCTGCGCATGGTGCAGGGGTTCTCGACTGGTGGCGAATATGGCGGCGCTGCGACGTTCATGGCCGAGTACGCGCCGGATGAGAAGCGCGGCTTCTACGGCAGCTTTCTGGAGTTCGGGACGCTTGGAGGATTTTCCCTCGGCGCTCTCCTGATGCTCGGCTTCTCTCTCGTGCTCGGCGACCAAGCCATGCACGATTGGGGCTGGCGTCTGCCTTTCCTCGTCGCCGCGCCGCTCGGCCTTGTCGGCGTTTATCTGCGCTCGAAGATGGACGATACGCCCGTCTTTCAGGAAATCGAGCGGGCCGGAGAGCAGGAGAAGGCGATCGGAGTGGAGTTGCGAGACCTCGTGTCGGCGTATTGGCGCCCTCTTCTCGTTCTGTCGGGCCTGGTCGTGGCGCTCAATGCGGTCAACTATACCCTTCTGAGTTTCATGCCGACCTACTTCGCGACCCAGCTCGGCTTGACGACCGACGAGTCCCTGATCGTGCCAATCGTCGGCATGCTGTTCATGATGCTGTTTCTGCCCTTCGTCGGGTACCTGTCCGACAGGGTCGGTCGGAAACCTCTATGGTGGCTGTCGCTCGGCGGAATTTTCATTCTCGCCATTCCGCTCTATCACCTGATGGCGGCGGGCTTCGTGGAGGCGATGTTCGGCTTTGCGTTGCTTGGACTTCTCTATGTGCCGCAGCTTGCGACGATCTCGGCGACCTTTCCCGCAATGTTCCCGACGCAAGTTCGCTTTGCCGGCTTTGCGATCGCCTACAACGTATCGACATCGCTTTTCGGAGGCACGGCCCCGGCCGTCAACGACTGGTTGATCGGCATCACCGGAACCAATCTCGTCCCCGCCTATTTCATGATGGGGGCCTGCGTGATTGGAGGAATCGCCTTGATATTCGTTGTGGAGACGGCGGGGCATTCGTTGCGGGGGACCGAGATTCCGGGAACGGAAAGGTCGATGCGTGAATTGCAGGCATTGGATTCGAACGATGCCCCGGGGATCCGGTCGATCGCTTGATGCTTGGCACCATCCTCCCAGTGAGAAGTCTGCTCGGCGCCATTTTCATGCTGATGGCGGGCAGCGGATTTCTGGCGACGCTGATCAGTCTCCAGCTCGAGGCGGGGGGAACGACCTCGCTGCTGATCGGCCTGGTCGCAACTTCCTATTTCGTCGGCCTGACTGTCGGGTCGTTGTGTGTTTCGGCGCTCATTCAGCGCATCGGCCATATTCGCGCCTTCGCGACCTTTGTTTCGCTCTTCTCGGCGAGTACGCTTGCCTATGCGGTTCACCAGGACGCCGCCCTCTGGGCAGCATTGCGCTTCATCGATGGCTTCTGCATGGCGGGCGTCTTCGTCTGCCTCGAAAGCTGGCTCAACGAGCGCGCGGAGCCTGAAACGCGCGGCTCCGTGCTCGCGAGTTACATGATCGCGCTCTATGCGGGGCAAGCTATTGGCCAGTTCCTGCTCAATCTCAGCCACGACAAGCCGTCGATGCCGTTTATGGCCGCCTCGATCCTGCTCTCGCTCGCGGTCATTCCGGTAGCCGTAACGCGGATATCGGGACCGGCATTCGAGCCCCGTCCGCCGCTGACGATGCGCAGGCTGTACGGTGTGTCACCGCTCGGCATCGTCGGCGCGGCGATTACCGGGTTGATGCTCGGCGCCTTCTACGCTCTCGGTGCCGTCTATGTTCGCAGACTGGGACTCGACATCGCCGCCGCCGCGATCTTCATGAGCAGCGTCATTCTCGGCGGAGTCATCCTGCAATGGCCGATAGGCCGTCTGTCGGACAGATTCGACCGGCGACGTGTGATCGTTGGCACTTTCGCCGCAACAGTGGCGGTGAGCGTCGGCATCGCGCTGTTCGGAGCACCCGGAGGATTGTTGCTGTTTCTGGGCGGGATTTTTGGCGGTCTGACTTTCGCTCTTTATCCTCTATGTGTCGCGCATACGAACGACCATCTCTCGCGAGAGGAACGCGTGAGCGCCAGCGGCGGTCTCGTCCTCGCCTATTCCGCCGGGGCCGCCGTGGGGCCGGTGGCCGGCGCACTCGCAATGATGATGTTGGGGCCTGCGGGGCTCTATGCTTTTATCGCGACTTGTGCTCTCGGAGCCTTCGGGTTTGCCCTCTGGCGTCAGCGGATCGGCGTGCCGGTGCCGAATGTGCTTCAGCAGCCCTATCAGATTCTCCCGCGCACCACGCCCATGTCTGCCAGCCTCGATCCGCGCGCCGCCGAAGAGGTCTGAAGCGGAGGGCCTGGACCTTGGCATCCTTGTGCCGGCGGAACGTCTCGGTGAGCCTTCGAAGCGGCGAGACGATCCGGGGCCTGACTAAAATCTGACATGGCGTCGATCTGAACATCCGGATGCTTTGGCGGAGATCAACGCCGCTGTGCTGGAGCTCGGTGAAATGAAAGAGGGGACCGGGCGCGACGCCGCAACGGTCGTCACCTGATCCATGTTTCGTCGGAGCGTTGCCGGTCAGTTGGCTGTCAGAACGCGCACGGCCAGCATCGCGGCCGCGGTACGGTTTTCGACGCTCAGCTTGTGGAATATCTGTTCGAGGTGCTTGTTGACCGTGCGGGGGCTGAAGCCGAGGATTTCCGCGACGTCGCGGTTCGACTTTCCCTGCGTGATCCAGAGCAGCACCTCGGCCTCGCGACCCGTAAGCTGGAAATGCTTGCGCAGCAGATCTTCCTCGCTTGACGCGCTCGCCTCGCGAAGCCGGATGAGATGTTCGCCCTGGCGCGATTCGCCGATATAGGACGCGAAGATCGATTGCGATGTCGTCCCGCGAAGAGGGTGCTTGCTGAGCTTCTTCTCATGAATTTGCGCGAGGACGGGCGCGATTTCGGCCCGCCATATCTCTTCTTCCTCCGGCGCCACCTTCGCGCTCCCCGAAAGGAGCTTCACGCTTTCGGGCGTCATCCAGAGAATGCCGCCGCGCGAATCGACGGCGATCAGCGGAATGCCCGAGACGTCGAGCGCCGCGAGGGCGCTCTGCACGAGACGGGAATTCATCAGGTGCACGCGGATGCGGGCGAGCAACTCATCGGGCTCGACGGGCTTCGTCACGTAGTCGACGCCGCCGGCCTCGAAGCCCTTGACCACATGTTCGGTGTCGGTGAGGCCCGTCATGAAGATGACGGGGACATGGGGAAGACCGCCTTCCGACTTGATGCGGCGGCATGTTTCAAAACCGTCCATCTGAGGCATCACCGCATCCATCAGGATCAGATCAGGCGCGATACGGCCGATGAGCGACAGCGCGTTGACGCCATTGCGGGCGACGAGGGCCGTCATGCCCGCATTCTCGAGAATATCGGTCAGGAGACTCAACGTCTCGGGCGCATCGTCGACGGCGAGCACGATCGCCTGGGGTGCGGCGTCAGACTTCATTGCGTGCCAGTACTTCGATCATGCTGTTGTATCCCTCAATGTCGCATTCCTCCGCGAGACGGCGGAGATGATCCAGCGTCGGCGCCGTATCGGGCTCGGCCGCTCCGATTTCATCGAGCTTCGCGAGGATGCCGCGTATGTGCCCGATTTCTCCCATCTGTTTCAAGCCGGCGAGATGGAGCGCGGACGGGATCTTCTCGGGACTGAGAACAGTCGTCGCCAGATCGACCGGCTCAAGGCGATCCGGGGCCGCCTCGATCCATCTCACATCCATCAGGGTCTTGAGTGTTTCCTGCAGCACCGACAGGCGCAGCGGCTTCATCAGATAGGCGTCGTGATCCTCGGCGGCGAGGACGCGCTGGCTTTCCTGCCGCGGATCGGCCGAGATGATGATGATGGGGACGCGGCGATCCGTGCTTTCCCGCAGGCGACGCGCGGTTTCCCAACCGTCCATTCCCGGCATCGAAATATCCAGCAATACGGCATCCGGATCGGCCCGGCTCGCCACGTCAAGGCATTCCAGACCGCTTTCTGCGACGACGACGGCGAAGCCGAGGCTCGCCAAGGCGTCGTTCACGAAGGCCACATGCGCCGGATCGTCGTCGACGACGAGAATCGTCCGGCGAGTGCCCTCATAGCCGACGACCGGATCGCGCGTCACCTGACGCATGTGCCGCGACTTGGGGACGGACGAGAGCAATAGCCGGACGCTGAAACAGCTTCCGGCGCCGAGCGTACTTCTCACCGTGATCTCGCCGCCCATGGCTTCGGTCAGGAGCCGCGTGATGGTGAGGCCGAGGCCCGTGCCGCGCTTGGCGGGATGGCTGGGCGATTCGATTCGTTCGAAGGGCTTGAAGATACGCTCCAGATCTTCGGGCGAGATGCCGATACCCGTATCCTCGATGTCGAAGCGCGCGACCTGGCTCGAATAGGTGATGCGCAGCGTGACGCTGCCCTGCCTGGTGCTGCGAATGGCGTTCTGCAGGAGGTTGATGAGAATCTGGCCAAGACGTTTGCCGTCGGTATAGACGGCATCGGGAAGATTCGGCGGCGCGATGTAGACGAAATCGAGGCCGCTTTCCTTCGCCTGCAGGCTGAACATGTCGACGATCTGGCCAAGGAAATCGTTGAGGCGGACTTCGTCGCGGAATATCTGAAGCCGTCCCGCCTCGATCATCGAGATGTCGAGGAGCCCGTCGACGAGGCTCGAGAGGTGGTCGGCACTGCGCCGGATGACGCGGACGCTGTGCTTGAAATGCGGCGCCACCGCATTGTTCGTCTCCAGCAATTGCGCATAGCCGAGAACGGCGTTCAGCGGCGTTCTGAGTTCGTGACTGATGCCCTGAATGTATTTGCTCTTGGCGAGGCTGCCGGCATCGGCGGCTTCCTTTGCTTTCTGAAGTTCGAGGTCGGTACGCTGGTGCGCCTCGATTTCCTGCATCAGCATGTTGGTCTGCTGCCTGGTCTCCGCGCGGGCGACGCGGCTGCTTTCGCTGGCGAGAAGGAACGGCCAGACCACGATCGCGATGACGACCACCATCACGAAGAAGACGTTGAAAAGCGTAGTGGCGACGAGCGGATGAAGCGTTCCGGTCAGGCTCGCCATATGCACATAGATGATCGATAGCAGCATGGCGGCGGCGCTGCTGCAGATCAGCACCAGGCCCAGATATTTCACGAGCTGACGGTCGAGGTGGCGACCGACGAAGGCGGGCAGCGCATGCGTGAGGAGCGTGCTCCATTGCTCCGAAAGCCGCGCTCCTTCGCGGCAAAGATCGCTGCAGCGGACGTCGAGCGAACAGCAGAGCGAGCAGATCGGTCCCGAATAGAAGGGGCACTCCGCGACGTCTTCCGGCTCGAAATGATGCTCGCAGATACAGCATTTCACTTCCCGAAACTCTTCCGGAGCGGTTTGCGCGGAGGGTGTCCGGACGAAATAAAAGCGGCCCTTGGTCAGGAAGGCGAGGGCGGGAACGGCGGTGAAGGCGACGCCGAGAGCGACGAAGGGGGCGAGGCCGTGATAGGCGGCGCCGAAGACGCCTGCATAGGTGGCGATGGCGGCGATCGACGCGAGCAGCATGCCGACGACGCCGACCGGATTGATGTCATAGAGGTAGGCGCGCTTGAACTCGATGTGGCGGGGGCTAAGGCCGAGCGACTTGTTGATGGTGAGATCGGCGGCGATGGCGCCCATCCAGGCGACCGGAATGTTCGAATAGAGGCCAAGCGTGCGCTCCAGCGTCTCGTAGATGCCGAGTTCCATCAGCAGCCAGGCGAGCGTCACGTTAAAGACGACCCAGACCACGCGGCCCGGATGGTTGTGCGTCAGGCGCGAGAAGAAGTTCGACCAGGCAAGCGAACCCGCATAGGCATTGGTCACGTTGATCTTCAACTGGGAGACGACGACGAAAATACCCGTGATGGCGATGGCGGCGTCGCCGTTGTGAAGGACCCGCTGGAAGGCGAAGAGATACATCTGTGCGGGCTGCGCGGCGTCGGACGAAGCCATGCCGGCCTTCAGCAATAGGACGGCGAGGAAGGAGCCGACCAGCATCTTGACGATACCGGGCACGATCCATCCCGGTCCGGCACAGATGAGCGCCGTCCACCATTGCCAGTGCCGTCCCTTCCGCTGTCTCGGCAGGAAGCGCAGGTAGTCGACCTGTTCGGCATTCTGAGGCACGAGCGCGAAGACGACCGATGCCGCGGCACCGAACAGCATCAGGTCGAAATGGCCGTCCACGGGGCCGAGTTCGCCGGTGAAGCCGCGCCACTGTCCGACGGAGAGGAGCCCCTGCGAGCCGATATAGACCAGCGGGATCAGTTGAAGACCGAGCCAGATGAACTGCGTCCAGAACTGAAATCGACTTAGAAACGTGAACCCGTAAGTGACGAGTGGAATGACGATCAGGGCACTGAACAGATATCCGAGCCCGAGGGGCAGCCCGAAACACAGCTCCGCCGCGTGTGCCATGATGGCGGCTTCCAAGGCGAAAAATATGAAGGTGAACGAGGCGTAGATCAGCGAGGTGATGGTGGAGCCGATATAGCCGAAGCCCGCGCCGCGCGTCAGAAGGTCGATATCGACGCCGTACTTCGCGGCGTAATAGCTGACCGGCATTCCCAGTGCGAAGATGATTGCGCCGACCACGAGAATGGCCGCCGCCGCATTGGTGAAGCCATATCGCAGTGTGATGGTTGCGCCGATCGCCTCGAGGACGAGAAAGGAAACCGTGCCGAGCGCGGTATTCGCGACACGGAATGTCGACCATTTGCGGGCCTTGGACGCCGTGAAGCGAAGCGCGTAGTCCTCCATGGTCTCGTTGGCGACCCACTGGTTGTACTGCCGCCGTTCACGAAGAATTGTCTGTCGTCCAACACTCATCGGCTACCCCGTCCCTCTCTGCGACAGCTTAAGCGTTGCCTTTTGCAATGCACAAGGGAAGGGGGGCGCATAGGACGGGTTCGTATTGATCCGCAAGTGTGACCAAATCGTTTCACCTGAATTTATACAACGATATCAAGGTGCTGAACGCGTCTTCGGCGCGGGCGGTTCGCGAATGACGCAGGCGCCTACGTCAAAACGCGTATGGCTGCACTGCACAAATCCCCCGACCGTCGAGCCCGACAAGAGTTCACTCTTTCCGGACGGGCACAGCGGGCTGGCACCTGTCCGCCACAAAAGATGGGGGTTTCCATATGCGTCATATTTCCAAGGCGAAGCTGCTTGTCGCAACCGCCACGGCGGCCCTGCTGTCGGGCAGCGTCGGCGCCTTCGCGGCCGACAAGGTCTCGGGCGATGTCGGCATCAGCTACAACTCGCACTTCGTGTCTTACGGCTCCGACGTGTGGGGCGGCGGCAACGACTTCTTCGGCGACCAGTCGACCACCTTCGTCTATGGCGACCTGGTGATCAAGCCGACGGCGGCCTCGTCGATCTTCCTCAACGTCTGGACCGACAACAACGACAATACGAAGAGCCAGATCGGCGGTCACCTGCAGGAGATCGATCTCAATGTCGGCGGCACCTACACGATCGGCATCGTGACTTTGGGTGCGGCCTATGGCTCGTGGAACTATGCCGGTGGCGCCGAAGAGAGCGTCGAAGGCTCGATCGCCCTCGACGATTCGGGTTTCATGCCCTTCACGCTGTCGCCGAAGCTGACCTATCACCAGCGTACGGGCACCAACGAAGGCACGACGCAGGGTTACGGCGCCGTCATCATTGCCGG
Organism: Parvibaculum sp.; assembly: GCF_035511255.1. GTDB lineage: Bacteria > Pseudomonadota > Alphaproteobacteria > Parvibaculales > Parvibaculaceae > Parvibaculum. The sequence continues at coordinate 13,816 of NZ_DATKFR010000486.1, forward strand.
CGTGTCGCATTCTTTCGCGCTCGGCAGTGACGGCATTTCGCTGACCTTCCCGATCAATGTTGCTTTCTTCACCGACAATTTCGGCGCGGATAGCGGCTATGCGTACACCTCTGCGGGTGCTTCGCTTGGCGTTCCGCTGAGCTTTATCTCGCCGGACTTCGGCGCCTGGTCGATCAACGCGGGCCTGACCGGCTATTTCACGGAGCACGATGCCCTGCCGGGCAATCCTGCAGAGAACTTCCTGACGGGCTCCATCGGCCTGCAGGTCGCCTTCTGAGCGCCACGTAACCGTTTCCTTCCATCTCCAACGGAGAGAATTCATGAAACTCCTGAAAAGCGCATTGGCGGGCGCGATCATGCTGGCGACAGCGACGTCCGCCGCGCATGCCGAAGACACCATCAAGGTCGGTATCCTTCATTCGTTGTCCGGCACGATGGCGATCAGCGAAACGACGCTGAAGGACGCCATGCTCATGCTGATTGCGGAGCAGAACAAGAAGGGCGGCCTGCTTGGCAAGAAGCTCGAGCCGGTCGTCGTCGATCCGGCGTCGAACTGGCCGCTCTTTGCGGAAAAGGCGCGCGAACTGCTCGCCGTCGACAAGGTGGCGGCGATCTTCGGCTGCTGGACCTCGGTGTCGCGCAAGTCGGTTCTTCCCGTTGTGGAAGAACTCGACGGCATCCTTTTCTATCCCGTGCAATATGAGGGCGAGGAGAGCTCGCGCAACGTGTTCTATACCGGCGCGGCCCCGAACCAGCAGGCCATTCCGGCGGTCGACTATCTGATGAAGGAAGAAAAGGTGAAGCGCTGGGTGCTCGCAGGCACCGACTATGTCTATCCGCGCACGACCAACAAGATTCTCGAGGCCTATCTGCTGGCAAAAGGCGTGAAGCCGGAAGACATCATGATCAACTACACACCCTTCGGCCAGTCCGATTGGCAGACGATCGTCTCGGACATCAAGAAGTTCGGGTCGGCCGGCAAGAAGACCGCCGTCGTCTCGACGATCAACGGCGACGCGAACGTGCCCTTCTACAAGGAGCTCGCGGCCCAGGGCATCAAGGCCGAAGACATCCCCGTCGTGGCCTTCTCGGTCGGTGAGGAAGAACTCGCTGGCGTCGATACGAAGCCTCTCGTTGGCCATCTCGCCGCCTGGAACTACTTCGAGTCGATCAAGTCGCCCGCCAACGCCACCTTCATCAAGGAATGGCACGCCTTCACGAAGAATCCGAAGCGCGTGACCAACGATCCGATGGAAGCCGCCTATATCGGCTTCAACATGTGGGTGAAAGCCGTGGAGAAGGCCGGCACGACAGATCCGGACAAGGTCATCGCGGCGCTTCCCGGTATCGAGGCTCCCAACCTCACCGGCGGCATGTCGATGATGCTTCCGAACCATCACATCACCAAGCCGGTCTATATCGGCGAAGTGCAGGATGATGGGCAGTTCGACGTCGTATGGAAGACCGGCAAGCTGGTCCCCGGCGATGCGTGGTCGGATTTCCTGCCCGGTTCGAAGGATCTGACCTCCGACTGGACGGGCGCCACGACAGGCGGAACGCCTTGCGGCAACTACGACACCAAGACCAAGAAGTGCCTCGGCCTCGCGGCCATGCACTGAATGCGAGCATCAACCGGTTTTCATATGTTCCCCGGTTGATCTTCAAAGGCGTAAGCGTGCCGGCGCCCGGCACGCTTACTTCCTTCGGCACTGCGATCCTGCTGCGGTGTTTCCTGAAGCGCGGAGGCCAATCGTGAAACCCATCATCTCGACAGTCCGACATGCCGAGGTCCGAAAGGCGAAGGCGGCGAACGGGCTTCTTGCCGCGCTTCTGGCGTTCGCCGTCTTCGCTTTCGCGCCTGCATCTGCCGACACGGCCCCCGCGGGCGGCGCCGCGACCGCGGAGGTCGCCGTTCCGGTTCCGGCGCTGATCCGGGAACTTCCGGCTGCCGACTACGACCGCAAGGCGGAGATCTCCGTCAAGCTCGCCGAAAGCGGCGACCCGCACGCGCTGGCGATCATCGCAGCGCTGGCCGATGGCAAGCTCTTTTCTCGGACGGACGGCACGGTCGTTCTTCAGCCGAATGAAAACAGGCAGGCCTATGTCGATCCGCTGACCGACGCGCCTGTCGTGGGCGTGGCGGAAGGCGACCTGACCAAGATCAATGTCAATAACCGGCTGCGGCGCGACCTCCGGAGCCTGTCTTCCCGCCTGTCGCTGACGTCGACCGACGCCGCTGTGCGCCGCGCGGCGGCGGCGGATGCCTTCTCATCGCATGACGAAGAATCGCTGCCGGTCATCGAGACGGCGCTGGCGAAGGAACCCGAAGCAGATATCCGCAAGGTGCTTGCCGAGGCGCGGGCGTCGATCCTGCTGCAGAGCGACAGCTCGAGCGAGGGCGACAAGCTCACGGCCATCGAGACGCTGCGGGCCCGTGGCGATCAGGATGCGCTGAGCGTTCTGATCGGCGCGGCCGGAAGCGACGACAAGGCGGTGGCGGAGGCCGCGGGCAAGGCGGTCGCCCGCGTACAGTCGGATCTCGCCTACTGGAACCAGTTGCAAAACGTCTATTACGGCCTTTCGCTCGGTTCGGTGCTGCTGCTCGCAGCCATCGGCCTCGCGATTACCTTCGGTGTCATGGGCGTCATCAACATGGCGCATGGCGAGATGATTATGCTCGGAGCCTATACGACCTTCGTCGTGCAACAGATGGTCGCCGCGCATGCGCCGGGGATCATGGGCTGGGCGCT
>NZ_DATKFR010000487.1:0-6363 GCF_035511255.1 Parvibaculum sp.
GCGGGCGATCTATGTCAACGATCCGGTCGAGAAGCACAAGTTCACCAAGCAGATCGCCTTCAACGTCATTCCCCATATCGACGTCTTCATGGAGGATGGCTACACGAAGGAAGAATGGAAGATGGTGGTCGAGACCAAGAAGATTCTCGATCCGAAGATCAAGGTCACGGCGACCTGCGTGCGCGTGCCGGTTTTCGTCGGCCATTCCGAGGCGATCAACATCGAATTCGAGAATCCGATTTCGGATGAAGAGGCGCGCGAAATCCTGCGCGAGGCGCCGGGTTGCCTCGTCGTCGACAAGCGCGAGGATGGTGGATATGTCACGCCGCTCGAATGCGTCGGCGACTACGCGACCTATATCAGTCGCATCCGCACCGATCCGACCGTCGACAACGGTCTCGCAATCTGGGTTGTCTCCGACAATCTCCGTAAGGGCGCGGCGCTCAACGCGGTTCAGATTGCGGAAATTCTCGGTTCGCGCTTTTTGAAGAAAGCCGCCTGATTAGGCAAATTGACTAATTGTGGTGCAAAAGAGCCCCGGCTGTTCCGTCAGCCGGGGCTTTTATTCGATACGGGTATCAGGCATCGGATCTCAAGCACTCCGTGTTGGGAGTAATCTTAACTTTTGCGACGCACCATCCAAAAACGGCAATTGTAGTTGGGGACCGAAGGTGGTGAGTGGGGCCGCACATTCCGTCGATACGCTCTGGGTGTTGATCTGCACCGTTCTGGTTCTTCTGATGCAGGCCGGCTTTGCCTGTCTTGAATCCGGAATGGTGCGGGCAAAGAATTCCATCAACGTCGCGGTGAAGAACGTCATCGATTTTTGCATCGCCGGCCTCGGCTTCTGGGCGCTCGGCTTCGCGTTGATGTTCGGCGCGAGCCAGTCGGGCCTGATCGGCATGTCCGGCTTTGCGTTTCGCGGAGAGGCGAGCGATGGCGCGGTCTGGGCGACCGTCTTCTTCTTCTTTCAGCTCGCCTTCTGCTCGACATCGACGACAATCGTCTCTGGCGCGGTTGCCGAGCGCATGAGCTTCCGCGGCTACATCATCACGGCGGCCGTACTCTCCACATTGATCTATCCGGTCTTCGGGCACTGGGCCTGGGGCGGGCTGCTCAACGGCGAGGCGGCGGGCTGGCTCGAAAGGCTCGGCTTCATCGACTTCGCCGGCTCGACGGTGGTGCACAGCGTGGGCGGCTGGATCTCGCTCGCGGCGATCCTCGTGATGGGACCGCGCATCGGGCGCTTCGGGCCGGGGGGAGGCCATATCGAAGGCCATGACATGCCGATGGCGGCGCTCGGCATGTTCCTGCTCTGGATCGGCTGGTTCGGCTTCAACGGCGGTTCGACGCTGGCGCTCAACGACACGGTGCCTTTCGTTCTCGTGCATACGATGCTCGCGGCGGCGGCCGGCGGCTTTGCGGTCACCATGCTCAGCTGGATGCGAACGGGCCTTCCCGATGCCGGGGGTACGCTCAACGGCATTCTCGCCGGCCTCGTCGCGATTACGGCCAATTGCCACATCGTCAATATGCCGGCGGCCGTCTTCATCGGCGCGATGGGCGGCATGATCTGCTACGGGACGTCGCTATTGCTCGCGCATCTGGAAATCGACGATGCCGTCGATGCGGTGCCGGTCCATCTCGCGGCCGGCATCTGGGGGACGCTGGCGGTGGCGCTTTTCGGCGATGCCAATCTCTTTGCCTCAGGTCACGACAGGCTGACGCAACTCGGTGTACAGGCGCTTGGAGTTGCGGCGGCCGGCATTTTCGCCTTCGGATCGGCCTATCTGATTCTCAGCGTCATCAATCGTTTTCTGCCGTTGCGGGTGTCGCAGGAAGATGAGCATATCGGTCTCAATGTTGCGGAGCATGGCGCGTCGACGGCGCTGCTCGACGTTCTGGGGGCGATGGAGGCGCAGGCCAAGCTCGGCGACTTCTCGAAGCCCGTTCCGGTCGAACCTTTCACCGAGGCCGGCGAAATCGCCAAGCGCTACAATCTGGTGCTGAAGAAATTCAATCGCGAGGTCGATGCGCGCGAACGCACCGCGAAAGAGCTGCGCGAGGCGCGCGATGCGGCCGAGCTCGCCAACGCCTCGAAGTCGCAGTTTCTGGCCAATATGAGCCACGAACTCCGGACGCCGCTCAATGCGATCATCGGCTTTTCCGAAGTCATCAACATGCAGCTTTTCGGGCCGGTCGAGAACGAACGCTACAGGGATTACATCGGCGACATCCACAAGTCGTCGAGCCATCTCCTCAGTCTCATCAACGACATTCTCGACCTTTCCAAGATTGAGGCGAACCGCTACGACCTCTATGAGGAAGAACTCGATCTCTCCGAAGTGCTGGCGGGTTGCGAGCGGATGATGCGGCACCGTGCGGAGGATGCGGGCCTCGATTTCGCGGTCTCGATCGCGCCTGGCTTGCCGCTGCTCGTCGCCGACAAGCGTGCGCTGCGCCAGATGATCCTGAATCTCGTTTCGAACGCCGTGAAGTTCACGCCTTCGGGCGGGCGGATCGATCTCTCCGCCGCGCTCGAACCGGATAATCGTCTCGCGCTCAGCGTCCGCGACACGGGCGTCGGCATCGCCGCCGCCGATATTCCACTGGCACTCGAACCGTTCCGACAGATCGCCTCGGACAGTGCCGTCTATTCTGCCGAAGGCACCGGCCTCGGTCTGCCGCTGACGCGGGCACTCGCGCGCATGCACGGCGCGACACTGGCGATCGAGTCGGAACGTGGACGCGGCACGGCCATCACCATCCGCATGCCCCATACGCGCGTCGTGATGCCGGCGCGGGCGCTCGCGAGCTAGCTGTTGATGATCTCGATATTCGGCAGCAGGCCCGGATCCCAGATCATGCCCTGATCGCGGGCGAGGGCGAGTTCGGCGCGGCCGGCCTCGACGCTCGATTTGACGAGGGCCGCCGCCGATGCCGCGGCGCGGGCCAGCGCCTGCGGCATGGCGACACCGGTGAGCAGACGCGCGAGAAAAACCGCAGCAAAGAGATCGCCGGTGCCCTTCGGAACGGCGTCGCCATTCGCGGGCATGTGCCGAGCGGTTTCCGCGCGATAGCCACGCTTGGCCTCCACCGCGAGACAGGAGATGCGCCGCTCCGGCGCGGGCGCCGAGGTGATCGCGACGATCTTCGGCCCAAGCGTTCGGGCGAGCGGAATGGCGGTCCGAGCGTCGGCGGGCGCCTCGCCCACCAGACGGGAGAACTCGAACCAGTTGGGGGTTATGATGTCCGCCTGCCGCACGAGTTCGGCCTGGGCCGCCTCGATGTCAGGGCTCACATAGGCGCCGGTTTCATCGCCAATGATCGGATCGCACAGATAAAGGGCATCGGGGTTGGCCGCCTTCACGCGCTCGACCGCGTCGGCGACGGCGTCCGCCTGACGCGCCTCGGCGAGATAGCCCGAAATCACCGCGTCGCAGCGTTTCAGCCAGCCGCGCTCGTCCAGCGCGCGGACGAGGCTCGCGATCAACTCTGCGTCGAGAGGGCCGCCTTCGACCTTGCCGTAGCCCGGATGATGGGCGAGGAGCACCGTCGGCACCTCCCAGACCTCATGGCCGAGCCGCTCCATCGCAAAGGCCGCCGCCGAATTGCCGACCGCGCCATAGATGACCTGGCTCGAGATGGAAAGGATCGTCGCCATTCCTGCTCCTCATGACCCGAGCCCCCCGGCTCCCCTGAAACCGCTTCACAGTTCCGCCCAAGGTTTATAGTGTCCGCTTCGCTCTCGCGAGAGGGTTTAGACGCTGGAGAGATCAATGACCGATGTGACCGCCCGCCCACGCCGCAGCGTGCTCTACATGCCCGGATCCAATGCCCGGGCAATGGAGAAGGCACGCGAGATTCCCGCCGATGCGCTGATCCTCGATCTGGAGGATGCCGTAGCGCCGGACGCGAAGGAAGAGGCGCGCGCGCAAGTGGTTCATGCGGTCACACAGGGCGGTTATGGCAAACGCGAAATCGTCATTCGTGTGAACGGCCTCGACACGCCCTGGGGCATCGACGACATCAAGGCCGCGGTTGCCGCGAAACCCGACGCGATCCTCGTGCCGAAGATCAATTCGGCGGAGGACGTGGCGCGCGCCGAGACGGCGCTCATGCAGGCCGGCGCCGATCCGAAACTCCGGCTCTGGTGCATGATCGAGACGCCGCTCGCGATCCTCAACATCCAGTCGATCGCGGCGAAAGCGCAGGAGCCGCACTCGCGCATGTCGGTCTGGGTGATGGGCACCAACGATATCGCAAAGGAACTCCGCGCCGCGCATACCGCCGACCGCATTCCGATGCTGACGTCTTTGGGCCTTTCCATTATCGCGGCGCGCGCCTATGGCATCGTCGCGCTGGACGGCGTCTATAACGATATCAAGAACGAAGAGGGCTTCGCCGCCATATGCGAACAAGGCCGCGACATGGGCTTCGACGGCAAGACGCTGATCCATCCCTCGCAGGTCGCCCCCTGCAACACGATCTTCTCGCCCGATCCCGACACGGTTGCCTTCGCGCGCAAGACCATCGAGGCTTTCGAATTGCCCGAGAACAAGGGCAAGGGTGTGCTCAAGGTCGATGGCCGCATGGTCGAAATTCTCCATGCCGAAATCGCGAAACGCACCGTCGCCATCGCCGATGCCATCGCGGAGCTCGAGGCGGCGTCCTGAGAGGAGGTCTCATGACCTATGGAAACATGGCCGCCGGGATCGCGGTCGGCACAGGGATCGGCGCCGTCTTCGGTGTCGTGCTGGAGGATATGGGAACCGGTATCGGCTTCGGGATCGGTATCGGACTTGCCCTCGGAATCGCCCTCGACGGTATGCGCAAGGATTGAGAGCTGGAATGACAAAGACCAATGCCGGAAACTTCTTCGAGGACTTCAAGGTCGGGCAGGTGCTTACCCACGCGACGCCGCGCACCGTGAGCGAGGGCGACCGGGCGCTCTATCAGGCGCTGTTCGGATCGCGCTTTTCGCTCCAGTCGTCGGACGAGGTGGGGCGGAAGGCCGGTTATCCGCAATCGCCCATCGACGATCTTCTCGCCTTCCATATCGTCTTCGGCAAGACGGTGCCCGATGTCTCGCTCAATGCGGTCGCCAATCTCGGCTATGCCGATTGCCGCTTCCATCGGCCGGTCTTTCCGGGCGATACGCTCTCGACCATTTCGAAGGTCATCGGCCTCAAGGAGAATTCCGACGGTGCGACCGGCGTCGTCTATGTGCGCTCGACCGGCCGCAACCAGAAGGACGAGATCGTCATCGATTACGTGCGCTGGGTGATGGTGCGCAAGCGCGACAAGACTTCGCCCGCGCCGCAAACCGAGGTGCCCACTCTCGGCGCCGTCGTCGATCCGAAGAGCCTCTTTGCGCCCCTGGGCGTGAGCTTCAAAGGCTTCGATACCGTCGCCTCCGGCTCGCCGCATCTCTGGGACGATTATGAGGTGGGCGAGAAGATCGATCATGTCGACGGCGTGACGATCGAAGAAGCCGAGCACATGATGGCGACGCGCCTCTACCAGAACACGGCCAAGGTGCATTTCAATCAGTTCACGGAAGGTCAGGGCCGGTTCGGCCGCCGCCTCATCTATGGCGGGCATGTGATTTCGCTCGCCCGCGCGCTCAGCTTCAACGGGCTCGGCAATGCGATGCTGGTCGCCGCGATCAACGGCGGGCGGCATGTCGCCCCCTGTTTCGCGGGCAATACGATTTTTGCCTGGTCGGAAGTGCTCGACAAGGCGTCGCTCGAAGGCCGCGATGATGTTGGCGCGCTACGGCTTCGCACCATTGCAACGAAAGATCTGCCTTGCGCGAATTTCCCTGGTGCACTCGAAAAGGGCTATGCCGAGGGCGTCATTCTCGATCTCGATTACTGGGTGCTGATGCCGCGTCGGTGACGTTTTCATTTTTCGTTTAGGAACGGGCCCTAGGATCGGGTGGATTTCATGCGGATGGGCGCCCATGTTCTTTTCGGCCTTCAGAAAGACAGTCGACAAGCCGGATAACTCCATCATGCGCTCGGAAGAAAGCATCGCTTTCGAGGAAGCCTGGGAAGGGGCCCGCGCCGGCGCCGACATTCCCGATCGCAGCGGAATCGATCTCAAGCGCTTTGCCAGATTCGCGCGGTGGCTCGCGATCATCGAGCCCGATCGGCATGGCCCGTCCCTGCCGCTGCGACTTGTCGGTTCGGGCTTTTTCGATTTTTTCAAAGCCGATCTGACGGGGCTCGACTACCTCGATCTCGTCGATCCGGCGATCAAGACGCTCGCCTATGACAGCGTCATCGCCTGTCTGGAGCAGCCCTGCGGTCTCTGGCAAAGTACGCCGGCCCAGATCGCCGATGGCGGCACGATGCCTTA
>NZ_DATKFR010000488.1:0-3210 GCF_035511255.1 Parvibaculum sp.
CGCCGCTCGGATTGCTGGCCGTGCTGAAACATCCCTTCGCGGCGCTCGGCGGAAATCCGGCACGGCTGCGCGATGAAACGCGCCGCCTCGAACGCCTCGTGTTGCGCGGTCCGCGCCCCGCGCCGGGCCTTGCCGGCCTGCGCGCGGCTTTGAAGGAGGCGAGGGAAGACCATGAAGCGCGCGAACGGTCGCTCAGGGATTTCGCCGGCCTCGATAGCCTGCTCGAGAGGTTCGAAGCCGCGCTGAAGCCGCTCGTCGATCTCCGCCTGTCGGGTGCCGCATTCGACGATATCGCGCGCGCCCATGTCGCCGCCGCCGAAGCGCTGGCGCGGAGCGAGACCGGCTCCGAACTCTGGACGAAGGAGGAAGGCGAGGCGGCCTCCACCTTCGTCGCCGATCTTCTCGAAGCGGCGCCGACCCTCGGCCACGCCGATATCGACACCTATGCGCGCGCTTTCTCGGAGCTTGCATCGACGCGCGTCCTGCGTCCCCGCTTCGGCCGTCATCCGCGTCTCTTCATCTGGGGTCCGCTCGAAGCGCGCCTTCAGCATGCCGACCGCATCGTGCTCGGCAGCCTCAACGAAGGCACCTGGCCGGCGGAAGCGAATATCGACCCCTGGCTCAACCGCCCGATGCGTGCGGCTTTGGGTCTCGAGCCGCCGGAACGCCGCATCGGCCTTGCCGCGCATGATTTCGCCGAAGGCGCCAGCGCCGCCGAAGTGGTGCTGACGCGCGCGCTGAAGGTCGAAGGCGCGCCGATGGTCGCCTCGCGCTGGCTGCTGCGGCTGCAAAGCCTGCTGGCCGGCATCGGTCGCGCCGACGCGCTCGCCGCACCGGAATGGACCGGTTGGGCGCAGGCGCTCGATACGCCGGACCGCGTCGCCGCCGGCGAAAAGCCGCGCCCCAAGCCGCCGTTGATCAAGCGACCTGAGAAATTTTCGGTGACCGAGATCGAAACGCTGATCCGCGATCCTTACGCGATCTATGCGAAGAAGGTGCTGCGCCTGCAACCGCTCGATCCGATCGACGCCGATGTCGCTGCCGCCGAGCGCGGTAATATCATTCACGCGGCACTGGAAAATTTCTCGCGGGCCTATCCCGAAAAATTGCCGCCCAACGCACTCGACGAGCTCGTCCGCATCGGCCACGAGACCTTCGCCCATGCGCTGGACCGTCCCGGCGTTGCCGCCTTCTGGTGGCCGCGCTTCAAGCGCATCGCCGCCTGGATCGTCGATTACGAGGAGAAGCTCCGCGCCGATGTCTCGCGTGTTCATCCGGAACTGCAGGGCCGTATCGAAATCGCGGAACTGGCGCGGCCGGTGACGCTGAGCGGCAAGGCCGACCGCATCGACGAAATGAAGGACGGGTCGCTGCGCATCATCGACTACAAGACCGGATCGACGCCGACGCGCGCCCAAGTCGAAGCCGGTCTCACGCCGCAATTGCCGCTCGAAGCGGCGATGGCCGCGCGCGGCGCTTTTACCGAACTGGGATCGGCGAAAGCCTCGGCGCTGCTCTATCTGCGGCTCACCGGCGGTGAGAAGGCGGGTGAGACGCGCGCCATCGAACCCGACGGTCTCGTCGAAGAAACATATGCAAGCCTCGTCGCGCTGCTGTCGCGTTATGCGGACGAGGCGACGCCTTATCTGTCGCGTCCCCGTCCGATGTTCGAGGCGAGCTACGGCGATTATGATCACCTCGCGCGCGTGAAGGAATGGTCGGCTTCGGGAGGCGGCGAATGAGCACCCCCGAAACGAAGAAGCGTCCCGATGCCGATGAAGCGCAGATGCGCGCCTCCGATCCGGCCGCGTCTGTCTGGGTGTCGGCCAATGCGGGTTCGGGCAAGACGCATGCGCTGACGACGCGCGTCGCGCGGCTGTTGCTGGCGGGCAGCGAACCCGGCCGCATTCTCTGTCTTACTTTCACGAAGGCGGCCGCCGCCGAAATGTCGAGCCGCCTCTACAAGCGCCTCGGCGATTGGGCGATGCTCTCCGACGAAGAGCTCGCGCGAAAAATCGCCGAGATGGAAGGCCGCGCACCCGCGAAAGAAAAGCTCGACCTCGCCCGGCGCCTCTTCGCCCGTGCCATCGAAACGCCAGGCGGCCTGAAAATCCAGACCATTCACGCCTTTTGCGAGCGCCTGCTTGGTCGCTTCCCGCTCGAGGCGGGCGTGCCGCCCAATTTCGAAATTCTCGATGATCGCGGTGCCGACGAGTTGATGGATGATGTGCGCGACCGTGTGCTGCGCCTCGCGGGCGGTCAGCCGGAAACGCCGCTCGGCCGCGCGTTGACGCTTGTCGTCGAGCGTGTCGACGAACTCGTCTTCGGCAAGCTCCTGAAGGAAATTACCGCGCGTCGCGATCTCTTCGAGAAGTTGTTGAAGCAGTTCGGTGGCCTCGACGGCGCGATAAAAGCGATCCATGCGGCGCTCGGCGTCGAGGAAGGCGAGACGCCGGAGACGATCGCCGCGCGGATCGCCGATCTGCCGGAAGAGAAGATGCGCGCCGCCGCCGCCCTTCTCGCGACGGGCAGCAAGACGGACATGGAGCGCGCGGCCGCGCTTCACGCGTTCCTCGCCGACCCTGCCTCGCGTCTCGACAGGCTCGACGACTACAAGCTGGTCTTCCTGACGAAGGAGGACGCGCCGCGCAAATCGCTGATCACCAAGAAACCGGCGGAGCAGAATCCGGCGCTTGCCGAAGCGCTCGCCCGCGAGCAGGCCCGCATCCTCGCCCTCGTCGCCCGTCTCCGCGCGGTCGGCGTCGCGCAGGCGACGGAGGCGATCTTCCATCTCGCCGATGCGATCCTCGCCGATTTCGACCGCGTCAAGCGACGCCGCGCGCTGCTCGACTATGACGATCTGATCGCGCGCGCCCGCAGGCTTCTCGTTGAAAGCGCGATGGCGCCCTGGGTGCTCTTCAAGCTCGATGGCGGCATCGATCACATTCTGGTCGACGAGGCACAGGATACGAGCCCCGAGCAATGGGACGTGATTTCGGCATTGGCCGAGGAGTTCCTGTCCGGCGCCGGCGCGCGTCCCGGTGTCCGCACGATCTTCGCGGTCGGCGACGAGAAGCAGTCGATCTTTTCCTTTCAGGGTGCCGACCCCGCGCGCTTCGACCAGATGAAGCGCCATTTCGAGCGCCGCGTGAAGCAGGCCGAACGCCTCTGGTCCGCCGTGCCGCTGGTGCGATCGTTCCGTTCGGTGCC
>NZ_DATKFR010000489.1:0-3143 GCF_035511255.1 Parvibaculum sp.
GCCGCTGCGGCCTATAAGTTTGCTTCAAAGGCGGCCATTTGCCGTCCGGCGGTCCGTTTTACCGCGCCATAGGTTCATCATGCTGCTCCTGATCGATAACTACGACAGCTTCACCTACAATCTCGTGCAGTTCCTGGGCGATCTGGGCGCGGAGACGGAGGTGCATCGCAACGACAAGCTGTCGGTCGGACAGGCCTTGTCGAAGCGGCCGGATGCGATTGTCATTTCGCCCGGCCCCTGCGATCCGGACAAGGCGGGCATCTGCCTCGATCTCATCATGGCCGCCGCGGAACATCGCATCCCGCTGTTCGGCGTCTGCCTCGGCCATCAGGCCATAGGCCAGGCTTTCGGCGGCCGGATCGTCCGCGCGCCGACGCTGATGCATGGCAAGGTCGACGCGATCGAGCACACCGGCAAGGGTGTCTTTCGCAACCTGCCGAGCCCGCTTCAGGCGACGCGCTATCACTCGCTGACGATCGACCCGGCAAGTTTCCCGTCCGTCCTCGAGGTGACGGCGACCTCGTCCGACGGCGTCATTATGGGCCTTCAGCACCGGGAGCTGCCGATCCATGGCGTGCAGTTCCATCCCGAAAGCATCGCGACCGAACGCGGCCACGACATCCTGCGCAATTTCCTCGAGATCACGGGCGTGAAAACGCGCGCGCTCGCCTGACGGATTTGAGCGCATGGGGGATTTCAGGGCACTCATAGGCAAGGTCGCCGACGGACATGCGCTCGCAGGCGCGGAGGCCGAAGACGCATTCTCGATCATCATGTCGGGCGAAGCGACGCCGGCGCAGATCGCGGGCTTCCTGATGGCGCTGCGCGTGCGTGGCGAGACGGTCGCGGAGCTCACGGCGGGCGCAAGCGTCATGCGCGCGAAGGCGCTCCGCGTGAAGGCCCCCGCCGACGCCATCGACATCGTCGGCACCGGCGGCGACGGCGCCCAGACCTACAATATCTCGACCGCGACCGCTCTTGTCGTCGCCTCGCTCGGCGTGCCCGTCGCCAAACACGGCAACCGTGCCGCCTCCTCGAAATCCGGTACCGCCGATGCGCTGACTGCGCTTGGCGTCAAGCTCGATATCGGGCCCGACGCGATCGCGCGTTGCATCGCCGAGGCCGGCATCGGCTTCATGTTCGCACCGGCGCATCATTCCGCCATGAGACATGTCGCACCGGTGCGCAGCGAACTCGGCACGCGCACGATCTTCAACCTCCTCGGTCCGCTCTCCAATCCGGCCGGAGTCAGACACCATACGATCGGCGTTTATGCCGCGCGCTGGGTCGAACCTTTCGCGGAGACGCTTCGCAATCTCGGTTCGGCGCGCGCCTGGGTCGTGCATGGCTCGGACGGGCTCGACGAATTGACGACGACGGGCGTCTCCTATGTCGCCGAATTGAATGAAGGCAGGATCCGCACCTTCGAAGTGACGCCGGAAGAAGCGGGCCTGCCGCGCGCGACGCTCGCCGATCTGCGCGGCGGCGATCCGGCGCACAATGCGGCCGCCATCGTCGCTTTGTTCGACGGCGCGAAGAACGCTTATCGCGATGTGGTTCTGCTCAACGCCGCCGCCGCTCTCATCGTCGCCGGCAAGGCCGCGACGCTCAAAGACGGCGCGGCGCAGGCTGCTCGCGCGCTTGACGAAGGCGCGGCGAAGAAGGCTCTGGCACGACTCGTCGCCGTTTCGAACGAGGAGGTGGCGAGTGTCTGACATTCTCGACAGGATCGGCGCCTACAAGCTCGAGGAGATCGCGGCGGCGAAGAAGGCGCGGCCCTACGCCGATGTCGAGCGCGCGGCGCGCGCAGCCTCGCCGGTGCGCGGCTTCGCGGCCGCCCTCGCCCGCAAGGTCGAAGCGAAACAGTATGCGCTGATTGCCGAAGTGAAGAAGGCAAGCCCCTCGAAGGGCCTGATCCGTGCCGATTTCGATCCGCCGGCGCTCGCCCGCGCCTATGAACGCGGCGGCGCGACCTGTCTCTCGGTGCTGACCGACGGCCCTTCGTTCCAGGGCAGCGCGGACTATCTCACGCTGGCCCGCGCGGCCGTCTCGCTGCCGGTGATCCGTAAGGACTTCATGTACGACACCTATCAGGTGGCCGAAGCCCGGGCGATGAATGCCGACTGCATTCTCATCATCATGGCGTCCGTTTCGGATGCACAGGCGCGCGAGCTCGAGGACGCCGCCTTCGATTGGGGCATGGACGCGATCATCGAAGTGCATGACGAAGCCGAACTCGATCGCGCGTTGCAATTGAAGAGCCCGCTGATCGGCATCAACAACCGCAACCTGAAGACCTTCGAGACGACGCTGACGACGACCGAAAGGCTCGCGCCGCGCATCCCGAAGGAGCGCCTCGTCATCGGCGAAAGCGGCATCTTCACACCGGACGACCTCGCGCGGCTTGCAAAAGGCGGCGTCCGCGCCTTCCTCGTGGGCGAAAGCCTGATGCGGCAGGCCGATGTCGAGGCGGCGACGCGGGCGCTGCTCGCCGTTTAGGCGACTATTCATTCCTGTCATCCCGGCCTTGTGGGATCCAGGGGCGTCAATGCCGAGCCGGTTGCTCCTGACCCCGGGACAAAGCCCCGGGGTGACAGATGAGGATGAAGATGCCGAAGAAGAAACTCACCCATCTCGACGCCAGCGGTCGGGCCAGCATGGTTGACGTCTCGGCGAAGAAAGTGACCGCCCGAACCGCGACGGCGAAGGGGCGCATCGTCATGGAACCGGAAACGCTGAAGCTCGTCACGGGCGGCGGCCTCGCGAAGGGCAACGCGCTGGAAGTCGCGCGTCTCGCGGGCATCATGGCGGCGAAGAAAACCTCCGATCTCATTCCGCTTTGCCATCCGCTGATGATCGCGAAAGTTTCGGTCGACCTCACACCCGACCCGAAAACATCGAGCATCGAAGTCGAGGCGACGGTGAAACTTTCCGGTCAGACCGGCGTCGAGATGGAAGCGTTGACCGCGGTCAGCGTCGCCTGCCTGACGCTTTACGATATGGCGAAAGCCGTCGACCGTTCGATGCGGATCGCGGACATCCGGCTGACCCACAAGGCAGGCGGCAAATCCGGCACCTATAAGGCAAAGTAGATGGCGCAAGGCCTGATCCCCGTCACGGAAGCCCGCGCCCGCATTCTGGCG
>NZ_DATKFR010000490.1:0-4665 GCF_035511255.1 Parvibaculum sp.
GACCCTAAGCCTTCGCGAGCCTTTGCTCACGAAGCCGGACGAGGCCCGGCGCCTGCCGAGGGGACCCGCGGATGGAAAATGTTGGAAACGAAGCTCTTGAAAAGGGACGGGGGCCAATGCCAACCATCGCGCTGGTTGACGATGACCGGAATATTCTGACCTCTGTGAGCATGGCGCTCGAAGCCGAGGGTTATCACGTCCAGACCTATACGGATGGCGCGGCCGCGCTTGCGGGCCTTGCCGCCAATCCGCCGGACGTCGCCGTCTTCGACATCAAGATGCCGCGCATGGACGGCATGGAGCTGCTGCGCCGTCTGCGCCAGAAATCCGATCTGCCGGTGATCTTCCTCACCTCGAAGGACGACGAGATCGACGAACTCTTCGGCCTGAAGATGGGCGCGGACGATTATATCCGGAAGCCCTTCTCGCAGCGCCTTCTCGTCGAGCGCGTCAAGGCGGTGCTGCGCCGCGCCAGTCCGAAGGCCGAGGGCGCCGCGCCGGAGAGCGGTGCCGAGAAGGTCGTGCTCGAACGCGGCAAGCTGGTGCTCGATCCCGAGCGCCATTCCTGCACCTGGGACGCAAAGCCCGTCGTTCTCACCGTCACTGAATTCCTGATCCTGCAGGCGCTCGCGCAACGACCGGGATATGTGAAGAGCCGTGATTCGCTGATGGACGCGGCCTATGACGATCAGGTCTATGTCGACGACCGCACTATCGACAGCCACATCAAGCGTCTGCGCAAGAAGTTCAAGGAAGTCGACGACGATTTCGATGCGATCGAGACGCTTTACGGCGTCGGTTATCGCTACCGTGAAGCCTGAAACGCGCGAGGCCCGGCCCGGATGATCCCGCCATGGCGAGCGTGAGCGATCATGAGATTCCGCCGTCGGCGTCGAGGCATTCCGCTCCGACGCGCCGGGAGGCTGCTTCTTCGGTTCCGAAGAGCCGTCCCGATCTCCGCCGTTTGATCGAAGACCTCATTGCCCGCGTCTTCGCAGCCTTCCGCAGCTTTCTCCTGCGCGGCCGCTTCTCGAGCCTGACGCGCCGCATCGTCGTCTTCAACGTCGTCGCGCTTTGCGTCCTCGTCAGTGGCGTCCTTTATCTCAATCAGTTCCGCGAAGGCCTGATCGATGCCCGGCGTCAAAGTCTGCTGACCCAAGCCGAGATCATCGCCGGCGCCATCGCCGAAGGCGCGACCTCGGTGCCGGAACCCCAGGTCATCGATCCGCTGGAGCGCCGCCGCGGCAAGCCGCTCGACATCCGCCCCAAGCCCGCAGCCGGCGACATGGATGAAGATCAGGACGACCGCGAACTGCCCATCATTCCGGAAAATGCCGCGCCCATCCTGCGCCGCCTCGTGCTGCCGACGCAGACCCGCGCCCGTCTCTACGACAAGGATGGTTGGCTCGTTCTCGACTCACGCCAGCTCACCGCCTCGGGCCAGATCGTCGCCTTCGAACTTCCACCGCTCGCCGGCACCGAGGCGACGGGTCCGCTGGCTCGCCTGCGCAACACGCTTCTCGGCCTGCTCCCCGGCCGCGATCTCGAACGCTACAAGGAAGCCGGCAGCCAGAACGGCTCGATCTACAGCGAAGTCACGCGTGCGCTGCGCGGCATCCCGTCGAGCATGGAGCGCGTCAACGATCGCGGCGAACTCATCGTCTCGGTCGCCGTGCCGATCCAGCGGTATCGCGCCGTGCTCGGCACGTTGATGCTCTCGACGCGCGGCGGCGACATCGACGCGATCGTGCGTGCCGAGCGCCTCGCCATCGTGCAGGTCTTCCTGGTCGCGCTCGGCGTCACCATCCTGCTCTCCGTTGTGCTCGCCGGCACGATCGCCGAACCCGTACGGCGACTCGCGGAATCGGCCGAGATCGTCCGTCGCGGCAAGACGCGCCGCGCCCAGATTCCGGATTTCACCGCACGGCGCGACGAAATCGGCGAATTGTCCGGCGCGCTCCGCGACATGACGAACGCGCTCTACAGCCGCATCGATGCCATCGAAAGTTTCGCCGCCGACGTCGCGCACGAGCTGAAGAATCCGCTGACATCGCTCCGCAGCGCCATCGAGACCTTTACGCTGGCGAAGGATGAAAAGGCCAAGGAACGCCTGATGGCCATCATCCAGGATGACGTGCGCCGTATCGACCGTCTCATCAGCGATATTTCCAACGCCTCGCGTCTCGATGCCGAGCTGTCGCGCGAGGAAATGGAAGACGTCAATATCGCGACGCTGCTCGAAACGGTCTGCGATCTCTTCACCGAGACGGGCGTCTCGGGCTCGCAAAAAGTCGTGCTCGAGATCGAGCCGGGCCCGCACGGTCGCGCCGGCATGATGGTCAAGGGCTTCGACATGCGCCTCGGCCAGGTCATGCGCAACCTGATCGACAACGCGCTTTCCTTCAGCCCCGAAGGCGGCGTCGTGCGCGTCTCGGCGGAGCGCGTACCGGGCCGGATCGTCATTCATGTCGACGACGAAGGCCCCGGCATTTCGCCGGAGAATTTCGAGCGCATTTTTGATCGCTTCCATACCGACCGGCCGGACAGTTTCGGCAAGCATTCAGGCCTCGGCCTTGCGATCTCGCGCCAGATCGTCGAAGCCCATCGCGGCACCATCCGCGCCGAAAACCGCATGGAGGGCGCCCGCATCGCCGGTGCGCGTTTCGTCGTCGAACTGCCGGCGCGCGCGAATTGAGCGCCGCATGACCGTCCTCGTCCACGGCACCTGCGTCCTGATCGGTCCCTCCGCTGTTCTTCTCCGCGGCCCGTCCGGTTCGGGCAAGTCCGATCTCGCCTTCCGCCTGATCCGCAGCGAGGGCCCGAGCGCGATGCTGGTGGCCGACGACCAAGTGGTGCTTGAAGCCGAAGAAGGCCGTCTTCTCGCCTCGTCGCCGCCGGCTTTGGCCGGTCTTCTGGAGGTGCGGGGCCTGGGCCTGATACCGCTTCCCTTCGCTCCGCGCGCGGAAGTTGTGCTGGTGATCGATCTCGTCGCACAGGGCGCGGTTCCGCGCCTCCCCGAGCCGCGATTTGTGACAATCGAAAGTATCGAATTGCCGCTCCTCGACCTTCATGCATTTGACCTGACGGCGATGGAACGGGTACGTCTCGCGGTCGAGACGATCCCGGCCAAAGGCTTTCCGGGGGATGACGGCCGCCTCGGCTGAAGGTCGCCGTCCGGTTCCCGGCTATGCCTCTGGCATGGAGGTGTGATCTTTGTTATGGCAAGGCTCCCGCGCGCTTGTCTTTTAAGCGTGATTGGAGGCACGATACGCGCCTCCGCGGGGGCGCGGCCGGCGAACCAGCCTTGCGTAACGGGCCGGGACGGCGAAGAGGGCTATTGATGATCGGACTAGTACTGGTAACCCACGGGGCTTTGGCCAGCCAATTCGTTGCGGCCATGGAACATGTGGTGGGCGCTCAGCCGCAGGTCGCGGCGATCTGCATCGGTCCCGATGACGACATGGAGCAGCGGCGCCGCGACATTCTCGATGCGGTTGCCAAGGCGGATGCGGGTGACGGCGTCATCCTGCTCACCGACATGTTCGGCGGAACGCCCTCCAACCTCGCCATCTCGATCATGGACAAGGCGAAGGTCGAGGTGATCGCCGGCGTAAACCTTCCCATGCTCATCAAGCTCGCAAGCGTGCGCGAGCATGCAAGCCTCAGTCAGGCCGTCGATCTTGCACAGGAGTCCGGCCGGAAATACATCTCCATCGCGAGCCGCGTTCTCGCGGGGGATGGAGCCTGAGCGACATGCCGTCTGAAGCCAAGGCCGGAACGGGCCGCCCCGAAAGCCGCCTTCTGAACATCGTCAATACGCGCGGACTGCACGCGCGCGCATCCGCGAAATTCGTTCAGACGACGGAGAAATTCGAGGCCGAGGTGAAGGTGTCGAAGGACGGCCATTCGGTGTCCGGCACCTCGATCATGGGCCTGATGATGCTCGCCGCCGGACCGGGCTGCTGCATCCTGATCGAGGCCGAGGGGCCGCAGGCGAAGGAAGCCCTCGACGCGCTCGAAGCCCTCGTCTCCGACGGCTTCGGCGAGCGCGACTGACTATTCCTTGTAATAGGCCGTTTGTGCCGTCGTGGCGAGCAACGCGCCGTCGCGCGACCAGATTTCCGCCGACTGGTCGAAATAACCTTTCGTGAACACCCGCGAATCGACGGTGCCGAGCAAGGGCTGCGGGTCGAGCGCGGCGAGATCGGTCTCGTCGACATGAAAATAACTCGTCAATGAAACCGTGCTTGCCGGCGACATGCGGCCGCGCACCTGAAAGATGCGGACGAAGAAAATATCCGTGAGCGCCGCAAGCGACAGGAAGTCGAGCCGCCGGGTCGGCAATTCGCTGAGCCAGACGCGGGACCGCGTGCCCGACAGCGCGCCCTCGGCGCGCGGGCCGAAATCGGGCTCTCCTTCCGCGAAGCGCAAATCGTAGCGCTGCAGCCAGGCGTTCCGTCCTTCGGTCTGCATCGGCCGCAGCGCGGCGGGGGGCGGCACGTCCGGCATGACGGCAGGGCGATGCGCCCACGTCTCGCGTCGTACCGCAAAGACCGCGCTCGCCGTCGCCGCTACACCTTGTCCGTCCTGCGAAAGTTCGATCGACCAATGCTGCGTCGAGCGGTTCCGCCGCACTTCCCGCAGGTCGATGAGAAACTCACCCCG
>NZ_DATKFR010000491.1:0-22363 GCF_035511255.1 Parvibaculum sp.
AGCAGCTTCATCGCCTCGAGACGACGCGACGGCGTCGAGGCGCGCGGCTCCATCACGCGGGCGAGCTTCGCGTCGAGCGTCGTCACCGAGAGCGCGACCTTGGCGAGGCCGCGCTTTGCCATGTCGCTCAGAATGTCGAGGTCGCGCGTCACGCGCGCCGACTTCGTGACGATCGTGACCGGGTGATTATAGGCCGACAGCACTTCGAGAACGCTGCGTGTGATGCGGTAACGCTGCTCGATCGGCTGATAGGGATCGGTGTTGGTGCCCATCGCGATCGGCTTCACCTCATAGCCCTTGCGCGACAGCTCCCTTTCGAGGAGCGCCGCCGCATTGGGCTTGGCAAAGAGCCGGCTCTCGAAATCGAGACCGGGCGACAGGCCCATATAGGCATGGGTCGGCCGCGCGAAGCAGTAGACGCAGCCATGCTCGCAGCCGCGATAGGGATTGATCGAGCGGTCGAAGGAAATATCGGGTGAGTTGTTCCGCGTGATGATGGTGCGGGGCGTTTCGTCCGTCACATGAGTCTTCAGCGGCGGCGGCACCTCATGCACGCCCCAGCCGTCGTCGAGCACCACCCGACGCTCGGCCTCGAAACGGCCGCTCTCATTGGTAAGCGCGCCCCGGCCGCGGCGGCCATTCTGGGGGACCCCTGGGGATACGAGGGGGACGGGGTCCGCCAGGCGGGGAGGCCGGGATGCCGCTTGCGGGCCAATCGGGGAATTGGCGGGGGAGCGGGCAGGGCGGCCGGGGCGTGCTATGTCGCGACTCGCTGTCATGTATAAAAATTAGCCGAAATATGAGAACATAACAAGAACATATCTCATGCTTCATTCGCCTTCGGACACGCGCGCGGTATGATGGCGCCCGCATGATTAGCGTTGTCATTCCCACCCTGAATTCCGAAGCGACCCTGCCGCGCGTCCTCTCCGCGCTCGTCCATGCGGCCGTGCAGGGGCTGGTGCGCGAGGTCATCATCGCGGATGGCGGATCGACCGACGACACGTTCGAAATCGCCGAGGCGGCGGGCGCGAAATTCGTGCGCGCGCCTCGCGGCCGGGGCAGCCAGCTCGCCGCCGGCGCCAAGGCGGCCAAGAGCGCCTGGCTTCTCTTCCTCCATGCCGACACGGTCCTGCAGCCCGACTGGGATCAGGAAGTCTCGAAACTCTTCGAGCATATTTCTTCCGGCCGCGTTCGAGGCCCCGAGATGGCGGCCGCCTTCCGTTTCGCGCTCGACGATTTCTCGGGCGCCGCGCGCTTCGTCGAGCAGGCGGTGGCGCTCCGCTGTGCCTTGCTGAAACTCCCCTATGGCGATCAGGGTCTTCTGGTGAACCGCCGGCTCTATGACAAGCTCGGCGGTTATCGTGCGTTGCCGCTGATGGAAGACGTCGATCTCGTCCGCCGCATCGGCAGGCGCCGCCTCTTGATGCTTCGCGCGCGCGCCGTGACGAGCCCGGAACGCTATGTACGCGACGGCTTTGCGCGCCGCGTCGCCCGCAACGCGCTTTGCATCACCCTTTATTATTTGCGCGTTCCTCCGCGCGTGATTGCACGCCTATACTCCTGATCTTCTTCTTTCAGCAGGAGCAGGCATGCGTATCGATCTTTCCGGCAAACGAGCCATCGTCACGGGTTCGACCCAAGGCATCGGCTTCGCGGCGGCCGTCGGTCTCGCGGAAGCGGGCGCGCAGGTCGTCATCAACGGGCGCGGGCAGGCAGGCGTCGACGAGGCGCTGGCGCGGTTCAGGGCGCGGGTTCCGAATGCGACGGTCGAAGGTATCGCCGCCGATCTCGCGACGAAGCCGGGCGCCGATGCCTTCATCGCGAAAGCGGGCGACGCCGACATCCTCGTCAACAATCTCGGCATCTTTGAGCCCAAGGCCTTCGTCGATATTTCCGACGAGGACTGGACGCGCTTCTTCGAGACCAATGTCATGAGCGGCATCCGCATGGCGCGTCACTATTTTCCGAAGATGGTCGCGAAAAACTGGGGCCGCATCGTTTTCGTCTCGAGCGAGTCCGGGCTCAACATTCCGCCCGAGATGATCCATTACGGCATGACGAAGACGGCGCAGCTCGCGGTCGCGCGCGGCCTTGCGAAGACGGCGAAGGGCACGGGCGTGACGGTGAACTCGGTGCTGCCCGGCCCGACGCGATCGGAAGGCGTCGAGGTCTTCTTCAAGCAGATGGCCGAGAAGCAGGGCATTCCCGAAGCGGAAGCCGAAAAGGGCTTCATCGAGAAGAACCGTCCGTCCTCGATCATCGGGCGCGCGGCATCGGTCGAGGAGATCGCCAATATGATCGTCTATGCCTGTTCGCCGCAGGCCTCGGCGACCACCGGCGCAGCGCTCCGCGTCGATGGCGGGCTCGTCGACACGATCGCCTGAATGTCGCCGACGCGGCAGCTCGCCGTGATGGCGAAGGCGCCGAGGCTCGGCCGCGTCAAGACGCGGCTTGCGAAGGGCATAGGCGCGGTCGAGGCGGCGCGGTTCTATCGCCGCACGAGCCTCGATCTTCTCCGCCGCGTCGGCGTCGATCCGCGCTGGCAGACGGTGCTGGCGCTCGCGCCGGATATTTCGGTGCATGAAAAAGGCGTCTGGCCCGAAGGCGTACCGCGCATCGCCCAAGGTCCGGGTGACCTCGGCCATCGCATGGGACGGCTGATGCGCGACCTGCCGCCGGGGCCTGTCGTCATTATCGGCAGCGACATTCCCGACATCGCCGCGCGTCATGTCGCGCAAGCCTTCGAGGCGCTGGGCCGCGCCGACGCCGTCTTCGGCCCGGCGGACGATGGCGGTTACTGGCTTGTGGGACTTCGCCGCTTTCCACGCGTACCCGAGATCTTCGGCAATGTCCGCTGGTCGGGCGAATACGCACTTGCGGACACTCTGGCGAATGTGGAGCGTGCGGATTTGCGGGTCGCGAGGCTGGATGTTCTCGCGGATATCGACACGGCGGAAGATTTCCGGCGATGGCGGGAGTCGTGAACCTCGTCGATCGGCATTGCCTCCGCCGCGCCGGTGACGACGCTTCGCAAACGCATTGGATCATGCCGGCGCCGGGATTTGCCGCGATCCGAATGCCTGAGCGATATGTTTCCCGCGCTTGCGCAATGGCGTCTCGATCAATCTGTAGTTGAGCTCCGCCAGGGCGACGAGAATCAGCGCGGCCGTACCGCCGAGCTTCAGGGCGTAGTTCATATCGTATTCGGCCGGCATCGGGTCGATGCGGAACCAGATTTCCCGCGCCGCGAAATAGGCGGGGATGTGAATCAGATAGAGCGCGTAGGAGCGGCTGCCGATCCAGAGCATGATGCGCTTGGCGATGCCATCCTTCCACAAATAGTCGCGGTCGTAGGAGGCGATCAGCACCAGTATCGCCGAGAGAAGCGCGATAAGGCCCTGCGCAAAGAAGGCAATATGCGACCGGTCGGAAGAGACGGCGGCTATCAGGAACAGAAGAAGCGAGAAGGTCACGATGCGGGCCAGCCGATTTCCGGCGAGCAGGCGCGGTTCGACGAGGCGATAGCTTTCATGCCGCGTCCAGAGGGCGATCAATACGCCGAGTGCCAGACCGTCGCTGCGCAGCATCGATATCTGCATGAAGCCGATGGCTTCGGGGCCCATACGCGGAATAAAAAACTGTGCGAGCACGATGACGGCGAGAACGAGCGGGAGACGCCGGCCGCTGAAGAAAATCAGAAAAGGAAGAAGCAGATAAAACTGTTCTTCCAGCGAAAGCGTCCAGTAGTGAAACGTCGCGCCGGATGGATAGCGGCCGAACACTTCGACGAAACGGAAATTGGCGACCTGCAGAATGCCGGCAACCGCGCCCTGAAAGTTGGCATTGAAGGGGCCGAAGGCACCCGAACGATTGAACGCGAGCGCCAGTAGCATGCTCAGGAACAGCCAGAACCAGGCGGATGGCGCGAGACGCCAGAATCTCCTGATCCAGAAGCTTACGGTCGCGCGATAATAGGTGGCCCTGTCGCCATAGGCATCGAGCGTCGGCAGCAGGCTGCGGGCGATCACGAATCCGGAAATGACGAAGAAAATGTCCACGCCAGACCAGAAGCCGAAATAAATTTTGATGTGTTGCAGGAGCGGCATCGTCCAGGGAAACAGATTCGGAAGATGCTGAAAGAGGACCATGAGAACGGCGACTGCGCGCAGGACTTCGATATCGTCGATACGCCGCGATGTGCCGTCGGACATGTCTTCCCCCCGGGCCGTTCTCCGGCCTGTTTCCCTTCTTCTATAGTGCAGAAGTCGCAAATTGTCGCAAGCCGACAGTCGGGCGGAAATTCCCGTCAGCCCTTCGTCTTCAACAGGTCGCGGATTTCCTCGAGCAGCACTTCCTGGCGCGGCGGCGCTTCGGCGGCGGGGGCCTCGCCTTTCGCGATCCTCGCCTTCAGGTGGTTCATCTGGCGGATGACGATGAAGAGCGCAAAGGCGACGATGGTGAAGTTGATGACGGCATTGATGAACCTGCCATAGGCGAGCACCGGAATGCCGGCTGTTTTCGCCGCTTCGAGCGAGACGGGCGTCTCCCCGCCCATGGTGAGCGGAAGAAAATAATTCGAGAAATCGACGCCGCCCATGAGAACGCCGATCGGCGGCATCAGCACGTCGTTGACGAGCGACTGGACGATGGTCGTGAAGGCCGCACCGATGATGATGCCGACCGCCATGTCGAGCACATTGCCCTTAAGGGCGAATTCCCGAAATTCCTTGAACATCCAGACCTCCTCAGGCGATTCCCGGCAATGCCGGCTCGTCGCATAAGAGTGGCGCGTTCATCGCCGAGGTCAACCGGGAAACACCCGTCAGCCCGCCTTCCTGCCTTCCTGCAATCTCGGGAGGATCTCGACGAAGTTGCAGGGACGGTAGCGGTTGTCGAGCTGGTACTGGAGGATTTCGTCCCAGCCGTCCTTGCAGGCGCCGGGGGAGCCCGGCAGCGCGAAGAGATATTTGCCGTGAGCGACGCCGGCCGTCGCGCGGGACTGGATGGTGGAGGTCCCGATCTTCTCGTAGCTGATGCGGTGGAAGATCGCGGAAAAGCCCTCGATTTCCTTGTCATAGACAGATTTGAACGCTTCGGGCGTCACGTCGCGGCCGGTGAGGCCCGTGCCGCCGGTCGAGATGACGATATCGACGTTGTCGCTGGCGATCCAGGAAAGGAGCTGGTTGCGGATCATCTGGATATCGTCGGAAACCACGGTGCGGTCGGCGAGGTTGTGGCCGGCTTTCTCGATGCGTTCAGTGAGGACGTCGCCGGAGGTGTCGGTCTCGCGGGTGCGAGTGTCCGATACGGTCAGGACGGCGATGTTGAGCGGGATGAAGTTACGCGACGTGTCGATGCCAGGCATGAGGGTGCCTTTCTACTGAGTGAGCGAACGGAATGGGCGGAAGAATCTGCGTCGGAAGCCATAAGCGCAATTCGTCCGGGAAGCCGCAGCGCCCGGGTTGCGCCGCTAGCGCAACGAGAGAGAACCGCCCGTGAATTCAGCCGCCTCATAGACGGGCCAGTCGCCGGACGCGGTCACGTCGAGCGAATGCAGCGGCTGGCCGAGCCGGGCGCGGTAAATCCAGAAATTGGTGAGCACGCGCTCGATATAGCCGCGCGTTTCGGGCGCCGGGATGCTCTCGATGAAGAGAAACGGATCGCCCTTGAAGTTGATGTTCTCAAGCCAGCGGTTGAGATTGCCGGGACCGCCATTATAGGCGGTCGTCAGCATGAAGAGGTTGCCGCGCGGCTCGGCCGAGTCCATCAGCGTTTCGAGATAGGTCTGCGCCAGCGTCAGGTTGAAGGACGGATCGAGCAGCTTGTCCTTGTTGGCGCTCTTCAGCGTCGTATCGCGCGTGATGTGGCTGGCCGTACCCGGCATGATCTGCATCAGCCCGCGCGCGCCGGCGGGCGAGGTCACGTCGGGGCGGAACTTGCTCTCCTGCCGCATGAAAGCGAAGAAGAGCGCGCGATCGACGCGGAAACCATTTTCGGGCTGGTAATCGGGGATCGGGAAGAGACCGGCATTGACGGCGATCTCGCCGTTGACCGGACGCAGCGTTGGCAGGCTCGCCGCGCTCGCGACCTGAAGCTCGACGGCCGGAAGATCGAAGGTCGAGGCCAGCGCGATCAGCGCGCTATCGAGATCGGAATCCAGCCAGCCATGGGCGCGCACCAGTTCCTGCTCGGCGAGATCGCGGCGGCCGATCTGCGCCAGCGCGACGGCGCGGGCGACGGCGGGGTCGGCGACGAGGGCTTCGTAGCCGGCGCGATCGAGTTTCGGTTCGACCCAGGCAAAGCGCGGCTCCCGGCCGAGCTGGCGCGAGGCGAGGAGACCGTAGAAGGTCGCGCCGGTGCCGGACGATATTTCGAGCATCTCGGCGACGCGCTCGGGCTGCCGATTGGCGAGATAGGCGCGCGCCGCCCAGAAGCCGCCGGCGGCCTTCGACCAGTCGGAGACGGTTTCCGAACGGGCCAGGCGCTCGAAATGGGAGGCCGCGTCGGCGTAGCGCTCCATGCGCCAGGCGGCGAGCCCGGCATACCAGTCGGCGAGCGGGATCTGCCGCGCGTGACGTCCCGAGATTTCGTCCGCGGTCTGGTAGGCGCGCTCATTGTCGTTTTCGATGAAGAAGGAGCAGGCGACCCGTTCCAGCACCTTGTCGTATTCGACATCGGTGAGGGCCAGGCGCGCGGACGTCATCTTCATGTAATTGAGGGCGTCGACCGCCTTTTGGTCGCGAACCAGGGCGCGCACCCGCGCGTCGATCTTCGCAAAGCGCTCGGAGGCAATCGGTTCGTCGCCATCGTCGACCGAATAGATCGCATGGGCCGGCTGGCGGAAGCGCTGCACGGCGGCGCGGTCCGGCGCGGCGGCCTTGCGCGGCTTCTTCTTCATCGCCAGCGCGAAAATGCGGTCGGCGCCGGGTACGCTCGCATAGCTCGCCATCCATGCCTTGAGTTCGGCATAAGTCGATTTCCAGCGGGCGTTCAGATAACGCTCCTGAAGCACATAGGGCATCAGGCGCTTGTCGGTGAGTTCGGCGGCGAGCTTGTCGGCTTTCTTCCAGTCGGCGCGTTTCTGGGCGGCGAAAATCTTGACGTAGCGTTCGCGGTCGGCGCCGCTCAGAATTTCCGGGCTCCAGATTTTGGCGCTGGCCGGCAGCGGATCGGCGGCGGGCGGTGGCGTGACGGCCTCGGTGGCGCTCAACGTGCCCAGAGTGCCGGCGGCGGAGGGCAGCGCCCAGCCGGTTGCGATGGAGCCGAACGCAAGCGCGGCCGCAAGCGCCAGCCGATGGCCGCGCATCGCGCCTTGCGAGCCCTTGCCTTTGCGCAAGGCCGCGTTGTTTTGAGACACCCCCGTGTTCATGCCGAGCATCTTAACCGGGGAAAGGGGTGTCACAAGCACGCAAGAGTTGAATCTTTTTGCAGTTGCGAAAGATTAATGTAACGCCGTCGGGATCAGAGCGGCCGCAATTCCGCGATGTGGGCCTTCAGCGACAGCAGGTCGCGCCAGGCGAGTCGCTTCTGCGCCGGTTGCCGGAGCAGATAGGCCGGATGGAAGATCGGGAGCGCCGGGATGTCGCGGTCGCCGGCGCGATAGCTCGACCAGCGGCCGCGAAGCCGCATGATGCCGGTATCGACGCCGAGCATCTGCTTGGCCGAGACGCCGCCCACCAGCACGAGAATCTCGGCCTTCGACAATTCGATCTGGCGTTCGATGAAGGGCGCGCAGACCGCCTGTTCGGCGGCCGTCGGCGGGCGATTGCCCGGCGGACGCCAGGGGAGCGTATTGGCGATATAGACCGCCGTGCGGTCGAGGCCGATCGAGGCGAGCATCCGGTCGAGCAACTGGCCCGACCGGCCGACAAAGGGAAGGCCCTGCAAATCCTCGTCGCGGCCCGGCGCTTCGCCGACCAGCATGATGCGGGCCTCCGGGTTGCCGTCGGCGAAGACGAGGTTCTTGGCGGTATAGCGCAGCGCGCAGCCCTCGAAGTTCGAGAGCACCTGTTTCAACTCGTCGAGGCTGCCGCAGCTTTGGGCAAGGGCCCGGGCGGTCGAGGCGGCTTCCTTTTCCTCCAGCGGGATGGTCGCCGGCGTCTGCATGCGGGCCGGCGCCGGCTCTTCCATATGCATGCGGGGAACCGGCGCCCGGCGCGCTTCGCCGGAGGACGCACGGGGGGCGGCGCGTTCCGCTTCGGGGGCGGATGTCTGCGCCGGCAACTGGTAGCGATCGACCGCGTCTTCGCCCAGCGCCTCGGTGACGCCGGCCGCGACATAAAAGGCGAGCAGCGACGCCGCCTCTTCAGGCGTCAGGGGCGGGACAGGTTTCCCCAACTGCGGCATGGCGTTACGGGTTCCGGCTGGTTCGGGCGTGAACAGATGGGGAAGCAGACTAGCACGGCTGTCCGCCTTGTTGACCAATGAGATACGAAGCACCATAAAGTGCGCGACCAAAGAAGCCCCCGCCGCTCAGGAGGACACAAGCTATGAGTGAACCGCTGCCCGAACGCGAATTCATGGAATATGACGTCCTCGTCGTCGGTGGCGGCCCAGCGGGGCTCTCCGCGGCGATCCGTCTGCGCCAGCTGGCGGCGGAGCAGGATTTCGATCTGTCCGTATGCCTGATCGAGAAGGGGTCCGAAGTCGGCGCTCATATTCTCTCGGGCGCGGTCATCGATCCTTCAGGCCTCGACAAGCTGATCCCGGACTGGCGCGAGCAGGGCGCGCCGCTCGACACGCCGGTGACGTCCGACCATTTCATCTATCTCGGGCCGGCCGGCAGCCTCTCCATCCCGAGCTTCCTCTACCCGCCGCTGATGAACAATCACGGCAACTACATCGGCAGCCTCGCCAATCTTTGCCGCTGGCTCGCGACCAAGGCGGAAGAGCTTGGCGTCGAAATCTATCCGGGCTTTGCAGGCGCCGAGGTTCTCTATAACGAGGACGGGTCGGTGCGGGGCGTTGCCACCGGCGACATGGGCGTCGCCAAGGACGGTCACCACAAGGACAGCTACACGCGCGGCATGGAACTCAGGGCGAAGTACACGCTCTTCGCCGAAGGCGCGCGCGGCTCGCTGACCAAGGAACTGACCCGCAAGTTCAAGCTCGACGAGGGCCGCGATCCGCAGAAATACGGCATCGGCCTCAAGGAAGTCTGGGAGATCGATCCCGCCAAGCACAAGAAGGGCACCGTCCAGCACACGCTGGGCTGGCCGCTCAGCGACGATACGGGCGGCGGCTCCTTCCTCTATCACTTCGGCGAGAATCTGGTGTCGGTGGGCTTCGTCGTCCACCTCAACTACAAGAACCCCTATCTCTCGCCCTTCGACGAGTTCCAGCGCTTCAAGACGCATCCGGCGATCCGCGACACCTTCGAGGGCGGCAAGCGCATCGCCTATGGTGCGCGCGCGATCACCGAAGGCGGTTTCCAGTCGGTGCCGAAGCTCGTCTTCCCGGGCGGTGCGTTGATCGGCTGCGCGGCCGGCTTCGTCAACGTGCCGCGCATCAAGGGCAGCCACAATGCGGTGCTGACCGGCATGATGGGCGCGGAAGCAGCCTTCGACGCCGTGAAGGCGGGCCGTCAGTCCGACGAGCTGACCTCCTATGCGGAGGCCTATGTCGGCAGCCCGGTCTATAAGGACCTGAAGCGGGTCCGCAACGTGAAGCCGTTCCTGTCGCGCTTCGGCACTTTCTTCGGCATGGGCTTCAGCTTCATCGACATGTGGATGAACAATCTCGGGATCGGTCTGCCCTTCACGCTGAAGCACAAGAAGGCCGACCACGAATCGCTGAAGAAGGCCAGCGAGTGCAAGCCGATCGACTATCCCAAGCCCGACGGCAAGGTTTCCTTCGACAAGTTGTCCTCGGTCTTCATCTCGGCGACCAATCATGAAGAGGACCAGCCGGTCCATCTGAAGCTCAAGGACCCGGCGATCCCGATCGCCTACAACCTGCCGACCTTCGCCGAGCCGGCGCAGCGTTATTGTCCGGCCGGCGTCTATGAAGTCGTGCGGGAGGCCGACGGCTCCAATCCGCGCTTCCAGATCAACGCCCAGAACTGCGTCCACTGCAAAACCTGCGATATCAAGGACCCGACGCAGAACATCAACTGGACGGTTCCGGAAGGCGCCGGCGGACCGAATTACCCTAATATGTGAGCGGACTTCGCTGAAGGCGCTCATATCGCGGACGCGCCGAATAGGCTAAGCTCGCGGTCGGCGAGGGCCGGCGTGCCCCGATGGGGGACGCCGGCTTCTTTGTGTCCGCATGTTGGGTTCGGTCGGCCTTGCGATCCCGCAAGGGCCGCGTGTTCAGAGGCAAGACGTTATATGGCGTCCATATCGACGGCTTCGGATAGCCACCGGAGTACATCCCGCCGCCTCGTATTGCCTCGCTGGACGGCAGGCGCGGCCATCCACGTCGTGCTCGGCCTCGTCGTGCTCGTCGGCCTTCAGGGCTGCGCCGGCATGGACTTTTCCGGCCAGAACGACCGCGGTGCCTATGGCAATTATCTCGCCGCGCGCTTCGCGGGCAGCCAGCATGAGTCGAAAGCGGCGGCGCAATATTTCGACCGGACGCTCGCCACCGACCCGACCAATCCCGTCATCATCGAGCGCGCCTTCATGGTGGCGCTGAACGGCGGCGACATGGACCGCGCGGTCGATCTCGCGCGCCGCCTCATCAAGGTCGTGCCCGATCACCGCATGGCGCGGCTCGTGCTTTCCCTCGCCGCCATCAAGGATGGCGATTACAAGGATGCGCAGAAGGAAATCGGCAGCGCCGAACAGGGTGCCTTCGTCGCGCTTGTCGGTTCGCTCACCGAAGCCTGGGCGGCGGCGGGCGACCGTAATCAGCAACTCGCGCTCGACAAGCTCAAGGCCTTCGACGACAAGCCCGCCTTCGATCTCTTCAGGGCCTATCACAAGGCGCTGATCTTCGATCTGCTCGGCGACAAGGAAAACGCGCTGGCCTCTTACCATCAGGCGATGGAGACGAGCGGCGGTACCTCGATCCGCATCGTCCAGGCCTATGCGAGCTTCCTCGACCGGCAGGGGCGCCGCGACGAAGCGCGCGCCGTGCTGGACCAGTATGCGGCGCTGGCGCCGGACCATCCGCTGGTCAAGGCGGCGCTGGCGCAGCTCGCTTCGGGCAAGACGATGAAGCCGCTGGTCGGCAGCGCGGCGGACGGCGTCGCCGAGGCGCTTTACGGCCTCGGCAGCGCGCTGGCGCAGGATCCGTCCAACGACCTTGCGGTGCTCTATCTGCAGCTCGCGATCTGGATGCGGCCCGATTTCAACGTCGCGCGCACGCTGCTCGCCGATACCTATGAGCAGAAGAAGCGCTGGGCCGACGCCATCGCCGCCTATGACCTGATCGACGAGGATTCGCCGCTCTACGCCAATGCGCGCATCCAGAAAGCGCTCGATCTCGACCGGCTCGACAGGGAAGACGAGGCCGTCGCCGTGCTCAAGGAAGCGGCGTCCGACAATCCCAAGGCGGTCGAGCCGATCGTCGCGCTCGGCGATATCTATCGCGGCAAGGAAAAATACGCCGAAGCCGCGGCCGAATATACGCGCGCGATCGGCATCGTCGGAAAACCCGATCCCTCGCACTGGTCGCTTTATTATGCGCGCGGCATCTGCAACGAACGGCTCGGCAAGTGGCCGGAAGCGGAGGTGGACCTCAAGATCGCGCTGACGCTGTCCGACGATCATCCGCTCGTTCTCAACTATCTCGGCTATTCGTGGATCGAGCAGGGGCGCAACCTCAAGGAAGCGCTGGTCATGATCGAGAAGGCGGTCGAGCTTCGTCCCAATGACGGCTTCATCGTCGACAGCCTCGGCTGGGCGCTTTTCCGCATGGGCGAATATCCCAAGGCGACGGAATATCTGGAGCGTGCCGTCGAACTCGAACCCGGCGATCCGACCATCAACGAACATCTGGGCGACGCGCTCTGGAAAGTCGGCCGCAAGATCGAGGCGCGTTTCCAGTGGAGCCATGCACTCGACATGAAGCCCGACGCGGACCGTGTCGGGCTGCTGAAGAGCAAGCTCGAACTCGGGCTCGATGCCGCCGAATCCGGACAACCGCGCCGCGACGCCGGGCCGAGCGGTTCCTGATCGCCATGAGCGTTCCAACACCCGTCGAGGAATTCGCGCGGGCGAAAGTGAACCTCTCCCTCGAGGTGCTGGGGCGGCGCGGCGACGGCTATCACGAGCTTCAAAGCCTCGTCGTCTTCCCCGACATCGGCGACCGTGTCACGGCGAGGGCGGCCGACGATTTTTCGCTGACGCTCGAAGGCCCCTTCGCCGGCGCGCTGAAACAGGAAGACGACAATCTCGTCCTTCGCGCCGCCCGTCTCCTTGCCCGCGAAACGGGCCGACCGGGCGCCAACCTCGTCCTTCACAAAAATCTTCCCGTCGCCTCGGGCATCGGCGGCGGCTCGGCCGATGCGGCGGCGACGTTGCGGGCGCTGGCGCGGCTCTGGGGCGTCAGGATCGAGGCGCATATGCCGGCATCGCTCGCCTTCACCCTCGGCGCCGACGTGCCCGTCTGCCTCGATTCGCGGCCTGCTTTCATGTGGGCGCGCGGCGAGCGCGTCGCGCGCCTCGCGGGGCTACCGCCTTTCGCCTTGCTGCTCGTAAATCCCGGAGTTGCGGTCTCGACGGCCGCCGTCTTCAAGGCGCTCGCCGCGCCGGCTCTGGCCGAGATGCCGGCGGTCGTGGAGCGGCCGGCCTTTGCGACTCTCGACGGCTTGCTTGAATGGCTGGCCGCCCATGGCAACGACCTCGAAGCGCCTGCCCGCAGCCTGGCGCCGGAGATCGGCGACGTTCTCGCCGCGATCGGTGCGACGAAGGGTTGCCGGCTTGCCCGCATGTCGGGATCGGGCGCGACCTGTTTCGGAATCTATGCGACGGAGAACGACGCGCAGGCGGGGGCGGATGCGGTTGCCGGCGCGCATCCGGCGTGGTGGACGGCGGCGTCAGCGGTGAGCGGCTGCATCCAACTCTGATGTGTCATCCCGGCCTTGTGCCGGGAGCCAGGAGCCGCTTGCTCGGCACTTGACGCCCTCGACCCCGGGACGAAGCCCGGGGTGACAGAATGTTTTCGGGCGAGTGCCTTCAATAAGTCCGGCTGATGCAGAAATCGACGAGGTCGAGCAGGGCGCGGGAATAGGCGCTGTCGGGGAAGATCGCCAGCGCGTCCTTGGCGATGGCGCCGTAATGGCGGGCGCGGGTGATCGTGTCCTCGATCGCGCCGTGCTTCACCATCAGTTCCTGCGCGTGTTCGAGATCGCCGGGGCGCTGGTCGCCTTCGCGCAGCGTGCGTTCCCAGAAGGCGCGTTCTTCCTTGCCGCCGCGGCGGAAGGCGAGGACGACGGGGAGCGTGATCTTCCTCTCGCGGAAATCGTCGCCGACATTCTTGCCGAGCGTCGCCGCGCGGCCGCCGTAATCCAGCGCGTCGTCGACGAGTTGGAAGGCGATGCCGAGATTGCGGCCGTAGGATTCGAGCGCCGCCGCCTCGCCATGGCCGCGCGCCGCGATCACCGCGCCGACTTCGGCGGCGGCGGCGAAAAGCGCGGCGGTCTTGGCCGCGATGACGCGCATATAGGCGTCCTCGGTGGTGCCGGTGTCCTTGGCGGCCGCGAGCTGCATCACCTCGCCTTCGGCGATGACGGAAGCCGCGTTGGCGATGATTTCCAGCGCGCGCAGGCTCTTCGTCTCGACCATCAGGCGGAAGGCGCGGCCGAGCAGGAAGTCGCCGACCAGCACGCTCGCCTGGTTGCCCCAGAGCATGCGCGCGGTCTTCTGGCCCCGGCGGAGATCGCTCTCGTCGACGACGTCGTCGTGGAGCAGCGTTGCCGTGTGCAGGAATTCGACGCTGGCCGCGAGCTTGATGTGGTCCGCGCCCTCGTAGCCGCAAAGCCTCGAGGCCGCGATGGTCAGCATCGGCCGGAGCCGCTTGCCGCCGGAATTGATCAGATGGCTCGCAAGTTCGGGGATCATCGGTACGTCGGACGCCATCCGTTCACGGATGAATTCGTTGACGTCCTCCATATCCTCGCGCACGAGGGCCTGCAACTGCGCGACGGCGTTCTGGCTCCGTCCGCGTTCGTCCTCGAGGGGGACCACAACGCCCAATCTTCGCTCCTGAAACTACAGTCCGGAAATGTGTTAGCCTCTGTGGCAGCATAAGAGGGCGCGGACAAGGCGGCAAGTGTGGCGGCAAAGCCGCTCCCGAAGATGTGAAAGCGCGAATGCACGATAAAGAGAACCCATGGAAGAGCTGATCCGGACGAACGACATCGTGCTCATTTCCTATTTGGAGCATCGGCTGCGTGAGGCGGGTATCGAACCGCTGGTGCTCGATACCCATATGAGTCTCGTGGAGGGCTCGCTCGGCGTATTGCCGCGGCGTATCATGGTGGCGAGCGACGATCTCGATGCGGCGCGTCTTATTCTCGACGATATCAAGGACCGGTGAGCGGGACATGAGCGGATTATCGGAAGAGACGGTAGGAAAGATCGTTGGGGCAGAGGCATCTTCCGGCGCCTGGACGGATGACGGGTTTCTCGGCGGACGGCTGCAATTGCTGCAACCGGCAAAAGGCTATCGCGCCGGCATCGACGCGGTGCTGCTCGCGGCCTCGGTTCCGGCGCGGCATGGCGAGCGCGTGCTCGAAGCGGGCGCGGGCGTCGGCGTCGCCTCGCTCTGTCTTGCGGCGCGCGTGGCCGATGTCGAGATTGCGGGGCTCGAACTTCAGCCCGATCTCGTGCGGATCGCGCGGGAGAATGCGCGACGCAACGATTTCCAGACCAGGGTCTTGTTTTATGAAGGCGATATCGGCGCGCCGGTGCGTGATCTTGCCGCGCTGGGGCTCGAGCCGCAGAGCTGGCACCATGTCTTTGCAAACCCCCCGTACCACGATGCGGCGTCGCCGCTGCCGCCCGATGCTGGCAAGGCGCAGGCGCATATGACGCTCGGCTCCGATCTCGGCGACTGGGTGCGGTTCGCCTGCGTGATGGCGCGGCCCAAGGGCACGGTGAGCTTCATCCACCGCGCCGATGCGCTGTCGCAATTGCTGGTCGCGCTCGAAGGTCATGTCGGCGGCATCGAGGTGTTCCCGCTCTGGCCGGCCGCCGGCAAGCCCGCCAGCCGCGTCATCGTGCGCGGCATCCGCGGCTCGCGCGCACCGTTGACGATCCGTCCGGGCCTTGTGCTGCATGGACGCGACGGCCGCTTCACGGAGCGTGCCGAAAACATCCTGCGGCATGGCGCGGCCTTGCTGCTCGACCAACCTCTCTGAAAGACGACATGAAAAAACTGATCGCTCCTCTTCTTCCCGCCTTTTTGCGCCGCCGTGTCGATCCCGACTGGACGAAGCCGGCGACCGTTGCCGTCGTCCGGCTCAACGGCGCGATCGGCATGTCCATGCCGCTCAGGGGCGGGATCGATTTCGCCTCGACGGTGGGGCCGCTCGAAGCGGCCTTCGACATGAAGGTGAAGGCGGTGGCGCTGGTCATCAATTCGCCGGGCGGCTCGCCCGTGCAGTCGTCGCTGATCTACAAACGCATCCGTGCGCTGGCGAAGGAGAAGGAGCTTCCGGTCTACGCTTTCGCCGAGGACGTGGCGGCGTCGGGCGGCTATATGCTCGCCTGCGCGGCCGACGAGATCTATGCCGATGAAAGCTCGATCGTCGGTTCGATCGGCGTCGTCTCGTCGGGCTTCGGCTTCACGGGCCTGATCGAGAAGCTCGGCGTCGAGCGGCGGGTGCATACGGCCGGCGAGAGCAAGGCGATCCTCGATCCCTTCAAGCCGGAGAACCCGGACGATGTGGCGAAACTCGAAGCGCTGCAGCGCGAGGTGCACGAAAATTTCAAGGCGCTGGTTCGCAGGAGCCGGGGTGGACGCCTCGCCGAGCCGACGGAAAAACTTTTCACCGGCGAGTTCTGGGCCGGCCAGGCAGCGCTCGACCGCGGCCTCATCGACGGATTGGGCGATGTGCGCAGCGTCATGAGGGAGAAGTTCGGGGACAAGGTCCGGCTCAAGGTTGTGGGCGGACGCAAGCCCTTCTGGCGGCGCGGCTTCGGCCTTTCGGGCCGTTTCGGCGGCCAAAGCGGGTTCTCGGACCCCGCCGCGCTGGGCGCGGGCGCCGTGCAGGGGCTGCTCGCCGCGATCGAGGATCGCGCGCTCTGGAGCCGCTTCGGACGTTGAGGGCTACCCGACCGCTTGCCAGACGGCCCGGCTGACGGCCGCCCAATAGAGTGCCAGCGCGCCGAAGAACACCGTGTCCATCCGGAGCGGCGGAAGCCAGCGGATGGTGCCGGCTTGGCCATTTCCAAGCAGAACCTGCACATGGACGGCCGTGAGGACGGCAAGTCCGGCCGTCATCGCCAGCGCGAGCAGGCGCTGTGTCGCGGGCGGCGGTGGCGCATAGGCGGCGGCCAGCAGCAGCAGGGCGACGATCAGCATCCAGCTCGCGACGAAGCGGAAGCTGTCCACGCCCGAAGGCCGCGCGCCGGGACTGGCGAGGTAGCGCTCCGCCCAGTCCGGCGCCGCGAGCAGCAGCCAGACGCCGAGTACGCCGATCACGGCGGAGGTCAGATAGCCGGCAATCTGAAATCTGAACACGATTCCTCCGGGTTTTTCGGCCTCGCGACAGGGCGCGAAGGCCGGTTTGCAGCCACAATATACATATTGTGGACGGCGCTTCGCTTTCGTCGCCCTCGAAAACCGTTCCATTCGGCGGCGATTTGGATTTTAATGCGAACGGGCATGCCGCATTGGGCGGTCCCCGAACGAGGACGAAGGCGATGAGCAAGCTCGTCTTTGCCGCCGTGCTGATGGCGGCCTGCTATACGGCCTACAAGGCGGTGCTGCGCGCCGCCGAGCGCCAGCGCGAACAGATGGTTCGGGCGCGGGCGCGCCACAGCGTCGAACCGCGCGATCTCGGCACCCTGCGCGAAGTCGAGCAGGGCCTTTACGTGCCGGACAGCCATAACGGCCGCTGAGTTTCCCGCCGGTCAGCGCTTGGTCATGCTCCCGAGAATGGAGCGGAAGATGGCGCGACCGACCTGCGTTCCGATGGAGCGCGCCGCCGACGTCGCCATATTGGTCATCACTCTTTCCGTCCGGGATACGGGCTCGCGCCTCGGCCTGGGCGCCGCGCGTTCGCGGCGTTCGGTCTGACGGGGTTCCGGCTCCGCCCGACCGGACGGGGTGCCGCCCCAGGGGCCGCTCGACGGCACCGATGTCGTGGAGGCCGGGCGGGC
The DNA here is from genome assembly GCF_035511255.1 of Parvibaculum sp. GTDB lineage: Bacteria > Pseudomonadota > Alphaproteobacteria > Parvibaculales > Parvibaculaceae > Parvibaculum. The sequence goes on from NZ_DATKFR010000491.1 coordinate 17,280, forward strand.
CGATGTTTCCGCCGTCTGTCCGGCCTTCTTTTGAAGCAGCTCGTAAGCCGATTCCCGATCGATGGCCTGATCGTAGCGGCCGCGCAGCGGGCTCGCGGCGACGATCGCCTGGCGCTCGGCGTCGGTGGCCGGGCCGACGCGGCCGCCCGGCGGCGCGATCAGCGTGCGCTCGACCATGGAGGGCGCGCCCTTCGCATCGAGCGTCGAGACCAGCGCTTCGCCGACGCCGAGGGCGAGGATCGCCTCTTCGGTCTTGAAGAAGGCCGGGTTCTGACGGAAGGTTTCGGCGGCCGCGCGCACCGCCTTCTGGTCGCGCGGCGTGAAGGCGCGCAGCGCGTGCTGCACGCGGTTGCCGAGCTGGGCCAGCACCTTGTCCGGCACGTCGAGCGGGTTCTGCGTGACGAAATAGACGCCGACGCCCTTGGAGCGGATCAACCGCACCACGCGTTCGACGGATTCGACGAGCGCCTTGGGCGCGTCGTTGAAGAGAAGATGCGCCTCGTCGAAAAAGAAGACGAGCTTCGGCTTTTCGAGATCGCCGACCTCCGGCAGTTCCTCGAAGAGCTCCGACAGCAGCCATAGCAGGAACGTCGCGTAGAGACGCGGATTGTCCATCAGCTTCGTGGCGGCGAGGATGTTGACGATCCCGCGCCCGTCGCGGTCGGTGCGCATCAGGTCGGTAATTTCGAGCGCCGGCTCGCCGAAGAATTGATCGCCCTTCTGGTTTTCGAGCACCAGCAATTGCCGCTGGATCGCGCCGACCGACTGCGTCGAGACGTTGCCATATTGCGCGCTGAGCGAGGCGGCGTTCTCCGAGACGAAGGCGAGCATCGCACGCAGGTCCTTCAGATCGAGCAGCAGCAGCCCTTGTTCGTCGGCGAGGCGGAAGGCGATGTTGAGCACGCCTTCCTGCGTGTCGTTGAGATCGAGCAGGCGGGCGATGAGGAGGGGGCCCATTTCCGAAATCGTCGCGCGGACGGGATGGCCCTGTTCGCCGAAGACGTCCCAGAAGATCGTCGGGAAGCGGTCCGGCACATAATCGACGCCGATCTCCTTCGCGCGGTTGACGAAGGCCGCCTTGCCGTCGCCCGGCTGGCTGAGGCCCGACAGGTCGCCCTTGATGTCGGCGGCGAAAACCGGCACGCCGGCATTGGAGAAGCCCTCGGCCAGCACCTGCAGCGTCACCGTCTTGCCGGTGCCGGTGGCGCCGGTCACGAGGCCGTGGCGGTTGGCGAGCTTCAGCAGCAGGATTTCAGGGGTCTCGCCGCTTTTGCCGATCAGAATGTCCCCGTCCGCCACGCGCCGTCCCTCCGCCGTGATAAGAGTCCCGCCGGACTATAGGGGCTCGACGGCGGCGCCGTCACGCTCGGGTCCCGGGGTTTTCGGTTGCGGGGGCGCTTTGCTTGACCCTTGAGGGCTCGTGCCGCTAGGTTGCGCGCGCCCGTGGGGCCAGGGGGCCCCGCCGAATCCGCCAGAAGCACCGGCCCGCATGACCGCCAAGCGCGACCATTCCTTCCAATCGCTGATCCTGACGCTCCAGCATTTCTGGGCGAAGCAGGGTTGCGTGATTCTCCAGCCCTACGACATGTCGATGGGCGCGGGCACGTTTCACCCGGCGACCACGCTCCGGGCGCTGGGGCCGAAGCCCTGGAAGGCGGCCTATGTGCAGCCCTCGCGCCGGCCGACCGACGGGCGCTACGGCACCAATCCGAACCGCTTCCAGCATTATTATCAGTTTCAGGTGATCCTGAAGCCGAACCCCGACAATCTGCAGGAGCTCTATCTCGAGAGCCTTTACGAGCTCGGCATCGACCCGAAGAACCACGACATCCGCTTCGTCGAGGACGACTGGGAGAGCCCGACGCTCGGCGCATGGGGCCTCGGCTGGGAAGTCTGGTGCGACGGCATGGAAGTCTCGCAGTTCACCTACTTCCAGCAGGTCGGCGGCTTCGACTGCAATCCGGTTGCGGGCGAGCTGACCTACGGGCTCGAACGCCTCGCCATGTACATTCAGGGCGTCGACAATGGCTACGACCTCGACTTCAACGGCGCGGAGGGCCAGGACCGCGTCACCTATGGCGACGTCTTCCTGCAGGCCGAGCAGGAATTCTCGGCGCATAATTTCGAATTCGCGAATACCGAAATGCTGTTCCGGCATTTCGAGGATGCGGAGAAGGAATGCGCGTCGCTGCTCGAAAAGAATCTGCCGCTGCCGGCCTATGACCAGTGCATCAAGGCGAGCCACAATTTCAATCTGCTCGACGCGCGCGGCGTGATCTCGGTCACCGAACGTCAGGCCTATATCGGCCGTGTTCGCGCGCTCGCCAAGGGCTGCGCCGAAGCCTGGCTGAAAACGCCGGCGGGGGGCGCGGCATGAGCGGCATGAAGAGTTTTTGTTTTGCCCCCTCACCCAACCCTCTCCCCTATGGGGAGAGGGCTTTAAGGGGGGCTGTCTTTCTGGAACCCTCTCCCCGTCGGGGAGAGGGCAGGGTGAGGGGCCTTGCTTATGTCTGAGCTTCTCCTCGAACTTTTCTCGGAAGAAATTCCGGCCCGCATGCAGAAGCGCGCGAGCGAGGATTTGATGCGTCTCGTTACCGACGCGCTGAAGGCGGCGGGTGTCGAGGCGACGAATGCGCGGGCCTTCGTGACGCCACGCCGCTTGTGCCTCGTCATCGACGGATTGCCGGAGAAGACGCCGGACGTGAAGGAAGAGCGCAAGGGTCCGAAGGTCGGCGCGCCCGATCAGGCGATCCAGGGTTTTCTGCGCGCCGCCGGATTGACGTCGATCGATCAGGCGACGGTGCAGGAGGACAAGAAGGGCGCCTTCTACGTCGCGATCACCGAGAGGTCCGGTGGCCCCACCGCTGAGCTTGTCGCTAAAGTCGTGACGGAAGTGATCCATACTTTCCCTTGGCCGAAGTCGATGCGCTGGGGAGCAAAAAGAGTTGCGACAGGTAGCAACTTTAACGGCACGAATTTCTCTAACCTCAGTTTTGGCAGCAGCCAATTTCGCTGGGTCCGCCCGCTGCATTCGATCCTCTGCATTCTCGGCGGCAAGGTCGTTCCTTTCGACATCGAAGGCATCAAGTCGGGCGATACCACGCGCGGCCACCGCTTCATGGCCCCTGCATCCTTCGCGGTAAAAGATTTCGCCGACTACGACAAGAAACTCGAAGCCGCGTTTGTGATCCTCGATCCGGCGAAGCGCGCCGCCGTCATCAAGGACGGCGCGTTGAAGCTCGCCGCCGATGCGGGCCTGAAGCTTTTCGAGGATGAAGGGTTGCTCGCCGAAGTCGCGGGGCTGGTCGAATGGCCGGTGCCGCTGATGGGCAAGATCGACGACGCGTTCATGTCGGTGCCGCAGGAAGTGCTGACCTCCACCATGCGTGCGAACCAGAAATATTTCGCGCTGACGGATGCGAGCGGAAAGCTCGCGCCGCGTTTCATCGTGATCGCGAACCTCGTCGCCGAAGACGGCGGCGCGGCCATCGTCAACGGCAATGAGCGCGTGCTGCGCGCCCGCTTCTCCGACGCGCGCTTCCTGTGGGAACAGGACAAAAAGCAGACGCTCGAAAGCCGCTTGCCGAAGCTCGAAGAGGTCGTCTTCCAGGCGAAGCTCGGCACGGTGCGCGAAAAGGCCGAACGCATCGCGAAGCTCGCGCGCGAGCTTGCCGCCGTCATTCCGGGCGTCGATCCGGTGAAGGCCGAAGTCGCGGGCCGTCTCGCCAAGGCCGATCTCACCTCCGGCATGGTCGGCGAGTTTCCCGAGTTGCAGGGCCTGATGGGCGGCTATTACGCCAGGGCCGACGGTCTTGGCGACGAGATCGCGAATGCGATTGCCGAACATTACGCGCCGGCCGGTCCGTCGGACGCGGTGCCCGCCTCCGCGCTCGGCAAGGTCGTCGCGCTGGCCGACAAGATCGACACGCTGGTTGGGTTTTGGATTATCCAAGAGAAACCAACTGGCTCTAAGGATCCCTTTGCTCTGCGTAGGGCCGCTTTAGGCGTTATACGGATTATTCTTGAATCTGAACTTCGTCTCAATCTCTGGAATACTGCGTTTTCTCACGCTCTATTTCTGGGCAAAGAAGCGCCCGCTAAATTGGTCGGTGCCATCGAAGAGTTGGTCGAGTCTATCAACCAGACTGCCGGGAGACTAATCGAACTGGATTTTGGCACGATTCAATCTTCCCAAACTGAAGATTCAAAGCTTAGGGTTTTTGGGCAATACAAACTTCTTATTGCGGACCTTCTGGTCTTCTTCGCCGACCGCCTGAAAGTCTATCTGCGCGATCGCGGCGCGCGGCACGATCTGGTCGACGCGGTCTTCGCGCTCAACCAGCTCGGTCAGCCGCAGGACGATCTCGTGCTGATCGTCAAGCGCGTCGAGGCGTTGTCGGAATTCCTTGCGACCGAAGACGGCAAGAACCTGCTCGCCGGCTACAAGCGCGCCGTCAATATCCTCAATATCGAGGAGAAGAAGGACAAGGCGACCTATGGCGGCGAGCCCGATCCGGCGCTGTTCAAGCAGACCGAAGAGCGCGATCTCTTCGACCGCATCGAGGAAGCGCGCGCGGAAGCCACGCATGCCGTGGGCCGCGAGGATTTCGCCGCCGCGATGAGTGCGCTGGCGCGGCTCCGTGCGCCGGTCGACGCTTTCTTCGAAAAGGTCACTGTCAACGCGGACGAAAAGCCGGTACGCGAGAATCGGTTGCGTCTGCTATCGCTGATCCGCGCGGCCTTGCACGAGGTCGCGGATTTTTCGAAGGTGGAGGGGTAGGAAGCCCCTCACCCAACCCTCTCCCTGGAGGGGAGAGGGCTAGTAAGCGGTGGAGTCGATTCCTTCTTCCTTCCCCTCTCCCCTTGGGGGAGAGGGCAGGGTGAGGGGGAGCCCCGAATGCCGAGTGAGACGGTGCCAACAAAGGCGTAAGCGAATGGCTGAGAAGAAGTGGGTCTATTCCTTCGGTGACGGCAAGGCGGAAGGCGCGGCGTCGATGCGCAATCTCCTTGGCGGCAAGGGCGCGAACCTCGCCGAGATGTCCAATCTCGGACTGCCGGTGCCGCCGGGCTTTACCATCACCACG
>NZ_DATKFR010000492.1:0-1720 GCF_035511255.1 Parvibaculum sp.
GGCGCATGCCTACGATCCCTCCGACGATGTCGAGCGGCTGAAGGACATTGCGAGCGAGGCGCCCGTCATCCGCCTCGTCAATCTGCTGATCACCCGCGCCGTCGAGGCGCGCGCCTCCGACATCCATATCGAGCCGATGGATGGCGAATTGCGCGTGCGCTACCGCGTCGACGGCGTGTTGCAGGAAGTTGAGTCGCCGCCGCAGCGCCTGTCGTCGGCGGTCATCTCGCGCATCAAGATCATGGCGAAGCTCAACATCGCCGAGCGGCGCCTCGCGCAGGACGGACGCATCCGCCTCGCCGTGCGCGGCAAGGACATCGATTTCCGCGTCTCGACAACGCCGACCATTCACGGCGAAAGCGTCGTGCTGCGTATCCTCGACCGAGGCAGTCTGAAGCTCGACTTTGCAGCGCTCGGTTTCGACGACGAGATTCTTGGCGCCTTCCGCGACGTGCTCGACCGGCCGCATGGCATCCTGCTGGTGACGGGGCCGACGGGCAGCGGCAAGACGACGACACTCTATACCTCGCTTCTCGAACTCAACACACCGGACAAGAAGATCCTCACCATCGAGGATCCGGTCGAATATCAACTCAAGGGCATCAACCAGGTGCAGGTGAAGCCGCAGATCGGGCTCACCTTCGCGACGGCTTTGCGCTCCTTCCTGCGCCAGGATCCCGACATCATGATGATCGGCGAAATCCGCGACCTCGAAACGGCCGAGATCGCGGTGCAGGCGGCGCTGACCGGCCATCTCATCCTCTCGACGCTCCACACCAACGACGCGGCGAGCGCGGTCACGCGGCTTCTCGACATGGGCGTCGAGGATTATCTGCTGACCTCGACCATCAACGGCATCGCGGCACAGCGTCTCGTGCGCAGGCTTTGCCCGCATTGCCGGCAGCCTTACGAGGCCTTGCCCGAAATGTTGGAGCGGCTGGGTCTCGGCGCGTTTGCGGCGGGACGGACCGTCACACTTTACCGCGCGACCGGCTGCGCTCATTGCAGCCATACGGGCTATCTCGGCCGCAGTTCCGTTCTCGAAGTCCTGGCGATGACCGACAGGCTGCGTCAGCTTGTTCTCGCTCATGCAGAGTCCGGCCTCCTCCGCAAGGCGGCGATCGAGGACGGCATGCAGACCATGCATTTTCACGGGTTGAAGAAGGTGCTGGCGGGCGAGACGACGGTCGAGGAAGTCCTGCGCGTGACACGCGAGGTCTGATGGCGAGCTTTCGCTACAAGGCGCTGAGCGCAACCGGAACGATCGTCAACGGAACGCTCGAAGCGGTGTCCGAAAGGGCCGCGATCGAGTGGTTGCGCGAGCAAGGGCATTTCCCGATTTCGGCGATGGAGGCCGAGGCTGCCGGCTGGCGGCGCTGGCTTCACGCCGACATTCTGCCGAAGCATGGACCTTCGACGCGCGATCTCGCCATTGCGACGCAGGAACTCGCGACGCTGATCCATGCCGGTCTGGAGCTCGATCGTGCCCTGCAGATTCTGATCGGGCTCGGCGAGACGCGGAAACTCGCCCAACCGCTCGGCGGCGCGCTTGCCCGCCTCAAGGACGGCGCGAGCTTCGCCGATGCGCTCGCGACCGATCCGGTTTTTCCGAAATTCTATGTCAACATGGTCCGCGCCGGCGAGATGGGCGGCAATCTCGAGGCGACCCTGCGGCGTCTCGCCGAATATCTCGCCCGTGCCCAGGCCGTTCGCGAGGCGA
>NZ_DATKFR010000493.1:0-7180 GCF_035511255.1 Parvibaculum sp.
CTCCCCCACGCCTCGCATGATCGCCGAGAAAGACGGCGCGATCGGCTGGATGATCTTCAACAATCCGGAGCGGTTGAACGCCGTCAGCCTCGACATGTGGGAGGCGGTGCCGAAAATCATTGCCGAATTCGAGGCCGATCCAGAAATCCGCGTCATCGTGCTGAAGGGCGCGGGCGGCAAGGCCTTCGTGGCGGGTGCCGACATCTCGCAGTTCGAGGCCCAACGCGGCAATCCCGCAAGCGTCGCGGTTTACGAGGATGCGACGACACTCGCCTTCGAGACCATCGCGCGCGCCGAGCGCCCGACCATCGCGATGATCGACGGTTATTGCATCGGCGGTGGGCTCGGCATCGCACTCTCCTGCGACCTGCGTTTCGCGGCAGAGGGTTCGACCTTCGGCATCCCCGCGGCAAAGCTCGGTCTCGCTTATGCGGCGTCGGGCACCCGCCGCCTCGTCGATGTGGTGGGCCCGGCCTATGCCAAGGAAATATTCTTCACCGCGCGGCGTTTCACCTGCGAGGAGGCACTCGGCATGGGCCTCGTCAACCGTGTTTTCACGTGCGAGACGCTCGAAGCACAGACGCGCGACACCTGCGCGATCATCTCGGAGAATGCGCCGCTCACCGTCATGACGGCGAAGAAAATCGTCGATGAGACACGCAAGCCCGCGGAGAATTTCGACCCGCATTATTGCGACCAGTTGATCGCGCGCTGCTTCGGCAGCGAGGACTATGCCGAGGGCCGAAAGGCTTTCATGGAAAAGCGAAAGCCTGTATTCAAGGGCCGCTGAGACAACAATAACAGGACGGGGTACGTCATGGCCGGAAGGCTCGAAGGCAAGGTTGCGATCATCACCGGCGGCACCAGCGGCATCGGCCGCGGCACGGTCGATCTCTTCCTCCAGGAAGGTGCGAAGGTCGTCTGCGGCGATCTGCAGGACCACAAGGGCGAAGCGATGGAACGCGAGCTCGGGCCCGCCTTCTCCTATTGCCGTACCAATGTCGCGCATGAGGACGAGGTAAAGGCCCTCGTCGCCCATGCGATCTCGAAGTTCGGCAGGCTCGACGTGATGTTCAACAATGCCGGGTTCGGCGGCGTCGGCGGCGAGCTGCAGGACATCGACATGAACGGCTTCGACGAGACCGTCGGCGTGCTGCTCAAGGGCGTCGTGCTGGGTTACAAATATGCCGTGCCGCACATGAAGGCGCAGAAATCCGGCAGCATCATCTCGACGGCATCGGTCGCCGGCCTTCAGGCCGGTTACGGTCCCCTCGTCTATTCGGCCTGCAAGGCCGCCGTGCACCACTTCTCACGCTGCGCCGCGATGGAACTCGCGCCGTACTTCGTGCGCTCAAATGCGATCTGTCCCGGCGGCATCGCGACCTCGATCTTCGGTGCGGGGCTAGGCCTCGGTACCCAGGTCGCCGATCAGCTCGCCGTCGTCATGCAGGAACATCTGGCCAAGATTCAGCCGATGCCGCGCTCAGGCCTGCCGATGGACATCGCCGAAACGGCGCTCTTCCTCGCGAGCGACGCCTCGAGCTTCGTGACCGGCCAGACCATCGCCGTCGATGGCGGCCTGACCGCCGGCCCGATGACGTCGCTCGGCAAGCGGGTCGATTTCGAGAAGGTGATCGGCGACTTCCTTGCGAACCTGCCATCGGACAAGTCTTGAGCCGGTTCGGCAATCATTTGGAAACCATGAACGTCTAGGCTCGCCTCGGAGGGGTCCGTCTCCTCCGGGGAAAGCCATGACCGAAACGCCCGACAAATCCGACGACGCCGAGCGCCGCCTTTTCCGGCGCATCGGTACGCATATCGAGGGCCGCATCGTCTTCGCGGGCGTCGATGTCGATTGCATCGTGCATGAGATGTCGGCGACCGGCGCCCTGATCGAATGCCTGCCCCTCCCCGCGCTGGGCGCGGCCGTCGCGATCGACGTGCCGCATGTCGGCTTCGCGCGAGGCACGGTCATCCGGCACGACGACGATCTCGCTTGCATCGAGCTTGCGACCGCGTCCGGCAAGCGGCTGAAACTCACCGACCGGCTCATTCTCGCCGCGTTCCGCAACCCGCCCGGAGACCGGGACTGACCGTCGGTCCAATCCCCGGTCTGGCGCCCGCGCGCGGAACAGCTAAACTCCCTGTAAACAGAATCCGCAGGGGAGAGACATGACGCTCAAGGACAAGGTTTCCATCGTCACTGGCTCGGCAACGGGTCTCGGTGCCGCCGTCGCCATCAAGCTTGCCGAGCGTGGCAGCAACGTCGTCATCAATTATACGAAGAGCGAGAAGGAAGCGAAGGAGACGCTCGCTCTTGTGAAGTCGAAGGGCGTCGACGCCATCATGGCTCAGGGCGACGTCGGCGAGGACGCAGATTGCCGCCGGATCGCTCAGGCCGCCATCGACAAGTGGGGCCGCATCGACGTGCTGGTCAACAATGCCGGCACAACGCAGTTCGCCAATCATGCCGATCTCGAGGCCCTGAGCGCCGAAGACTTCATGTGGATCTACAAGGTGAATGTCGTCGGCGCCTATCAGATGATCCGCGCCTGCGCACCCTCCATGAAAAAGGCCGGCAAGGGGTCCGTCGTCAACATTTCCTCGATCGCAGGCGTCGCGGGCATCGGCTCGTCGGTCGCCTATGCGGCCTCGAAAGGCGCGCTCAACACGATGACGCTGTCGCTGGCCCGGTCGCTCGCGCCCGAGATCCGCGTCAACGCCGTTTGCCCCGGCTTCATCGGCACGCGCTGGTTCTCCGACCGTTTCGGCGAGGCTCAGTTCGAGAAGATCAAGAAGCAACAGGAAGAGACGACGCCGCTCGCCCGCGCCGGCACACCCGACGACATCGCGGTCTCGGTCGCCTTCTTCGCAGGCGAAGGCTCGGACCACATCACCGGCGAAACGCTCATCACCGATGCCGGTCTTCATCTCGGCTTTGCGCCGCTCAAGGCGCGGTAGGCGTTCGGCCTCACTCCGCCAGAAACTTCAACACCGCTTCCTTGTAGGCGCGGTCGCCAACCGCCTTCATGTGGTCGCGCCTGGGAATCGTGAAGGCGCGACCGCCGGGAATGCGGGCGGCGAGCGGCGCGGCCGGACCTGCCTGGTCGTCCGTTTCGCCGGCGACGATGAGCGTGGGCCGCGTAATCTGCGACAGAAGCTCGTCCGGAAAATCTGCCCGCACGGCCTCGAAGCAGAGCGCCAACGCCTTCCGGTCCTGATGGTTCTGATCGGCAAAGGTGCGAAAGAGTTTCGCCGCCGGGTTTGCGATCGAGGCCGGGTCGTCGGTCAGCAGCGCCTCGACGACGGCGGTAGACTTCTTGTCCTTGTCGAGCAGGCGCTCGCCGACGCCGGCGGCGATCACGTGATCGAAGCGTTCGGGATAGGTGGCGGCGGCGACCAGCGAAACCATGCCCCCCATCGAATAGCCCATCAGGTCGGCGCCGGGCTCGCCGAGATGATCGAGCAGCGCCACGACGTCGCCCGCCATCGCTTCGAGCGTGTAGGCTTCCGCGTCATGCGGCTTGTCGCTCGCGCCGTGACCCCGCCCGTCCGCCATGATGACGCGGTAGCCTGCCTCGATCAACGTGCGCGACCAGCTCGTCGCGATCCAGTTCACTTGATGAGTCGAAGCGAAGCCATGCACGAGCAGGATGGGCGAGCCTTCGCCCTCCACGCGATAGGCGAGCCTCAGCCCGTCGGACTCGAAATACTGCACAGGCGGCCTCCATGACGTTTCGCCTCACCATAGCATTTTCATCACGGTGGAAAGTGGCATACCAAGCGTCTAGGATTTCAGAAAAGGGAGAACCGAATGACCGCTTCCGCGCTGAAACGTCAGGTCTGCGATGCCATCGACGCCATGGCCCCCGCGCTCATCGAAGTGAGCCATGCGATCCACGCAAACCCGGAACTCGCCTTCCACGAAGTCGAAGCGGCGCGGCTGCTGACGGCGCGGATCGAAAGCGCGGGCCTGCCGGTGACGCGCGGCGCTTTCGGATTGCCGACCGCCTATGCGTCCGTTTTCGGCCCCAAGGGCACGCCGGAAGTGGCGATCCTTTCCGAATATGACGCACTGCCCGGCATCGGTCATTCCTGCGGCCACAACATCATCGCGACGACCGGCCTGGGCGCGGCGCTGGCGCTCGGGAAACTCGGCGAGGCACTTCCCGGCCGTGTGCGCTATCTCGGCACGCCGGCCGAAGAGCGCGGCGGCGGCAAGGAGCTGATGGCGCAACAGGGCGCCTTCGACGGCGTCGATTCAGCGATGATGGTGCATCCGGCCGGCATCGACCTCATCACCATGCCCTGCATCGCGATTTCAGAAGTCGTCGTCACCTATCGCGGCAAGAGCGCCCATGCCTCCGCCGTGCCGCATATGGGCCTCAACGCGCTCGATGCGCTGGTCACCGCCTATCAGGCGATCGCGCAGCTCCGGCAGCACATCAAACACAGCGAGCGCATCCACGGCATCATCACCAAGGGCGGCATGGCGCCGAACATCGTCCCGGACGAGACCGAAGGCTTTTTCTATGTGCGGGCCGCGAATGCCGAGGAACTGGCCGTGCTGAAGAGGCGCGTGCAGGCCTGCTTCGAAGCGGGCGCGCTGGCGACGGGCTGCACGGCAGAGATCAAATGGGCGCAGGCCGATTATCTCGACCTCAAGACCAGCATGCCGCTGGCCCGCTCATATGAAACCAACATGCGCACGGTCGGCCGCGATTTCTTCCCCATTGAGAAGTTGCCGGCAGGTTCGGCGGGCAGCACCGACATGGGCAATGTCAGCCACCGCGTCCCCTCGATCCATCCGATGATTTCCTGCGCGCCGCCCAACGTCGTCATTCACAATCCCGAATTTGCGCGCTGGGCAGGATCCGAGACCGGCGACAAGGCTTGTATCGATGGCGCGAAGGCGCTCGCCATGACCGCCATCGACTACATGACGGACGCGGACCTGCGCGGTCGCGCCGCCGCCGAATTCGCGGCCACTGCCGAAAGCTCGGCGCGTTCCATCGCCGCCGCCTACGATCCGAGCGGGATCGCCGAAATCGGCGGCTGCGGTTGCGGCGCGCATTGAGTGAAGGCTGGAGAACTGGTGAGGCGCATGCTGTGATTTTCTGGATCGGCGCAACAATTGGACCGGCGGTGGCCTATCTCCTGGGCTCCACGCCCACGGGCTATCTGGCGGGCAAGCTGCTCTATGGCGTGGACATTCGGGAGCATGGCTCCAAATCCACAGGGGCGACGAATGTGCTGCGGACCGTGGGGAAATGGCCGGCGCTAATGGTGCTCCTGCTGGACGTGCTGAAAGGTGCAGGTGCGGTCGTCTTCACCCGCTGGTTCTATCCCTGGTTCTATACATTGCCCTCCGTCACGCCACCGGCCACGCTCGATCTTCAAACCTTGATGCCCTGGGCTATTTGCCTGGCGGGGCTTGCCGCGTTGCTGGGGCACGGCCGATCGATTTGGTTGAATTTTACAGGCGGCAAATCCGTTGCGGCAGGCCTGGGCGTGTTGCTCGCGATGTCCTGGCCGGTAGGGTTGGGTGGCGCGATCGTTTTCGGTCTTACGCTGGCCGTCTTTCGGATTGTTTCCCTGAGTTCGATGCTGGCGGCGTTAACGGCGATCATCCTCGTATGCGCCCTGGAGCAACCTTTGCCCTTCCGGCTAATGGTCGTCGCGGGCGGCATCTACGTGATCGTGCGCCATCGCGCCAACATCCAGCGACTCCTCGCCTGGACAGAACCACGCGTAGGGCAAAGCAGCCCGGTACCGAAGGCGGATTCGCAAATCTAGCCTACGCCAGCGGGGGCTGGGGAAGATCGCCTCCCGACGTTGCGTGCGGGCTCAATACGCTCTCAGTTTATCGGCGGATTTTCCATCGACTCGAATTCCTCGACGACGCGCTCGTCGAGGATCTTGCGCAGTTCCCGCTGCTCCTTCAGGCCGATGGGAAAGCCCCACATCATGAAGGCGACGAAGAGATTGGCGAAGAACGGCACGGCCACGTAAATCTGGTTGAGGTGGCCGAGCGTCACCGGATCGTTCTCACCCGACGGCTTGAAGCCGATGAGGTCGAGTGCCCAGAAGACGACGCCGATCGCGACCGCGCTGCCGACCTTCGCCGTCAGCGTCAGCAGCGCATAAAAGAGGCCGGTGCGCCGCTGGCCCGTCTGCACCTCGTCGTAGTCGCCGATGTCGGCCATGATCGAGCGATAGAGCACGTTCGGAATGCCGACATTCATGCCGAGGAAGAGCAGCACGAGCGAGGCGACCCAGATGTTGCCCGGCGGAATGAGAAACAGAACCGGCACGAAGCAGACATTGAAGAGCGAGGCCGCGATCATCGTGCGGTGCTTGCCGAAGCGATAGCTAAGCTTCAGTGCGACCGGCACGAAGGCGACGCCGGCGAAGAAATAGAGCAGCAGGAGCTGGTTCGAATAGGTGCCGACGCCCCAGACATAGGTCGCCTCGTAGATGAACATGGCGCCGAGGGCTGATCCCGAAAAGCCGCTCGCGAGGTCCGCGATGACGACGCGACGCAGCGCGGTATTCGAGACCAGGGCCTTCCACGCCTCGCTCATCGGCAGATGCGCCTGATGACGCTGCTTGCGCTCACCCATCATGGTGACGGCGAAGAAGACGGTCACCGGCAGCAATATGATGATGAACCAGCCCATGATGTTGACGCTCGCGTCCTGCGCCTTGTCGCCGCCCATCTTTTCGATGATGGCGGGCAGCATCAGGACCAGCGGCACGCCCAGCACGGCGAGCCCTTCGCGCCACGCCTGGATGCGGGAGCGCTCATTGTAGTCGTCGGTGAGTTCGGCGCCCCACGACATGTGGGCGAGCAGGATCATGGTGTAACCGAGATAAAGGCCCAGCAGACCGAAAAGCAGGTACTCCGGCGTGACCGGCGCAGTCGGAAAGAAGACGTACCAGCTCGAGATCAGGATGATCGGCACGGAGAGCACGATCCAGTGCCGCCGCCTGCCCCACCGGCTCGGAAACCGATCCGACACGATGCCGAGGACCGGATCGACGAAAACGTCCCAGAAACGCGCCAGCATGAAGATGGTGCCGACCGTGCCGAGGCCGAGCCCCATCGGTCCGGCATAATAGGCAGGCAGATGCACGGCGAGCGGCACGACCAGAGCGGCGATGGGGATGGACGGGCCGG
>NZ_DATKFR010000494.1:0-1554 GCF_035511255.1 Parvibaculum sp.
ATGGCGTCGGCCATCTGCGCGGCTATGCGCTGATGGACGACGAGCGCCTGGCTGAAAGCATTGCGGCGGGGCGCGTCTCGACGGCGGATCTTCTCGGCGAAGGGCATCTCGCGATGACGATCGACCAGGGCGCCGACATGGAGCGCTACCAGGGCATTGTCGAGCTGGGCACGGGCGGGCTTTCGGCCGCCGCACATGAATATTTTGCAAGCTCCGAACAGGTCGCGACGCGTATCCGTCTCGCCGCCGGACCGCTCTTCCAGCGCGAGGCGGACGGCCATGCGGGTACGACCTGGCGCGCCGGCGCGATCATGATCCAGCACATCGCCCGCGACGGCGGCCTGACCGGCCACCGCGAAGCGGAAGACGCCAAGCCGCCGACCGACGAGGAGGAGAACTGGAACCGCGCCTCGATCCTGCTCGGCACGGTCGAGGATCACGAATTGCTCGATCCGGCGCTCGCTTCGACGCGGCTTCTCTATCGCCTCTTCCATGAGGACGGCGTGCGCGTCTACGATCCCTCGGATGTCGCTTTCGGTTGCCATTGCTCGCGCGAGCGGATGGGATCGGTCATCCGGTCTTTCGGCGTCGAGGAGATCGACGATATGGCGGAAGACGGCGTCATCGAGGCGACCTGTGAATTCTGCAGCGAAGTCTATCTCTTCGCCGCGGACGAGTTGAAAGAGGGATTGGAATGAGCCTGCTGTTGTCCTCGCGCCATTTCGCCGCTGCGGCGCTCGTCGCCTGCGCCGCTCTTCTCGGCGCTTGCGCGAGCGAACCGCCGCCGGCGCCGAAGCCCGAGATCGGTTTCGTTGGGCGTCCGATCAAGCTCAACGTCGCCTCGATCGCGCTCGACGAGCGCTACAACCCGCCGGGCCGTGCGCCCAATGTCGAGCAGCTTCATTCGCTGACGCCCACGGGCATTGCGCGGCGCTGGGCCGACACGCGCCTCGTCGCGGTGGGCTCGCGCGGCATCGCGACGCTGACCGTTCTCGACGGCAGCGTCATCGAGGAGCGCTTGCCGACCAAGGGCGGCGTCGAAGGCTTCTTCGGCGATCAGGTGGATACCAAGCTGACGGCGACGCTGAAGGCCAAGCTCGTCGTGTCGATCCAGGGCGACAAGCCGGGCGACTACGCTTCCTATACGGCGAGCGTCGTCTCGACGGGAACGCAGACGATCCTGCAAAGCGCGACGCTCAACGAGCGCGACAAGGCCTATTTCGATCTGATGCAGTCGATCGCGCAGAAATTCGACACGACGCTGAGTGCGGAGATTGCTCGTGCCATGGCGCCGGTCATCCAGCCCTGAGCCACATCCATTCCCGGCGTCACAGCCGGGCGAAGATGTCCCGCAGGATGTCGGGCGCAGACCCGTTCCGAGACTCCGGCAGGGCTTGTCCCTCGGTGAGGGCAAGGACCAGAGGCGTCCATGTCCGCGGCGCGTCTCCCTGGAACAGCGCCCGCGAGGGCCGGCCGTCGATCGATATCCGCTCGATGGTGTCGCCCGATGGGTCGCTGCAATTTTCCGCCGGCGAGGTGACCAGATATTCGCGG
>NZ_DATKFR010000495.1:0-1597 GCF_035511255.1 Parvibaculum sp.
GCCGCGCGGCTGAACACGGCATCGCTCGCCGGCTTCCAGATGCAGGACGCGCCTTTCGACAAGGGCCTCTTCGGGTCGAGCGAAATGCTCGTCGACTCCTTCCTCGAACTCATCAAGGCCGGGGTCCTGAAGCGCGAAGTCGACGGCGCCCTTTTACATGGCGGCTTTTTTTGTCGGCCCAAAGAGCTTCTACAAGGCATTGCGGGAGATGCCCGAGGATCTGCGATCGAAGATCCGCATGAAACCCATTTCCTATGTCAATGAACTCTACGGCAACGAGGAGGAAAAACGCCGTGCCCGCGTCGGCGGCCGTTTCGTCAACAGCGCAATGATGGCGACGCTGCTCGGCGCGGTCGTCTCCGACGGCACCGAAGACGGCCGTATCGTCAGCGGCGTCGGCGGACAGTACAACTTCGTCGCCCAGGCCTTTGCGCTCGACGATGCACGCTCGATCATCACCCTGCGCTCGACTCGGGAAAGCGGCGGCAAGGTAGTTTCCAACATCCGCTGGTCCTACGGCCACACGACGATCCCGCGCCATCTGCGCGATGTCGTCGTCACCGAATATGGCGTCGCCGACCTTCGTGGAAAGACCGATCGCGATTGCGTTGCGGCGATGCTCGCAATTGCGGATTCGCGGTTCCAGGCGGGCCTGCTCGCCGAGGCGAAGAAAGCCGGGAAGATCGAACAGACCTATGAAATCCCTTCGGCACGGCGCGACAACAAGCCGGAGAGGATCGAAGAGGCACTGTCGGATATGCGCGACGCGGGATTGTTGGCGCCATTTCCCTTCGGCACCGACTTCACGGAAACCGAGCTACGCCTTCTGCCGGCTCTCCAGACCCTGAAAGCCGCATCTGAAGCGCCGCTGAAGCTCGTGCCCTTGATCGCGAGCGGTCTGTCGAGCCGCCCCTCCGCCGCCGACCGCGAATGCCTTTCTCGCATGGAGCTCGACCGCCCGCGAGGCTTGAAGGATCGGTTCTACGCCCTTCTTCTGCGCGGCGCTCTTGCGCGCTGACTTCGTCCGCCGCCTCAATCTCCACCCGCGACCACAGGCCCACCGCTCAGCGACTTGCGTGCGAACCAGACAAGTCCGACAAGCAGAAGCACGAGCCATCCCGACAGCCAGAAATAATCGTCGGATGCGAGAAGATAGGCCTGGCCGACGAGACTGCGCGTGAGAATGCCCAGGGCCTGCGCGTCCGGTATACCCATCGCATGCAGCGAAGACAGCGCGTTCTGCATCGTTGGGTCGTAAATGCTCGACGCCTCCGCCAGCCGGCTCTGATGCAGCGCCTCCCGTCTGTCCCACAGTGTCGTTGTCAGCGATGTGGCGAAGCCGCCCGCCGTGATGCGGATGAAATTGTAAAGACCGGACGCCGCCGGGATGCGTTGCGGATCGATGCCGTTGAGCGCGATGGTCAGCAGGGCCACGAAGAAGAAGCTCATGGCGATGCCCTGCACCAGAAGCGGCATGACGAAGGCGCCGAAGCTCGCATCCGAGGTGAGGCCGGCCCGCATGAAATAGGACAGCGAGAACATGATGAGCGAAAAGCTCGCACTCCAGCGGGCGTCCACGCGCGACATGATGCGCGCT
>NZ_DATKFR010000496.1:0-1938 GCF_035511255.1 Parvibaculum sp.
CGCGTGAAGACATGCGCATCGCCGCTGCCGTCGCTCTCGCAATAAAGCCCGCCGACAATGCCGCCCTTCTGCAGCGCGGGCGCAAGCGCCGGCTCGACCTCGACGCATTCGGCGGCGGTGAGCACGCGCTGTTCGAGCCCGGCGCGCCGCATGACTTCGGCTTCCTTCTTTGCCCCTTCAAGCGAATGGGCGGCATGGAAAATCTGCAGGATGCCGTCGCGCCGCTCATCGAAAAGAATGGGATCGCCCGCGCTCGCGAATGTCGCCGTGATTTCCTCCATCCGCACCCGCGTCAGCAGGGCGAGCGCGAGATTGGGCAGCACGCGTTCGGCGCGCGCCGAAGCACGGCACCGCATCAGAAAGCGCAGCAGCCAGATCCATTGCTCGGGATCGGGCTTCAGCCGCAACCTGAACGGCGCATCTGCGCGGCCCATCCAGCGCAGCGCCTGTCCCGGCACTTCGGGGCCGGCCCAGGGCGCGACTTCGCCCGCGCCGAGTTGCCCGCCATTGGCGAAGCTCGTTTCGAGGCCCGCACCTTCACGCCGCTCGATGAGCGTCACCTGATGGCCGCGTTCGGCAAATTCATAGGCTGTGGTGACGCCGATAATGCCGGCGCCGATGACGACAATCTTCAAGGCTGAACCTCCGGGGTTCCGCATTCTACCCTCGGCGCGAGCGGGTGTCCCTGTTCGAATCTCCGCTCCGGCGAGATCATGGCGACGCGAACTGGACGGGACGATTATTTTACGCCCGCCGGTTCGACCGGCCTTTCAGCTCCGTCGCGTATGCGCAGAATCTCGGCCCAGTCGAGAAGCGCCATGAAGACCGGCCCCAACTGCTTGCCGATATCCGTCAGCCGATACTCCACCTTGGGCGGCACCTCCGGATAGACGGCGCGGGAGATCACCCCGTCGCTCTCGAGGCCGCGAAGCTGCTGGATCAATACCTTCTGCGACACATCGGGGATTGCGCGCTGAAGGTCCGAGAAGCGCATCGTCTCCTCGCCGTAGAGATGCGCGAGGATCATCATTTTCCAGCGCCCGTCGATAATCCTGATGGCTTCCTGCACATCCGCCGCACAGCGGCTGCGCCGCAACACGGCATCGTCAGAGCGTGTGTTCGACAACTCGGGTTACCTTTCGGTGCGTATCAGACCGTTTGGTCCGTTCTTGCCGATCATATTGCATATCTCTACTCATGCGAACGGGACGCGCTCACTGAACATCCTGGGAAGGGACCTCGCACCATGAAGGCTTATCGCTTCGACAGTTTCGACAGCCTCGACGATCTGAAAATGCGCGAGGAGACCGACCCGCGGCCGCAGCGCGGTGAAGTGCTGGTCCGCGTGCGCGCCGTCTCCCTCAATTTCCGCGACATCGCCATTCTGCGCGGACGCTATCCACGCAAGGCCCTGCCGGGTTTCATTCCCGTCAGCGATGCCGCCGGCGAGGTCGTGGAAATCGGCGAGGGCGTGAAATCCTTCAAGGTCGGAGACCGTGTGATCGGCGCGTTTCATCCGCGCTGGTTCGGCGGCGAGGCGCCCTCGACCGTCCTCAGCGACAGCTATGGAGCGGAAAACGACGGCTGGCTCTGCGAGTTGAAGGCGGTCAGCCAGGAAGCCGTGGTCCGGATGCCCGACGGCTTGTCCTACGAGGAAGGCTCCACACTGCCCTGTGCCGGCCTCACCGCCTGGACCGCGCTGGCGGGGCCCGTGCCCATCCGCGCCGGCCATACGGTTCTCGTGCAGGGGAGCGGCGGCGTTTCGATCTTTGCTCTGCAACTCGCCCGCGCGGTCGGCGCCACCGTGATCGCCACGACGTCCAGCGCGCGGAAGGCCGAGCAGCTCAGGGCATTGGGTGCGGCCGAAATCGTGAACTACGCCGAAGACTCGCAATGGGGCAAGAGCGTGCGCGCACTCACCGGCGGCCGGGGCGTCGA
>NZ_DATKFR010000497.1:0-18483 GCF_035511255.1 Parvibaculum sp.
GGGCGGGGCCCGTCATCGAGGATTTGAAAGCGGAAGTCCTGTCGTCGCGCAAGGCCATGTCCGGCTCCTTCAGGCTGGTGGAAAGGGAAGCGAAAATGAAAAAAGGCCGGGGTCTCCCGGCCTTTCCCACATATCCCCGGCTCGTTTGACCAAGCCCGGCGCCATTACATCCGTGGTCGCCTCGGGGATCATCACCGCACCGGCCGTCTCCGGCCCCGCGAACCGCCCGCTTGCGCTCTTACTGGAGCGCGGGGCAATCGCCCTGGAGCGCGGGGCAATCGCCGCGATGATTGCTGTTGAAAGTGATATGGGGTGTTCGTGGGGGATTACAAGGGAACGATTTTCCATCCACGGAGAGAGGGGCAGGGGGCATTGTAATCGCCCAACTGGCCGACTTTCAGGCGTGTGATTGACATGCAATGAGCATTGTTGGACGCTTTCATTATGTGCGGGGTGCACTAGTCAACGCCGGAAAGATTACCTTGTAGTCGGGCTTTGCAAAGCTCGTTCGCCACTCGCAAACGAAACCCTGACTCTCCGGCGTTGGCGCTCCCCCGACAAAAGCTGGGGCCAAAATGCAAGAGCTGATCGAAGAGGCTATTACCCGCAAATCAAAGGCAGTCCTGAGGCGTCAGCGCATCGATCATGCGAACGCACACAAGAATGCTGAGCGATATGGGAAAAGAACGGGACTTCTTGCGGGTGCTCCGCTTACAAATGATCCAATATGGTGGGATTTTCACCCACATTTTGATCCCAAATATTGCATTGCTCACGCGCGATATATTAGTCGGGTTATTTGGAAGAGGTTGCAGGCCGACCTATATGAGCCAATCCCGGCGATACAGTTTGATGTCCCCAAGCCAGATGGTTCCTCACGACAGGTGATGGCCTTTGCGATTCCTGACTCTGCTGTTGCGAATGTTGTGCATCGAAAAATAACCCGTCGAAACCTAAATCAATTTTCGAGCTACAGTTTTGCGTATCGGCCAGATAAAAATGTTTTTGACGCTATACTTTATTTGAATAGATCGCTTGGAAATCACAAATCGTATATTATTCAGTATGATTTTTCCAAGTATTTTGACACCATAAGTCATTCATATCTTGAAAAAGTTCTTTTCGATAAAAAGACTTTCTTGCTATCCGCATCTGAGAAAAACGCAATTAATGCTTTTCTGACTCATGCCTATTGCCACGTTAAAACATACAAAAACAACGTGTTTGACGTGCGTGAGGCGGGTGTACCTCAAGGAAGCTCTCTTTCTCTTTTTTTGTCCAATGCCGCTGCACACGAATTGGATTTGTGCCTAGAACGTCAGAATGGATCTTTCGTTCGGTTTGCGGATGATGTCGTAGCGGTCACTCACTCTTATCGCGACGCTCTCGCGGTCGCCTCTCAGTTTCGGATTCATTGTGAGAAAGCGGGTCTGTTAATAAACTATGCAAAATCCCCGGGCATTTTGCTGTTTGGTGGGGGGCCTGATCGAGATCGTCGAGATTTTACCATTGATATCGATGACGGATCGGAGTTGAGAACGGATGATTTTATCGATTATCTGGGGCACAGAATTGATGCGTCTGGTATCGGTCTTCCTGCCAAATCAATAAAGCGCATTAAGAGGCAGATTTCGGAAATCATTTACAAGCATCTGTTCCTGCATCGCCGTGGCATCGGAGGAGCATTCGATAGTGGGCGAGTTGGCCCAGGTTTCTTTGACTGGGACTTGGTTACCTGCCTCAATGAAATCAGGCGCTACATGTATGGGGGACTACGCGAGAACCATATTACAGGCTTTTTGAGTGAAGATATAAGGCCCCCATTCATCAGGGGGCTGATGGCATTTTTTCCGCTGTCAACAGAGGTGGCGCAGTTTAAGCAACTGGATGGATGGTTGCTGAGCGTCATCCGGCGTGCGCAGAGGGAGAGGGTGCGAGTACTGGCCGGTTTTGGTCATCATGTGGATCGTTTAACTAAGATGCAGATCGTGAGCGGAAGCTGGTACACATACGCTGCGCTGGATAATGAGGTGGTGTTGCCTAGCTTTGTTCGAGGTTGGAGGACTGCGCGAAAGTACTATCTGCGCTATGGGTTAACCGGCATCAAGCCGCCCTCTTACTACTCGCTGATTAATTCGTAAAAATGCTGTGAATTGTCTGGACGCAACGATGATGCCGCGATGGTCAATAGCCGCCCCCAAAAACTTATCCCCGCCCGATCCTCCGCCCCCATATTAATCGCGACCCGCTCCACGAAGGGCGTATCCGGAACTGGCCGAATACGTGGAGAGGGAATGCGGCGTCCTGCGTCGCGGGGACAACCAGCCTCGCGGCCCGGGAGGGATGAGTGGGTAGGCGAACACTATGGTTCGCGGTGCGCTCCGGCCGATAAAAGTCGGATGTCGCAGGTCGTGGGTGGCATACCCTAAAATCGCCGTGCGCGGGGCGGGTTTCATCGCTCCAACACGTGCCACGCGTCACGCGTTGAACGCGGGCGGTGGAACAGAGGCCCCGCGCATCCTTCACTCCGGTGAAGGCCGCCCGAGGCGGGTTGCGTGCCGAACCCCCGGAGGCGGAGCCTCGCGGGGATGAAGGTGTTTGTGGACTTCCTTTCTAGCCCTCTCCCCGTCGGGGAGAGGGTTGGGTGAGGGGCCTTCACGGGGAGCGATGCCCCACGGCTTGCCCTCACCCGAAACGCGTTCCGCGTTTCGACCTCTCCCATAGGGAGAGGTAAGGGGCGCCCGGCGCGCGCTCACAACCTTATGTCATCCCGGCCCCTCGGGACCGCGCGAAGCGCGGCCCAAGGACATGCTTGTGCCGGGATCCAGGGGCCGCTTGCTCGGCGGATGACGCCCCTGGACCCCGGGACGAAGCCCGGGGTGACAGTTCTTCGCATCGGGGAGCAATGCCCCACGGCTTGCCTTCACCCGAAGCGCATTCCGCGTTTCGACCTCTCCCATAGGGAGAGGTAAGCGTTCGGCAACACCGGCCGCCGCGCCGCATGGTCCTTTCAGCTCGCGAAATAACCCGGCTGGCCGATATCGGCGATGAGGCCGATCTGCGTCGGCGTCCAGCCGAGCCACTTCTGTGTCAGCGCGCTCGAGGCCGGCATGTCGAGGCCGGCGAACATCGCGAGCGGGCCGTAATACGCGCCGGCTTCTTCCTTCGCGATCGAGATGACGGGGATGTTCAGGGCACGGCCGATCACGTCGACGATCTCGCGCATCGGCACACCCTCTTCGCCGACCGCGTGATAGATGCCGTCCGCCGTGCCTTTCTCCAGCACCAGCCGGTAGAGGCGGGCGACATCCAGCCGGTGGGCCGCCGCCCAGCGTTCATTGCCGTCGCCGACGCGGGCGGCCTTGCCTTTCTGGCGCGCGAGTTCGAGCAGATAGGTGATGAGCCCCGCCTTGCCGTCGGCGCCATGCACCTGCGGCAGGCGCACCGTCATGGCGCGCACGCCGCGCGACGCATAAGCGAGGCCTGCCTGTTCCGAGACGCGCGGCGCATGCGCGCTGGCGTCGCGTCGGATGTTTTCGGTGATGACCATGCCCGCCTCGATGAGCCCGGTGCCCGAGGTGACGATGAAGGGCTTCCCCGTGCCTTCGAGCGTGTCGCCCATCGCCTCGATGGCGCGTTTGTCGACCTGGCCGTTCTCCGCGAATTTCGCAAAATCGTGGATGAAGGCCAGATGGATGACGCCGTCGGCTTTGGCCGCGCCCGCCTTCAGGCTTTCGAGATCCTCGAGCGAGCCGCGGTGAACCTCCGCGCCCAGATGCTCAAGCACGGCGGCATTGGCGTCGGAGCGCGCAAGGCCCACCACCTGGTGCCCGTTGGCGATCAGCTCCCGGGTCGTCGCCTGCCCGATGAAGCCGGCCGCGCCGGTCATGAATACGCGCATGTGAATTCTCCTTGTCGGATGGTCCGCTTTTCTCCGCCGATTTGATATGCTGGTAAAGTAGTGACGTTATACTGGTATAATTCCTAACAGGATGAGCGATGCCTGACGCGAACGAAAACCTGCTCGGCGCCTATCTGAAGGATCGCCGCGCGAAGCTCGATCCGGCGGCCTTCGGCTTTCCGCTGGCGCGCCGGCGAACGCCCGGCCTGCGCCGCGAGGAAGTCGCGCAGCGCGCCAATGTCAGCACGACCTGGTACACATGGCTGGAGCAGGGGCGCGGTGGCGCGCCCTCCGCCGATGTGCTGAACCGCATCTCGCACGCGATGATGCTGACGGATGCCGAGCGCGAGCATCTGTTCCTGCTTGGGCTTGGCCGTCCGCCCGAAGTTCGCTATCGCGCGCCCGAAGGCATCACGCCGCGATTGCAGCGGTTGCTCGACACACTCGAATACAGCCCCGCCTTCATCCGGACGGCGACATGGGATGTGATCGCCTGGAACAGGGCCGCGGCTGCGGTGCTCACCGATTATTCCAAGCTGCCGGAAGGGCAGCGCAACGTGCTGCGCATGATGTTCCGCAATGCGGGCGTCCGCGCGGCGCAGCCCAACTGGCGAAACGTGGCGCGCTTTGTCGTGGCGTCGTTCCGTGCCGATGTGGCGCGCGCCGGCGCGGCGGGGATGGTGCAATCGCTCGTCGACGAACTCTGCGCGACCAGTCCCGAATTCGCGGCGATGTGGCGCGACAATGATGTGCAGGCGCATGGCGACGGCGCGAAGGTTCTGCACCATGCCGTCGTCGGGCCTCTCTCGATGGAGTTTTCGGCCTTCGCCGTCGATGGCCGGCCCGATCTCAACATGGTGGTCTACAATCCGGCCACGCCCGCCGATGCGGAGAAGATCAGGACGTTGCTCGAATCCGGGCGTTGAAACAGCTTTCTAGCCCTCTCCCCGTCGGGGAGAGGGTTGGGTGAGGGGCCTTCAGGGGGAGCGGTGCCCCACGGCTTGCCCTCACCCGAAACGCGTTTCGCGTTTCGACCTCTCCCATAGGGAGAGGTAAGGGGCGCGCCCGAATGGCAGAGTCAGCAGCACCCGCCGCCCGATGCCGCCGGGGCGCCCGTCTCGTCGAAGGGGATATTCGTCCCGCAGCCGGCGAAGATGCCGAAGTGGCGCGAGAAATCGCCGATGAAGTCGAAATGCGGCGCGAAGCGCGTTTCGCTCAGCATACGGAACGTATTGCCGCAGACCGGGAAAACGCGGCCCTTCTCGATCGCATGATGCTTGTCGAGCGTGAAGACGTCCTCGCATTCGGCGATGCCGCCCTTGTAGACGACGGCCTGCCCGTGGTCCTCGCAGGCGCCTTCGAGCCCGTCGAGCTTGAAGAGCCGGTAGGTCGCCGAGAAGAATTTCGCCGGCCCCAGCGCCGCGCGCATGCCCGCATCGTTGACGGCGAGCGGCCGGTCGGCGACGAGGCGCGGATCGGCGAAGCCCGCGCGCTTCGCCAGCGTCAGGAAATCGTTCCAGTAGAGCGCGCCGGCGAGGCACTCGCCGAGCAGCACCGGATCGTCGCGCAGCGTTTCCGGCAGGCGCCGGTCCGCATAGACATCGGCGAAATAGAGTTCGCCGCCGGGCTTCAGCAGCTTCCAGGCGCCCTCGAGCACGGCCTTCTTGTCCGGCGAGAGATTGATGACGCAATTGGAGACGATGACGTCGAAGCTTTCCGGCGCGAGGCCGAGCGCGCCGAGCTCCTCGATATAGCCATCGATAAAGGCCACATTGGGCTTCGCATAGCCGTAGCGCCGCGTCTGCCCCTCGACATGGGCGCGCGCATGGGCGAGCTGTTCCGCCGTCATGTCGACGCCGACGACCGAGCCTTGCTCGCCGACGAGACGCGAGAGGACGAAGCAGTCGCGGCCCGCGCCGCAGCCGAGATCGAGCACCCGGGCGCCCCCGATCGCCGCCGGCACGACGAGGCCGCAGCCGTAATAACGCGCGAGAATGTCGTCGTGAATATCGGCGAGCGCCGCGCGGATATGCGGCGGCACGTCGCTTGTATCGCAGCAGGCATCGGTCTTGAGGTCGGCCGAGCCGCCCAGCACCTTGCCGTAATAATCCCTGATGCTCTCGATCGTCATGCTGGCGCTCCCGCGGCTTGTTCGGGCTTCAGGGTGCATGAGCAGTCCTCGAAGTCCAATCACAAGACGGAGAGGTGAGTGGACGGGCAGGGCCGCATTCGCTAAAAGCTGGCCGGAGCGGGCCGCGAAGGGTCCGGGTTCAGGGAGTGGCCTCGATGATCCTCACCATGATGAAGGCGAAGATCCATCGCGCGACGGTGACGCAATGCGACCTCAATTACGAGGGCTCGATCACCATCGACCGCGATCTGCTGGAAGTGTCCGGCATTCTCGTCAATGAGCAGGTCGATGTGCTGAACATCAACACCGGCGCGCGCTTTACGACCTATGCGATCGAGGGCGCGGCGGGCTCGGGCGTCATCGGCATCAACGGCGCCGCCGCGCGTCTTGCGCAGGCCGGCGATCTCGTGATCGTCATCGCCTATGCGCAAATGGAAGAGGCGGAGGCGAAACGCCACCGCCCCCGCGTTCTTCTGATGGATGCGCGCAACCGCATCCTCGAACCGGCCTGATCGGCTACTCGATCTCGATCACGAGCGAGACGTCGGACGAAATCTTCTGCGTTCCGGCGGCGACCGGAACCGGCGCCGAGTCGCGCATCGCCATCGCCTTCATCGCATAGACGGGCTGTGGAGCGTAGCCGCCGCTTTCCGAGATCGAAACGATCTTGCCGAGCTTCACGCTCGCCGCATCGGCGAGGATCTTCGCCTTGCGCAATGCGTCCTTCACGGCTTCGCCTCGCGCCTCGTCGAGCAGGGGTTCGGGCTTGTCGACCGCGAAACCGATGCCGCCCATCTGGTTCGAGCCGAAGGAGACGAGCTTGTCGAGCACGCCGCCCAGCGTGTCGAGCTTGCGGACGATCACCGTCACCTGGTTGCGCACCTGATAGCCGCGAATGACCGGGTTGTCGCGCGTGCCATCCGGCCGCACCGGCGGCTCGTTGTAGACCGGATAGACCGAAAATTCGGAGGTCTGGATATCGTCCTTGGCGATCTTCTGGGCTTCGAGCCCCTTGAAAACCGCGCTCATCGCCTTGGTGTTGGCGGCGAGCGCCTCGGCAGCCGTCTTGCCCTCGGTCACGACGCCGGTCTGAATGGTCGCGATATCGGGATGGGTCGTGACTTCGCCGGTGCCGGAGACGGTCAGGACGCGGCGCTGGGCCTCCTCGGCGCGGGCCGCGCCTGTGAAGAGGGCAGCCGAAAGCGCGCAGACCGCCAGGGCGGCGGCAAGGCTGGAGCGGCGGGTGACGAGCGACGAAACGGGCATGGGGTTCTCCCTTGGGTGTGCGGCTTGCAGCATTGAAGTGGAACCGGGCGGAATTACGGCACCTTTCCGGTTCATTAAAGACCAGAGAGACAGGGCCCGGTAGCCCGCGCAATCCCCGTTCAGCCCGCCGGATTTATCTGCTATACGGGCCGGACGCCGGCCCTACGGGGCCGCCGCGATCTGGGGGCCTGTAGCTCAGTTGGTTAGAGCGGACCGCTCATAACGGTTTGGTCGCAGGTTCGAGTCCTGCCGGGCCCACCAGATGGCCGCCACCCGTCTGCTGGCATGGACTTTGCATGTGAGTTTCCGTCGTCGGCGCCTTATCTGGGGCACGTCGAGCGGGACAGATTTGCGCACGGGCTTGGTGGAGCCATATCATCCCGCTAGGATTCCTGATCAATCTGCTGGGCGTGAGCCGCGGGGTCGTCAATGTCGGATTTGAATCTGCGTTACTTCTACGAAGCGGCGAAGCTCGGCTCGATGCGGGCCGCAGCTGACAAGCTCGGCATCGCGGTTTCCTCGATCAGCCGGCAAATCGCGCAACTGGAAGCCGATGTGGGGGTCCCCCTCATCGAACATGGCCGTCGAAGTATCAAATTGACCGAGGCCGGCGTGCTGACGCTCGACTATTACGGCGAGCAATTGGCGCAGAAAGAAGCATTCGAGTCGCGGTTGTCCGACCTCAAGGGACTCCGTTCGGGGCGTATCGATCTCGTGATTGGCGAGGGCTTCATCAGCCAGGCGCTGTCCGGCGTTTTGAGCCGATTCATGGAAAATCATCCCGGCATCCTCCTGCAGGTCAAGATGGTCGCATCTTCCAACGAGGTGACGCGCGTCGTGGTCGAGGACGACGCCCATTTGGGACTTGCTTTCAACGCCGTGAGCGAGCCGAAGGCCCGGGCTCGCGTTTCGATTCCTCAACCACTCCGCGCGATCATGCGGCCGGAACATCCCTTGGCGAAAAGGGCGCAGCTCAACCTCTCCGATCTCGCATCCCACCGGGTTTGTCTGCCTGAGGCTTCGCTCAGCACCCGCCAGCTTCTGAAGCTGGCGGAGGAAAGCGAGCGCGTCGCGATCGTGCCGTGCTTTACGTCGAATTCGGTCAGTCTGCTCAAGGATATGCTCAGGTCGGCGGAATTCGTGACGCTGCTGCCGGTTCTCGCGGTCGTCAACGAAGTCGCCAGCGGGGAACTCGTGGCCGTACCGGTCAGCAACCCGATCTTGCAGGGCACATCGGTCAATCTGATCAGCCGGCTTGGGCGCCAATTGCCGCCGGCGCCCACGCGCCTCCTTTCCGTTCTCGAAGCGCATTTGAACAGAAGCGCACGCCTGGAAGAACATCATTTCGTCGCGGCCGAATGACGAGTGCGTGAGTGGCTCCCGAGGATTTCGGTGAGCGCAACGAACTTTACACCCACAGCAATGGCGTCTCCGTCGGGTGCATTGCTTGCCTGCTGCATTTCCACGATCTTCGGATGATGCCTCAAGTCGTGGAAATCCTGCGGCTGACGATCCTGCGGCAACAATGCAAGCTTCAACGTAACGGACGGGTACAATTGTGCGAAAACTGGTGAATGTCGTATCTCGCGCGGTCGAACGAAATCCTCATCGGCCCGTCGCAGCGGGCGATCTCAGAAACTGGACCTTCGTCGCGGCCATCCAGATCGGTACGACCATCTGTGTTCCGCTCTTCGCACTTGGCGGTCAGTTGGGGAGCCATCAACGATTCCTCGACCTGATTCCCGCCGTCCTGTTTGGGGCGGCGATCGTTTTCGCGCTTGCTTCGCTCACCGGATTCGTGGGGCTGAAGGCGCGGGTTCCGACGGCCATTCTCGTGCGTCAGACGTTCGGAGATGTGGGCGCGAAGCTCGTCGCTGCCATTCTCATTTTCACGCTTTTCGGCTGGTTCGGCATTCAAACCGAAGTGCTCGCCCATAGCGTTCAGGCATTGTTGCAGCCTGAACTCGGCATAACGCTCAACTCGACGTTGATGACCGTTCTGGCCGGCGCCCTGATGAGCTCCACGGCCATCATCGGCTTTCGAGCGCTGGGCAAGCTTGCCTATGTCGCGGTTCCGCTATTGCTATGCGTGATCGCTGTGCCGTCATGGATTGCTGTCACGACGCACGACGTCGGGCCGATCCTGCGTGCGCCGTCGGTCGACACGCCTTACAGTTTCGGGCTCGTCGTCTCGATCGTGAGCGGCGGGTACATGGTGGCGGTCGCCATTGCACCGGACATCACGCGTTTTCTTTCCTCGTCGCGCGACAATCTGATCGGCATGTTCGTCAGCTTCGGGATTGCCTATCCCGTGCTTCTTCTTCTCTCTTCAATGCTGGCGGTCATCTATGGAAGCGGCGACCTGATCGCAATCATGATCTCAGCCGGCGTGGGCCTTCCAGCGCTCGCCGTCATCATTCTCGCGACATGGACCAGCAACGACAAGAATCTCTATGAATCCGCGCTGTCGCTTTCGGCGCTGTTCCCGCAAGTAGAGCGCTGGAAGCTCACGGCTGTTGCCGCCGTTCTGGGTACGGCTCTCGCCGCGGCGAATATCTTTGAGTATTTCCTGCCGGCGCTCATTTTCCTCGGCATCGTCATCGCGCCGGTCGCGGGCGTGTATGTGGTCGATTTCGCCTTCGACGCCGGGCGGTACCGGCAGGGCGCGCCCTCCGAGGGCCTGAGGTCCGCTCCCTTCGTCGCCTGGATCGTTGGATCCGGTGTCGGGGTTATGACTTTGCCGGCAAGCTCGTATGGCCTCGGCATGCTGACGCTCACATCGATCCCGACAGTGGACGCCATCCTCTGTGCGGCTCTGGCGCATAGTTTTTTCTGCGGCTTCCTGAAGCCGCGATTTTACCGCAAGCAGACGTCCTGAAGTTTGCCGCGACCTGTCGATGCCGTACCTTGACCTGCATGGTTTTTGCACAGCCATGCTCAGGTCTTGTGCATTCTGGCGCAACGATTTCGCTCGAAGTTTGCGTACTGTGCAAGTTAATCGCCGCCGCATGTGATTGATACAGAGCGGTGACATTTCGATGATGCTTTCACTCTGGTCTTGGTGACGGAGCATATCGGCAGGGGTTAGTCATGGTTGCAGTGAATTGGGGGACTTTCCGTCGGCGATTGATGTGGACGATGTTGCCGCTCGGCTGTTTGGCCGTTTACGACAGCGCGCAGAGCGTCTCTCACGCCGCGGACGATACAACGAAGAGCAAGGAGCAGATCGAGGAAGTCGTGGTGACTGCCCAGAAGCGGTCCGAGAAACTTCAGGACGTGCCTGTCGCGGTGACCGCGATCACGGCCGACCAGCTCGAGCAGGCGGGTGTCAACACGATCCAGGACGTGGCGAAGATGACGCCGAACCTGGTCATCATCGATCAGCTTCGCCCGGGTATTCAGACTGTCTCATTCCGTGGCTTCACGACGGTGCAGGGCGGGCAGTCGCCTTTCACGACCATCGTCGACGGAGTGCAACAGCCCGGTCAGGAGTTTCTCAAGCAGCAACTCGTCGACATCGAGCAGGTCGAAGTGCTGCGCGGACCGCAGGGAACGCTATACGGCGCGGGAGCGATTGCCGGCGCGATCAACATCACGACCAAGAAGCCGACGGACGACTTCGAGGGAAGCGCCAAGGTCGGCTACTACGAGGGCAATCAGAAGACCGGAACGGTGACGCTGAGCGGCCCACTCGTGAAGGACAAGGTCTATTTCCGGACCTCCGCCTGGGGCACCGATTTCGACGGCCTGATCTCCAATGGCGGCGGAGGCAAGGATGTCGACTTCATGCAGGAGCATGCTTTCCAGGGCGAGCTTCTGATGACGCCGACCGACAAGTTGTCGATCAGCCTGCGCGCGCGTTATCTGCATGGTCGTGACGGTTCGTTGTGGCTCGTCCCCGTCGACAATGATGCTTTCGACGACTTTTCCAAAGGGCCCGCGACGGATATCGCCGGCGTCGATACGCGCGGATTGCAGACTTATTCGGCCAAGATCGACTATCAGTTCGAGCCTTTCACTCTGACGTCCATATCGGCCTACAACGTCGCCAATCAGAGCCTTTACGCCGACGGCGACTTCTCGACGGCGCCGAATTTCTGGCAGACCTGGATCAATAACTCGCGGACCTACAGCGAGGAAATCCGTCTGACTTCGCCGAACGAGCAGCGCTTGCGCTGGGTAACGGGCCTCTACCTGCAGGACAACACGGTGGACGACATCACCGAGTTTGCAGCCGTCGGCAGCAGCGGCGCCGGCACGGGGCATGACGATCAGTACAAGAGCAAGAGCTGGGCGCTTTTCGGCCAGGCGACGTATGACATCACGGACGCGCTTATGCTGACGCTTGGCGCCCGCTACGATCAGGACAAGAAAACAGCCGATAACAGGGCGAACGGCGAGAGCAACGGCAAGACCTTCTCGCAGGCTCAGCCCAAGGCAACGTTGTCCTACAAGTGGACGCCCGATGTCATGAGCTATGTCACCTACGCCAAGGGCTTCCGGACCGGCGGTTTCAATCCGACGAGTTCCATTGCGGCGCGGGAATATCAGAACGAGGTGTCCGATACCTTCGAAACGGGTCTGAAGACGACATTCCTGAACAATCGTCTGCAGCTCAACGGCGCTCTCTTCCATACCGACTTCAAGAACCAGCAGTTCTTCTTCTCGGTGGCGAGCTCGTCGGGTATCGAAACTGCGATCCAGAACATCCCGAAGACGGAAGTGAACGGCGTCGAACTCGAAGCGCAGTATATCCTCATTCCCGGCCTGACCCTTCACGGCCAGGTGGGCTACAACAATACCCGTATGAGGAATTTCTCCGATGCGTCGGGAACCTACAGCGGCAATCGTACGCCTCAGGTCTACGGCCTGACCTCCGGTCTTGCGGTGGAGTACACACGTCCCGTCTATGAAGACATCACCCTTTCGACGCGGGTCAGCCTCGAGCATCGCGGCGATGTCTACTGGGATCTCAACAACACCCTCAAGACCCCGGCGAAAGACTTCATTGATGGGCGCATTGCATTGGAGAAGGACTCCGCCTGGACGCTTGCTCTGGTCGGCAGGAATCTGACCGACGAGCGGACCCCCGCGGCCGTCGGCGCCTATGCCTTCGGAACTCAGTCTCTCCGCAGCGCAAACGAACCGCGCCAGATCGGCGCTGAGCTTACGGTTCCGTTCTCGCTCTGAGGATCAACCTTCGCCCGGAGCCGTGAGGCTCCGGGCATACTTCGATGTAAAGGGAATGCCGGCCCGACTTGCGGGCACGTATTCCGAGTGAGGCGGTGGGCCGGGCCTTCCCGCGAAGGTCCGGCTCATTCACTGACAGAAAAGCGGCACATGGCTGAGACAAAGAAACGTTTTCGTATTGCGGTCGACATCGGCGGCACGTTCGTCGATGCGATTCAATTTGATGGTGTCGAGGGATCGGTGAGGCTCGCCAAGGCGCCGACGACGCCGGGCCAGCCCTATGAGGGAGTTCTGGAAGCCATAAGGCGGCTCGGAACGCCGCTCGAGGAAACAGACATCTTCGTTCACGGCACCACGCTTGGCCTCAATGCGATCCTCGAACGCAAAGGCGCGATAACAGGGATACTGACCAACGAAGGCATGCGCGATGTCTTCGAGATCGGTCGTGCAGATGTGCCGCCCCTGCAGATGTATAATTTCGCTTTTGAACGACCGGCGCCTGTCGTCAAGCGTCGGCACCGGATCGGCGTTCCCGGACGGCTGGATGCGGGAGGCAACGTCGTCGTTCCGCTTGACGAGGAGGCGGTCCGTGCCGCGGCGGCCGAGTTGGCCGGGGCCGGTGTGCAGGCGCTCGCCATTTCGTTTCTGCATTCCTACAAAAATCCGGCTCATGAGGAGCGCGCGGCTGAGATTGTGCGCGAGCACTTTCCACAATTGCCGGTCTCGATCTCGAGCGAAATCACGCGTGAATATCGCGAATATGAGCGGACGGCGACGACCGTTCTTGACGCCTATATCAGACCGATCTTCGAGGCCTATGTCGGCAAGCTGAAGCAGGCTCTGCTGGACAAGGGTCTGGGCGGCCGCTTCCTGATCATGAGGTCGAGCGGTGGGGCGATGACCTCGGAGGTCGCGACAAGGGCGCCGATCTTTACCGTCATGTCGGGTCCTTCGGGCGGTATCGTCGGCGCGGCTTATATTGCGCGGCTGCTCGGACGGGACCACCTGCTCTCGCTCGATTATGGTGGAACGAGCCTCGATGCCAGCGTGATCGAGAACATGGATCCGCTGGTGATGCATGAGGCGACGCTCGAGCATTTTCCGGCGCTGATTCCGATTTTCGATATTCGCTGCATCGGCACGGGCGGCGGCTCGATCGCCTGGGTTCAGGAGGGATTGCTGCAGGTCGGTCCGCAAAGCGCCGGCGCAGTACCCGGCCCGATCGCCTATGGCAAAGGTGGCGTCGAACCGACGACAACAGATGCGGCGCTTGTTCTCGGATACCTCGACGCCGAAGCCTTTCTGGGCGGCGCTCTCTCCCTCGATGCCGCTGCGGCGCGCCGCGGCATGGAAGACCGGATCGCCAAAACGCTAGGAACCGATGTGCTGACGGCCTCTGCGGGCGTTTTCGACGTGTTGATCGCGCGCACGGTCGGCGCCATTCGCGAGATCACGGTCGAACGGGGAAAAGACCCCCGTGACTTCTCGCTGCTCGCCTTTGGCGGCGCGGGGCCGATGATCGCTCCATTGCTCGCGCGCGAGATCGACGTCGTGGACTTGATCGTTCCGAATGTACCGGCGGCATTTTCCGCCTGGGGCATGGTGATGTCCGATCTCGTGTCCGAATTTTCCCAGACGGACATCCGTCGGCTTTCCGACGACGAACGGCCCGCGATCGAGGCGGGTTTCTCCGTTCTTGAAGAGAAGGGAAGGGCGGCCCTCGATCAACAGGGCGTTCTGCCGGCCGAGCAGGTTCTCGAACGTTTTCTGGAGTGTCGGTATTTCGGCCAGGAGCACGCGCTCGAGGTTCCGATTACCGCGGAGATGACGATTGCGGACATTGTCGAACGCTTCAATGCGCTCCACGCCGAGCGATACGGGCATGCCATTGCCGATCCCGTGCAGATCGTAACCTTGCGTCTCAGAGCGGTCGGACAGCTCGCCAAACCCAGCCTGCGGAAGCTGCCGTCCGCGACGGGGCCGGCCGACGTTGCGCTCGTCAAGACGCGGGACGCTTACTGCTTCGCGCGGCGGCAAATGGTCCCGTTCGGGATTTACGCGCGCGAGCGCCTCGCGCCCGGCCACGTCATTCAGGGCCCGGCCATCATCGACGAGGGCACGTCGACGACAGTCATTCATTCCGATCAGCAAATGACCGTCGACGACTTCGGACACCTGATCATTCGGAGGCAAGCAGCATGACACTGGATGGAGCCACCACGGAGGTCATCCGCAGCTATCTCCTGTCGGCCGCGGAGGAGATGCGGAGGACGCTGATCCGCACTGCCTTCAACCCCGTCATCTACGAGGTGCTCGATTTCGGCATCTCTCTTTACAATCGCGATCTGGAGCTGATCGCGGATGCGCCGGGTCTGGCCCTCTTTCTGGGGGCGAACGACTACGCCATTCGCAAGGGCGTCGAATATGTGGGAGAGGAAAATCTCTTCCCCGGCGACATCGTCCTGATGAATTATCCCTACTGGAATTCGGCGCATGCGATGGACGTGACGCTATTCGCGCCCGTCTTCGCACCGGATGAAACAAGGCCCTTCGCTTATACCTGCTTGCGCGCGCATTGGATGGATCTGGGTGCCAAGGATCCAGGTTACGTCCTCGATTCGACGGACATGCATCAGGAAGGACTGATTTTCCCCGGCACGAAGATTTACAAGCGGGGCAAACTCGACAAGGAGATCGTCGAACTCATCCGCTTCAATTCCCGCATGCCCGACCTCGTGATCGGTGATCTCGAAGCCCAGGTGGCGAGCACGCGGACGGGCGAAAAGCGCCTGCAGGAGATCTACGCGAAGTTCGGCGCGGCGCGTTTCGAGGAAGCGACGCAGCGAATCCTGAAGCATGGCGAGATGACGACACGCCGCGCGCTGGAATCCCTGCCGCATGGGACCTATTCAGCCGAGGACTTCGTCGACGACGATGGCATCAGCGATACGCCCGTCCCCATCAAGGTCACAGTGACCATCGATGACGAGGGAATGACCTGCGATTTCAGCGCGTCGTCGCCGGCAGTGCGAGGCCCCATCAATGTGCCCTTCGGCTTGACGGAAACGATCTGCAAATTCGTCCTGAAGTCCCTGACGACACCGCATAGCCCGAGCAATGCGGGAAATTTCCGGCCGCTCAAGGTGATCGCGCCGCCCGGAAATCTCTTTCACGCGATCTACCCTTCGGCGACCTTCACGCTCTGGACCTCGCATCTCGCTCTCGAACTTGTCTACAAGGCGCTCGCGCAAGCCATGCCGGATCGTCTTGTGGCTTCTTCCGGGGGCGATGTGCCGGGTTTCATGATGGTGGGCACAAATCCGGAAACCGGGCAGCTCTACGCCGTCAGCAACAACGATCCGGTCGGCTGGGGTGGCGGTGCCGCGCATGACGGTACAAATGCCACCAATCATCTCTCGGGCAGTCTCGTGCGCAATACACCCATCGAGGTGATGGAGATGAAGACCGGCATGTTCATCGAAGCGCTCGAATTGCGATCGGACAGCGGCGGGGCGGGCATGCATCGCGGTGGCGTTGCGTTGACGCGTCGTATCCGGTTCCGGTCGCCGGGTGAGTTCCTGTCGGTGACGAAAAAGACGAAGACACGACCCTGGGGCCTCGCCGGCGGGCATGAATCCGAGCCGAATGCCATGTTGCTCTTTCCAGGGACGGCGAAGGAAAAGCGGGTCGGCACCTATCGCGCGGCTGTTGAGGCCGGAGACGTCGCTGTCTGCCTCACCGGTGGCGGTGCCGGCTACGGACGCCCCACCGATCGGGCGCCAGCGGACGTGCTCGAGGATGTGATCGAGGGATATGTCTCGCTTGAGGCGGCGCGCGACGTTTACGGAGTGATCATAGCCGATGGCCGTGTCGACGAGAGTGCGACGAAAAAGCTGCGCGAAGGAAGGCCGTAAGAGTTCCGCGCATCGATGGGGAGGGTCGCGCACGGCGGATCTCCGACCACGAAGTTTGCGGTCAATGCAATGTAACCGCCGATGCTTGTGATTGATCGAACGGTCGATAATCGGAAGATGACGGAACGCCCGTCGGGATGGAGTCGTTCGCGAAAGAAGGAAGCGAAGTGATCTCATGAATGAATCGGAAAACGCCAGCCGGTCAGACAGCGACACTTTCGAACTTTACGATCTGCGCGTGGAAGTCGTCGCCCCGGCGGATGCAAAACTATACTGCCATGCAAAGGTTGGCGATTATTTCGATTTGCGCGGTGAGATGCTCTTCCTGCCGCCGGGTCAAGGATTCTCGATTTATTCGCTTGCTGCCATTCTACCCGTGCTCGCGGCCAAGCAGCGCGAGACGCATCCCAACGACTGGATGACGTCGGACGCCGAGATCGCTTGCCCGGATCCGCTGTGCCCGAGCCGCTTCCGCATTACCCGCACGGGGCGTCGAAAATTCCGCCGGTCGGAAACGACAGGTACCGTTCTCTCGTAGGTTAGTAAGTATGATTCCGCGCGTCACTATTTCCGACGACTACAGTATTTCTCGATTGATCAAGGGCGGCTGGCATCTTGCCGGCGATCACGGACCAATCGACCGGGCGCAAGCCGTTGACGACATGGCGACCTTCGTCGAAGCCGGGATCACGACGTTCGATTGCGCTGATATCTATACCGACGTCGAAGCACTTATCGGGGAATTCCGTACAAAATATCCCGACCATGCGCGCCGGGTGCAAATTCATACCAAATTCGTTCCCGATCTGTCGGATCTCGCCCGGGCCGATCGGAATCTCGTCGAACGTATCGTAGATCGCTCGCTGCGACGGCTGCGCGTCGAGCGGATCGACATCGTGCAGTTTCACTGGTGGGACTATTCGGTGCCGCGTTACGTCGATATCGCGTTGGAGCTTGATCGGCAACGGAAAGCGGGAAAGATTGCGCGTGTCGGCGCGACCAATTTCGACGTGCCGCATCTGACGGAGATCGTCGACGCGGGCGTTCCCATCGTTTCGCATCAGATCCAGTATTCTCTTCTCGACGATCGCCCCCGGCGGAAGATGGTCGATTTCTGTCGGCAGAATAATATTGCGCTCCTTTGCTATGGGACGGTGGCGGGTGGTTTTCTCTCCGAGCGCTGGCTCGGCCAGGAGGAGCCGGCCAACACGTTCGCGAATAGATCGCTGATCAAGTACAAGCTGATTATCGACGATCTCGGCGGCTGGGGACTTTTCCAGCGATTGCTGGAGACGCTCCATCGTATTGCCGGGAAGCACGGTTGCGATATCGCATCGGTTGCGACGCGGGCCATTCTGGATCGTGAAGGCGTGGCGGCGGCAATTGTCGGCGCCACAAATACGCGCCATCTGTCCGCTCATGGGCAAATCAGCAAGCTCGCTCTGGACGCCCAGGACATCGTCGCGATCGAAGAAGCATTGAAAGATCGCACGGGGCCGGCAGGCGACGTCTATGAACTGGAGCGCGATATCAAGGGCCCGCATGGGCGGATCATGAAGTACGAGCTGAACAAGTAGGATTAGACTGGGCTCGTTCCTTCCGTCCCGGAGACACGACATGACGATCTGGATCAACGGCGACATTCCCAACGGCAGCATAGAAGTTGTTTCCGCCGAGAATCCGGCCGACATCAGGCTTTCTCTGCGGAAAGACGAGGGAACCGATTTCTTCGGCTATTACCACTTCCGCGCGTCCGGCGTCCGGGGCGTTCCATGCACGTTCCGGATCGTCAATGCCGGCGAGAGCGCAGTGAATCGCCTCGCTGGGCGGGACGATTACGAGAACGCCTGGACGAATACGGGTCCTCTCGTTTCTTACGATCGCAAATGGTGGTTCCGTGTGCCGGGCCGACTTGTCGGTCCCGACTATGTCTTCGAGCACACGCCGGAATATGACAGCTGCTATTACGCGACATGGGCGCCTTATCCGCTGGAACGGGAACTCGCGCTTCTGGGGCGCTGCCAGATGTCGCCGCGCATGGCACTTTCGACCGTCGGTCATACCGTCGAAGGCGCCGATCT
>NZ_DATKFR010000498.1:0-2652 GCF_035511255.1 Parvibaculum sp.
TGCCGATGCGGCGCGCTACATGCTGCTGCATCGCTTCGGTGGAGTTTACGCGGATATCGACACTGAGTGTCTGGCGCCGCTGGATCGCCTCGCGGACGAGACGCGCGTCGTCCTCAGCCATGAGCCTTCGACGCATTGGCAACCGTTCGCGCGTCAACGCGGCATGCCGTATATGGTCTTCAACGGGATCATGGCGAGTCCCGCCGGTCATCCTTTCTGGCTGCACGTCATCAGCCTGATGAAGAAGAATAGGGGTGCCCGCAACATTCTCGATGTGACCGGCCCTTGTCTTCTCACCGCCGCGCAGCTTTCATTCCCGGATCGCGCGGGAATTCACCTCGCGCCATCGACGCTTTTCAACGGCGTGGACCGGTCCGGCAATGAGCCGGATCTGGAGCAGGGAGGCGAACGTCTGGCGCGCCATTACTGGGCAGGTACGTGGCTGAAGAAGTCGCGCAACCGGCGGATCGTAAGCGGCCTGGGCCGGGAGTTTCATCGCCTTCGCGCCAATCTCACGCGTGGCCCTCGCCTCGATCCGGTCCGCGCAAGAGCGGCGGTCGATCGGTCGGCGATCCGGTCCGCGCCTTCGGCAGGCGACAATCTCGCCATCATGGTTCCGCTTCGCGATGCCGCAGACCATCTCGAAGCCTCTCTTGCGCAGATCGCCCGTCTCGATGTTCCGGCGACGAAGATCAAGCTCGTCTTCTGCGAAGGCGACAGCGTGGACGATAGCTGGGACAGGCTCAATGCGCTCGTCGCGCCGATCCGGAGCCGATACCGCGACGTGATCCTGCTGCGCAAGCAGGTCGGCGGGCGCTTCGTCCATGCGGCGCGATGGAAGGATGCCGTTCAGCGACGGCGTCGCGGCGGGATTGCGCAGGTGCGCAACCACATGATCGACCATGGCATCGACGGCGCCGACGACTGGGCGCTGTGGATCGATGTCGACGTATGGAAATATCCCGCCGATATTTTCGCCCGTCTCCGGGCCACGGGCGCGCGGATCGCCGTTCCGCATTGTGTGAGGCAGGCCGGCGGTCCCTGCTTCGATCAGAACAGCTTCATCACGGTCAATGCCGATCGCGACAAGGGCTATTACCGCGACATGCGGCACGGGCTTTATATGCCCCGCATGTCCCGCGGGCGGCGGCTCTATCTCGACGACTTGCGTCATAGCGAAGAGGTGCCGCTCGATTCCGTCGGCGGAACGATGCTGCTCGTCGATGCCGCGCTTCATCGTGGCGGTCTGCGGTTTCCAGAAATCCCCTACGAGGATTTGATCGAGACTGAAGGCTTCGGACGGCTCGCGACCGATCTCGGCATTCCCATTATGGGCTTGCCGAATGTCGAGGTGCTGCACGTTCCCTGGTGAATATCCCTTCCCGGATCGATCACTCCGACGCTTTCGGCTCGATCTTGCGCGATGCGTCGATGAAGTAACCTGGCTTGTCGGTGGTCCAGACTTCGCCCCAGAGATGCCCGCCGCCGGTGATCTCCAGCGTTTCGCCAGTGACGAACTGGCCCGACGGCGCGCTCAGATAGATGCAGGCCTGCGCCACGTCCCAGGGGGTGCCGACTTTTCGCAAGGGGTTTGTGTTCGGATAGCGCTCGCGCACGTCCGGCGCGTAGGTTGCCCAGCCTTCCGAGCGGATCGCCCCCGGCGCGATGCAGTTGATGCGGATGCCGAGCGGCGCCCATTCGACCGCGACGGCCTCGCTGAAGGCGATGACGCCTGCCCGCGCCGCGACGCTGTGGGCGACATGGTGGAGGCCGCGTCCGGAGACGACGATGTTGACGATGTTGCCGCCCGCGCCCTTGTCGCGCCAGAGACGCGCCATCGACTGCATCATGTGGAAGGTGCCGTCGAGATTGGTTTCGATGACGGCTCGCCAGCCCTTCAGCGAATAGTCGATGGCGGCTTGCGGAAACTGGCCGCCTGCACTGTTGACCAACGTGTCGATGCGGCCTTCGCGCGCCATGATGCGTGTGAGCGCGCCGTCGACCGAGTCTCGGTCGCGAATATCGAGCATGGCATAGTCGGCGGAAAACCCATGCGCTGTCAGGCCGTCGCGCATGGCGACCAGCTTTTCCTCCTTGCGGCCGGTGACGACGACTTTCGCGCCGAGCCGCGCCGCGAGCCAGGCCGTCGCGCGGCCAATGCCACTACCGCCGCCGGAGACGACGAAGACCTGGCCTTTCAGGAGGTCCGGCGCATAGACGGCGGGGAGGGTGGCGAGCTCGTCGTCTGAATAGCGGAAGCTCTCGCTCATCTCTTCAGGATCTCGCCCGCGATGATGAGTTTTCTCACCTCCGTCGTGCCGGCGCCGATTTCGAGGAGCTTGGTCGCGCGGAAGAGACGGTTGACTTCCGACTCCCAGATATAGCCCGAGCCGCCGTGAATCTGCACCGCCTCGTCGAGGACGCGGTTCATCGTATCGGCGGCGTACATGACCGAGGCGGCCGTCAGCGCATGGATTTCACCGCGCCCGCCGCCGCCGACCTCGATGTCGTTCGCGGCGTTGAGGACACGGTAGTTGAAAGTGCGCATCGTCTCGACCCAGACATACATCTGCGCGAGCTTCGACTGGATCATCTGGAATTCGGCGATGGGCTTCCTGAACTGCTGGCGCGTGCGGGCGTAGTCGATCGAGA
>NZ_DATKFR010000499.1:0-2921 GCF_035511255.1 Parvibaculum sp.
TCGTCGGTTTCGGGCAGGGTGAAGGTCTTGCCCGTAATTGTCTCGAAGGCGTCGATATAGACTTCCGCCGTGTCGAGGATGAGGTCGGCCGGGATTTCGGGAACGTCGTCCTTGTAAGGGTCGCAGCGGGCGGCAACCCAGTTGCGCACGAAATCCTTGTCGAAGCTTTCGGGCTTCTCGCCGGCGGCGAAGCGCTGGGCGTAGCTCGAGGCGAGCCAGTAGCGGCTGCTGTCCGGCGTGTGGATTTCGTCGGCGAGCACGATGTGGCCGCGCGCGTCGGTGCCGAACTCGTATTTCGTATCGACGAGGATGAGGCCGCTCGTCGCCGCGATCTCCTGTCCCCGCGCAAAAAGCGAGAGCGCATAGCCGGAAAGAATGCGCCATTGTTCCGCCGTCAGGATGCCGTTGGCGACGATCTCCTCGGGCGACAGCGGCTCGTCATGCGCACCCAACATGGCCTTGGAGGTCGGCGTGATGATGGTGCGCGGCAGGCGCTCATTGTCCCGCAACCCGTCCGGCAGGCGGACGCCGTACATCTCCCGCTCGCCCTTCTTGTACATGGTGAGGATCGAGGTGCCGGTGGTGCCGGCGAGATAGTCGCGCACCACGATCTCGACCGGCAGGATGTCGAGCCGGCGGCCGACGACCACGTTGGGATCGGGGTATTCGAGGACGTGGTTGGGGCAGATGTCCTTCGTCGCCTCGAACCAGAAGCGCGCGGTCTGGGTCAGCACCTCGCCCTTGTAGGGGATGGCGGCGAGGATGCGGTCGAAGGCGCTCAATCGGTCCGAAGCGACGATGATGCGCCGCCCGTCGGGCAGATCGTAATTGTCGCGCACCTTGCCGCGATAATGGTTGGGAAGTTCCGCAATGGTCGCGTCGGCGAGCACCTGATGCCGACGCGCCCTGAAAGCCGCCTTGTCCATCTTGTCCGTCCCTGATTGGCCGCGCCCGTTTGATGGCGGAAAGCGGCCCCGAGCGCAAGCGCGGCCTGTGATAAACGGGGGCGGAACGGACGAAATTTCGCCATATCCCTCCGCGATTGTTTAGACTTGCGACAGTTTCCATACGGCGTCGCCGCCGTTCCCCAAGCGGTCCCGCCGCCAGTTTTCGAGCACAGCCCCCATGAGAACCGAAGAACCGCATCCCGTCCTGTTAAAGGACTATGCGCCGCCCGCTTTCCTGATCGACGAGGTGTCGCTCGAGGTCGCCCTCGACCCGGCGGCGACCCGCGTTCACGCGCGGCTGAAGATGCGGCGGAACCCGGCCGCGGCCGGCAACGGGCCGTTGGTGCTCGATGGCGAAAAGCTGACGCTGCACGAAGTCAGGATCGACGGCGAGACGCTGAGCCCGAACGCCTGGCAGGTCGACGGGCGGCATCTGACGGTGCCGGAGACGCCAGACGGGGGGTTCACGCTGGAAACGGTGACAACCTGCGGGCCGGAGGCAAACACGGCGCTGACGGGGCTCTATCTCTCGAACGGCATCTACTGCACGCAATGCGAGGCGGAAGGGTTCCGCCGCATCACTTATTATCTGGACCGGCCGGACGCGATGGCCGTCTTCACGACGCGCATCGTCGCCGACGAGAAGGCGGCGCCCGTCTTGCTCTCGAACGGCAATCTGGTGAAGGCGGGTAAGCTCAAGGACGGCAAGCACTTTGCCGAATGGCACGATCCCTTCCCGAAGCCCGCCTATCTCTTCGCGCTGGTCGCGGGCGCGCTCGGCCATGTCGAGGACAAGTTCGTCACCATGTCGGGCCGGGAGGTGACGCTCAGGATTTTCGTCGAGCCGGGGAACGAGGATCGCTGCGCCTATGCGATGGAAGCGCTGAAACGCTCGATGCGCTGGGACGAAGAGGTGTTCGGCCGCGAATACGATCTCGACATCTTCATGATCGTCGCGGTGAGTTCCTTCAACATGGGGGCGATGGAGAACAAGGGCCTCAACGTCTTCAACGACAAATATGTGCTGGCCCGCCCCGACACCGCGACGGACGCCGACTATGCCGCGATCGAGGCGATCATCGCGCATGAATATTTCCACAACTGGACCGGCAACCGCATCACCTGCCGCGACTGGTTCCAGCTTTGCCTGAAGGAAGGCCTGACCGTCTTCCGCGATCAGGAGTTCACCAGCGACATGCGCTCGCGCCCCGTGAAGCGCATTGCCGACGTGCGTCTACTTCGCAGTCATCAGTTCCCGGAGGATCAGGGACCCCTCGCCCATCCGGTGCGACCCGATAGCTACATCGAGATCAACAATTTCTACACGGCGACCGTCTACGAAAAGGGCGCCGAGCTTTGCCGCATGATCCACACGCTGGTGGGACCGAAGCGCTTCCGCAAGGGCATGGACCTCTATTTCGAGCGCCATGACGGCGAGGCGGCCACCGTCGAGGATTTTCTGAAGGCGCTCTCCGACGGCGCGAAGATCGACCTCACGCAATTCAAGCTCTGGTACCAGCAGTCCGGAACACCGGAGGTCCTGGTGTCGGGCCGCTACGACAGCGCACGCGAAACCTACACGCTGAAGATGACGCAGGTTTGCGCGCCGACGCCCGGCCAGAAAATGAAGGAGCCCTATCACATCCCGGTCGCGGTCGGCCTTGTCGGGCCGGACGGCAAGGACATGCCCCTTCATCTCGACGGCGACGACAAGAGCACCAGGACGCGCGTGCTGAACCTCACCGAGCGGACGCAGACCTTCCGCTTCCGCCATGTCGGCGAGAAGCCCGTGCCCTCGCTGCTGCGGGGATTCACCGCGCCCGTCACGCTGACCGCCAATCTGAAGGAACGCGACTGGGTGTTCCTGATGACGCATGACAGCGATCCCTTCAATCGCTGGGAGGCTGCACAGCGTTACGCAAGCGGCCTCCTGATCGCGACCGTCGAAGCCATCCGGACGGGCGGCAAGCGCCG
>NZ_DATKFR010000500.1:0-10737 GCF_035511255.1 Parvibaculum sp.
TCAACGCCGCGATGGCTTCGCCCGCGACCATGATCGGACAGGATATGTCCCATACGCCTTCCATGATCCGGCTCTGTTCGATCAGCCCGCCATCTTTCCTTATCTGCTTCAGATCGGCCTCGAGCTTGCTCGCCGCGACCCTTCGCGTCTCGACACGCAATGCGTCGAGCGCGCGCTTGCGCCCATATTCCGGCATGAAGGCGAGAAGACACATGCCGGAGCCGGTGTCGGTTAGCGGCTGGCGATAGCCGACCCGCACCGAAACGCCGACAAGATCCT
The DNA here is from genome assembly GCF_035511255.1 of Parvibaculum sp. GTDB lineage: Bacteria > Pseudomonadota > Alphaproteobacteria > Parvibaculales > Parvibaculaceae > Parvibaculum. The sequence continues at coordinate 280 of NZ_DATKFR010000500.1, forward strand.
TCCCCTCCGCTCGCGCAATGACGGCAATCTGGCTGCCCGTCGGAATGGCAAGATGGCAGGGATAGCGCGTCGCTTCCGAAAAGCTCTCCATGAACGGCGCGGAAACCTGAACCAGCGCGCGATAGCGCGGCTGGCGAAGCCCCAGTCGAAACAGCTTGTCGGTGACGCGATACCGTTCCGCCTCCCGGTCGCGCTCGACATAGCGGCGCGCTTCGAGAACGGCGAGCATGCGGAATATCTCGCCCTTGGTCCGCCCGATTCCGAGCGCCACTTCGGCGAGGCCGCAGCCGTCCTGATGCTCGGCCAGGAACTCGAGGATGTCGAGACCCTTCTCGAGCGCCGGCGCCGAGTAGCGCCTCGCTTCCGGACTCTTCCGGCCGCGAACCGTCGGCTTCTTCGTTTTGGCTTGTGTCACGCGGCCCTCCCGCAGCCGTTGACGAAACCGTTTTATATATGTCTTCTTGGTTTCTATATGAAACTCTAGCCGAACCCGGACGGACCACAAGTGAAAAACGCCGCCACACCCAAAATCGCCGGATGGCGCACGCATGACGTGCGTTTCCCGACGTCAACCGGCCTTCACGGCTCGGACGCGATGAATCCGGACCCGGATTATTCGGCTGCCTATGTCGTCATCGAAACCGACTCGCCCGGTCTTTCCGGCCATGGCCTCACCTTCACCATCGGTCGTGGCAACGATTTGTGCGTTGCGGCAATCGACGCGCTGATGCCCCGTCTCGTCGGCCTGAGACTTGCCGACATCGCCGCCGACATGGGCGCCTTCTGGCGTCATGTGACGAGCGACTCGCAGCTTCGCTGGCTCGGGCCCGACAAGGGCGTCATGCATCTTGCAACGGGCGCGGTCGTCAACGCCGTCTGGGATCTCTGGGCGAAAGCGGAAGCAAAGCCGGTCTGGCGTCTCGTCGCCGACATGGCGCCGGAAGAGCTCGTGCGCTGTATCGACTTCCGCTATCTCACCAACGCGATCACGCGCGACGAAGCATTGGCGCTTCTCTCACGCAACGCTGAAGGCAAGAGCCACCGCCGCGCCCTGCTCGAAGCGGGCGGCTATCCCGCCTATACGACATCGGCCGGCTGGCTCGGCTATGACGACGACAAGATCAGATCTCTTTGCCGCAAGGCGCGCGCCGACGGCTGGACGCATCTGAAGATCAAGGTCGGCCGCGATCTCGCGGACGATATCCGCCGGTGCCGCATCGTTCGCGAGGAAATCGGTCCCGACTGCAAGCTGATGGTGGATGCCAATCAGGTCTGGGAAGTCGGTGAGGCGATCGGCTGGATGAGACACCTCGCGGAATTCTCCCCCTGGTTCATCGAGGAACCGACCTCGCCCGACGATATTCTGGGCCATGCCGAGATCCGTCGGGCCATTGCGCCGATCTCCGTCGCGACGGGGGAGATGTGCCAGAACCGTGTGATGTTCAAGCAATTCATGCAAGGCGACGCCATCGACGTCGTGCAGATCGACGCGGCCCGCGTCGGCGGCCTCAACGAAAACCTCGCGATCATGCTGATGGCGGCGAAATTCGGAAAGCCCGTCTGTCCGCATGCTGGCGGTGTCGGCCTCTGCGAATATGTGCAGCACCTCTCGATGATCGATTACCTCGCAATCTCCGGCACCATGGACGGCCGCGTCGCCGAATATGTCGATCATCTGCACGAGCATTTCGTCGAGCCCTGCATCATGCGCGAAGGCCGCTACATGCCGCCGCAACGGCCGGGCTTCAGCATCGAGATGAAACCCGTTTCGATCGAGGCGCACCGCTTCAGAGGCTAGCGCACGGAGAATGCCACCGGCCCAAGCATCCGCGCGCCATCTTCGTCCTCGACCCGCGCCTCGACCGCATAGGTTCCGCGCGTCAGCCGCCACATGAAGTCCGGTCCTCGCGTCTCGCCGGCCGGCTCGCCGTTCAGCAACCATGTCACATGCGCTTCCGGCTCGACGCCGCCCAGCGTGAAGCGGAACATCTGCCGGTCCGCGGGAAGACGCGGATCGTAGGCGAGCCTTAAATTCGGCGTTGGCGTCAGGATCGAAGCCTGCGCCGCCTGCCATTTCGCCACCGGCGACCGCGCGGCGACATTCGTCTTGTAGTCGTAAATCTGCTCGCAGCCACTCTGCCCGAAGGCGCAACTGTCGGCGAGCGGCAAGTCGGCGGGCAACGGCAACTTGCCCGTATTGCGGTCGCGATTGAGATAGGCGAAGACGCCGCGCAGCACCAGCGCCGGGCCCGTCGAGCCGGTGATGCCGTCGGTCGGCGTCTGGTCGAGATTGCCCATCCATATGCCGACCACATAGCGGCTGTCGAACCCCACGGACCAGGCGTCGCGATAATCCGTGGATGTTCCCGTCTTCACCGCCGTCTGCACCGGCAGGTTGAGCGTCGAATAGCGCCCGAACTCCATGACGCGCGCCCATGGATCCGAAAGCACATTGCCGACGAGAAGCGCCGCGTCGCGACTGAAGACGCGCGCACCTGGCTCCGCGCGCCTCTCGTCGTCGGCAATCGCACGGAGACGCACCGTCGTGCCGCCATTTGCCAGCGCCGTGAACCCGCGCACCAGTTCGAGCAGCGACACCTCGCCATTGCCGAGCGCAAGTCCGTCGCCATAGAAGCCGGCGCTCTTCTTCAGGCTCTCGAAGCCGAGTTGATGCAGAATGTCGAGGTAACGATCCGGCCCGACAAAGTTGACGGCATGAAGCGCCGGAATGTTGAGCGAATTGCCGAGCGCCTGCCGCGCGCTGACCTCGCCGTAAAACTGCCGGCTGTAATTGTTGAAGCGATGAAGTCCCGTGCCCACCGCTTCCGAATAAGGCGCATCCTCGATCCGTTCGGCCGGCGACCAGCCCGCGTCGAAAGCGGCGGCGTAAAGAAACGGCTTCAACGCCGAGCCTGGTTGACGCGGGATCAGCACCGCGTCGAGAAACCGCCCCGGCGTCGACATGCCGGCGTCGGCCCCCGCCACCACCCAGGCGCGAATCTCGCCGCTCCGTCGGTCCACGACCAGCAGCGCACCATTGTGAACATGGCGCGGGCCAAGGCTGGCGAGCCGCTCGTCGAGCAGCCCTTGCGCAAAATCGACGAGGCCGCTGTCGAGCGTCGTCGTGATATTGAGCGGCAGTTTTCCCGTCCGCGCCGAAAGCTGGCGCTCGACGTAATTGCGGAAATGTCCGATAGCCGAGCGGCGCGGCGGCGGCTGGAGATCGAGCGGCGTCTCGATCGCTCTCTGCCACTCGGCGGCGGGCAGCACACCCGCATGCCGCATCGCCGTCGCGAGTCTTAGGCTGCGCCGGTCGAGAACCTTCGCGCCGCCGCGATAGGGATCGAGCCCGGACGGCGCGCGCGGCAGGATTGCGAGCGCGATCATCTCGCGCGTATCGAGCGTGCCGAGATCGCGGTCGAAATAGAACCGCGCAGCATTGGCGACGCCCCGCCGGTTCGAGGCATAGGGAACCTGATTGAGATAGAATTCGAGAATGTCGGACTTCGTGGCGCGCGCTTCCAGCCGCCGCGCGTCGAAGCCTTCGAGCCATTTCGACCAGAGCGTCCTCGGACGCGGCTTGAGCATGCGCACGACCTGCTCGGTGATCGTGCTTGCACCGCGCACATTGCGCCCCGCACGAATGCCCTGCCAGAGCCCATGGGCCCGCGCGATCCAGTCCACGCCGCGATGCGCGAAGAAACGCCTGTCTTCCGCCAGCAGCACGGCGTCTTTCAGCCGCTGCGGCACGCGATAGAGCGGCACCTGGTTCTGCACGTTCCACTCGCCCGCATCTTCGGCGAGCGGTTGCCCCTGTCTGTCGAACAGAATGTGCCGTGTCGCCCGCGGCGCGAGGTCGAGAGCCTCGTCCGGCGCGAGCCCCGCCCATGTGGCGACGCCGAGCCAGACGAGAAACGCACTCGTGCCGAGCCCCGCCCAGCGCGGCCAGCTCCATTCGTTCGGACGCATCGGTGTCCGCGCGAACTGACTCCAGCTCCAGCGCAACCACTCCATGTCAGGGCTTCTCCCGGACCGTCAGGCTCCCCGGCAGTCCAAGTCCGAAGACGTCCGGATCGTACATTTCCTCGGCCTTCGTCGCCCGCCGCTGGAACTCGCCGGTGGCGATCGCCTGCGCCGCATAGGTCAGGTGATAGTTGCCCGCGTCGAGATAATCCGAATAGAAACGTACGCTGTCGAAGCGCAATTCACGGTGGTAGAAGCTCCAGAAGCCCGCCTCGTACTCGATCCATTCCTTGGCGTGGCTCCACCAGCTTCCTTCCGGCGCGACATACTCGGCCTTGCCGGCATCGACCGCCGACGACGTCGCGAGATCGCGATTGACGGGTTCGAGGCCGCCCGGCACCGGATCGTTGACGACGACGAAACTGCGCGCCGACGGCAGCGAAAGATAAAGATCGACACGCACAAGCTCGCCCCGCGCGACCTCCGCCTTCTCGCCGAGCAGCACCCATTTCCCGTCCCGCTCAACGCTGTACTCGCGACGCACCTCGATGCCGCTATTGACGGCGCTCGCCGCCGCGTCGGTCGGCGCATAGGAAAGCCGCGTCGCATAATAGAGGCGTCCCTCGCCCTCGCGTTTGATCGCGACGGTCGCGGTCGTGCCGGGGTCGGTTGCCGCAATCGGCCGCGAAAGCGTCGCGGGCTTCGCCTGTACGCCTTTCAACTCCGCCGATCCGAGAATGTCGGTGCCGACCGTCGCCGTCACATGAAGATCGGGCGTGGCGCTTTCATAGGCGGCCGCATAGTCGGCAAGCGCCGTGGTGCAGAACATGTTCTCCTGCGTGTTGCCCCAATAACCGGCGGCCCGCTGGCTCTGCGAAATCGCCCGCACCAGCTTGAACGTCACCTGCTCCATCCGGGCCCTTTGCGCCGGATTGCGCCCATAGGCGACGAGGCTCGACAGGATCGCGCAGTTGTCCCTCATCGGCGTCGCCAACATCCGTGCATAGCCCTCGCCCTGTTCCTCGCTGAAGAGAAACTTGCCCGAGGTCTGGTTCGAATGCGCCATGACGATGTCGGCAAGCTCGTCGGCAAGCTTGTCGCCGCTCGCATCCTTGAGCGACAGCGCCGCTTGCATCAGCATCGCATTGCCGAAAAGCCCCATCGTCTTGTAGCGCGGCCGCAGCCGCTCGATGTCGCGCAGCGTCACCTGCCCGCGTTGCGACAGCGCGGCGAGCGCGGTCGCCCGCGCCGACGCGGTCATGTCCGCCGTGTAATAGGCGGGGCCGGTGTCCTTCCGCAGGAGCTCCTGCAGATAGGCCATGAGCTTCGCCTCCACCGGCTCCGGCACATCGGCGCCGCGCGCATGCAGCCAGCCGAAGGAAAGCGCCGTATAGGCGGAGAGATAGGGATCGGCCCTGTCGTTCGACGGCACCCAATAGGCCATGCCGCCATTCGGCGCCTGGAAGTCGGCGGCGCTCGCAAGCATCGCCTTCAGCGTGTCGGCGGCGCCGGCCCATGTGAGGTCGGCGGGCAGATATTTCCCGAGCGCGGCGAAATTGGCCGCCATCACGCCCTTGGTGATCCTCTGCTCCCAGCAGAGAAACGGATAATCCGCGATGAAGCGGAAGGCCCCCGCCACATCCGTGACGACGGTCGGACTCAACACCACCGAGAGCTCTCCGGCGTCCGGTCGAATATCCTTCGGAAAAGCGACCGGCGTCGTCGCGTCGCCCTGATCCGTGGTGCCGTAGATCGCGGCGGTCACGAGGTCGACGCGCTTGTTGACGGCAAGCTTCGCGAGATAGCCGTCCTTGTCGGTCGCATCGCCCGCCACGACCTTGAAGGCGATCTCGCCCTGGTTGACGCCCGGCACCGTCGCGACACGGCCCGCGACCAGCGGCATGAAGATCGTCATTCGCGCATAAGGCTCGAGATCGACCTCCTTCGTCAGCGTCTTCGCTGTCTTCGCATCGAGCGTGCCCCCCGCTTCGATATCGACCTTGATGTGCCGCTTCTTGTCGGTGCGGTTCATCACGCTGAAGCCGGCGTTGAAGCTGTCGCCTTCCATCACCTGGTTCGGCATGACCGGCCTGATTTCTGTCGGCCGGTTGACCTTGAAATCGCCCTCGCCGAGACCGGCCTTGTCGGTCGGCGTCGTGCCGATGGCGAGAATGCGCCATCCCGTCAGATTGTCCGGCGCCTCGAAACTGAAACTCGCATTGCCGCCGGCATCCGTGCGCAGACTCGGATTCCAGTAGGCGACATACTTCGAGTCGTCGCGGAACTTGAAATCGGCGCCGCCATCGCCGCCGGGATTGGCGCCCTTCTTCTCGAACTTCTGGCGGCCGACGAGTTTCAGCAGCAGGTTGTAGTTGCGCACGTCGAGACTATCGAGCTTGTAAAAGCCCTTGTACGGATCGAAATAGGCTTTGCCACCCGTGATGAGATCGAAGACCGCCTGATCGAGAACCGCGACCGCGAGCTCGATCGGCTCCGCCTTCTCCGCATGACGCGCCGCCGCGTGGAGCGCCACCTTGACGCTCTCGCCCGGCCTGTACTCGTCGCGTTCCGTCGTCGCCTTGATCGCGAGTTCGTTATAGGGGTCCGTCACCGGCACGGCGATGTAGCCCATGCGGAACGTCGGCTTGCCGAGATCGACCTGCCCCGCTTCCAGCGGCTTGTCGACGCGCGGGCTGAGCAGCACGACGGAAACATAGAATCCCGGTGCGTAGTTCGGCTTCACCGGAAATTCGACGATGGGCGTCGAGCTCGTGAAGGTCTGCACGAAATGGTCGAGCACGCCGTAACGCTCGATGGTGATGAGCGCCTTCGCGTTGGGATAGGGGTTCTTGATGAGGTAGCGCGCCGTCTCGCCGACCTTGTAGGAGGCCTTCTCCGGGAACATCTGCAACGCCGTGTCCGGCTCGCCGTCCCAGAGCACGACGTCGCGGCCCGTCACCCAGAAATCGCTGCTCGCGACATGCGCCTTGCCGCCCGTGCCCTTCACCGTTGCGGTGATACGATACTCGCCCGCATCCTTCGGTACGAAACTGCAGTCGGCGGGCTCCGCCGCGGGCGTCCCCTCGCAGGTCGCGACCTTCTCCCAACTCGTGTTGTAGACCGTCTGATAGACGTTCCCGGCGGACTTCACCCGCGCCGCCGTCACCTTCTTCATCTCGATCTTGAGATCGACTTTCGCATCCTTGACGGGCGTTCCCGCCGGATCGACGACGATGTACCCGTAGCCTGCCGGCTTGCCCGCCTGATAGATCCATTCCTTCGCCTTGAGGCCGACGAAGCGGTCCGTCGCGGCATAAATCGCATCGATCGAATTGGCGACGTTCTTGCCGCGATCGTCCATCACCGCGACCTCGAAGCTCAGATCGCCATAGCTGTCGTTGCCCTGATCCGGGATCGCCACATTGACCTTGGCGACGCCCTGCGCGTCGAGCGGCTGTTCCATCTGCGCCAGCATCTTCTCATAGCTCGACGTTTCGAGATCGCTGCGCGAAAAATCGAAACCCGCCGCCGTCGGATGGCTGGACGACATCGGTCGCGGCCTGAAACTCGCCGTGATCCGCGCCGTCGCATTGGTGTAGGGTCCGCCGGAGTGAAGCTCCGCCCGCCCCTCGACCGCGACCGGTTTCGACGGACTGAAAACCTTGCCGTCGATGCTCGCCGTCACCCGGAACGAGGCCGGCGTAAAATCGCTGACCAGCACCTGCACCGGCATCCAGGCATACCAGCCGCTCGACAGCGCGCCTTCGGCGTCCGCCGTCTCGCCTTGCTCGCTGTTCTGCGGTTCGCCCGCGTCGCCACGCAGCTTTTGCAACAGCCGGAACTTGTACCAGCCGACCGCGCCCGTCTTCGGCACGGTGACGCTGCCGTCCGTCGCACCGAAATCGTTGAGCGCGACCTTCTTGATGTCGGCCACGAGCTTGCCCGTCGGATCGACGAGCTGCAGCCGATATTCGGACGGCGGCGGCGGCGCCAACCCCTCGTTCGACTGGCCGCGCACGTAAATCTTGTACTGGATCGTATCGCCCGCGCGATAAACGCCCTGCGCCGTCGTGCCCCAGACGCGCATATGCTCCTGCTCGCTCTGGTCCTGCGGCCATATCTGTTCACCGGAGGCGCGATAGGTGTCCGCCTCGAACTCGTAGCTGAGCGGCAGCAGCGCCAGATCGTCGCCTTTCACGGCGCGGATCGTCAGCGCCTTGTCGCAAGGCGATTCCCAGACGCCGGGCTTCGGCGCAACGCCCGGCAGAACGGCGAGTCCGTTCTCGTCGGTGATCGCCGAGGCTTCGACGACGGCGGGCTCCGCCCAGGTCCCCGGCGCGCCGGTCCGGCACAGCGCCTGCGCGAGCACCGGGTCGCGATAGCGCTCGACCTTCACCCCCGCGACGGGCTCGGCGGTCGCGAGATCGGTCACCCAGACGAAGCTGTTGTAATGCGCGATCTTCACATGCAGTCCGAAGGGCGTCACCTGCGCGAAAAGAAGGCCGGACTTCTCGTTCGGCAATTTCGGCGTGACCGTGAGCGCGCCGAGAACGGCGCCCGATTTCCCGTCGAGCAGGCCGCGCACGCCGAAGGGAATCGCGTACTGGATATTGCGGATCGGATCGAGCGCCTCGTGCACCGAAAGCCCGCTTTCGACCTCCCGCGCCGTCATGCGCGAAAAATTGAATTCGCGCGCCGTCAGATTGTTGACATAGAGCGGAACGTCGCTGTCGACGTTCTTCTCGAGAACGGCGATGGCGTTCGGCAGCTCGAAATTCGGCGGCCGGTTGTCCATGTGCCAGCGCACATCGAGCGCGCCCTCGAGCTTGCGCCCCCACAGGTCGACGATCGCGCCCTTGTCGTCCTTCTTCAGCGTCGCTTCGTAGTCGCGGTCGGAACGCAGATAGATCGGGAAGCGCGCCGAATACTCGTCATCCTTCTGCCGGCCTTTCCAGGCGTAGTAGCCCTCCGTCTGTTCGGGATCGACGTTCGACCAGGGGTCGTCGTCCGGCCCCGCTTTGCCGAGCTCCGGCGACAGCGCGACATGGTCGCGGATTTCCTTCATCTTGACCGGCGCGGTGAAGAGCAGCCGCACGGGATTCCACGGGCCGCAATCTGCGGCGGGCTTTCCGGCGTCGTCCGGCCGGATCGTGATTTCCGTGCCCTCGTTCGAGGTGCAGCGCAGCCCTGTGAAACGGAACGCGCCGAAAGTCGCAAATTTCTGCACCGGCTGATCGACGATGCTGCGCTCGGGCCCCGCGCCGGAAATGAGCCCCGGCTTCATGACGAGTTCGGCCTCGGTGTCGAGCGGCAATGGCTTCTTCGCGCTGACGAGCCATGTCCGCCGCGCCCATTCCTCCGTACCCGGAACGGATTCCGGGCGAAACCACGGAAAATAGGCCAGCAGCCGGCGGAAGAAGCCGGCAAGTCCCGGTTCGCGCTCGACCTTCACCAGCGCGTCGTCCGGCGCCTTCGTCCAGTCCGGCCCCGTCGCGACATGAACCGCGACCTCGCCGGTCTTCTCACCCTTCCAGGCGAAGACGAGATGATTGACGACGGAATCGCGCCGCACCGGCTGATTGAAGGTGACGAGCATCGCCGGTTCCGCCGGCCCGCCCCAGTCCGAAAATTCGGCCCGGTCGAGCGCGATGCGTGTCGTGATGAACTCATGGCGGAAAGGCGCTGCCAGCGTCGTTCCATCGGCCGCCTTCAATCCCGGATTGACGGTCAGCGCATAGCGGGTCGAGGCCTTCAGCGCGTCGGCCTCCTTCAACTGGCAGGCCAGCGCGCTTTCGCTGAGCCAGCGCCATTCGCAATCGACTTTCGGCTCGATCTCGACCGGAATTTCGGCGGCCGTCCGCTCCATCCGGCCGAGCGGCACCACCGGCCGGTCGAACTCGATGACGATCTGGCGTTCGGCCGGCACATCCTCGCCGGAGGGTGTGATGCGCGCGACCGAAAGGCTCCCTTCCGCCGCCCGGACGTCCGCGCCAGCGGCGAGGAAGAAGACGGAAAAGGCGAGGAAGGAGAGAGCTGCGAGAGAGGACCGGGAGAAGAGGCGCATGATGGGGGAGCCTTCGCGAGAATCCTGATTGGACGATCAAACCATAGCACGCGCACAGACCCGTGACAGACGCGCCAGGGCGCATCCACCGGGGTCTGACGATATTAGCGCGACAAATGATGGCGGGGATAAGTCGCGGGGAGGACGAAATAAGTTATCCCCGTGCTTTTTTCGCAACTGCGGTAGACGTCCGCCGCCTACCCGCCGATCCAGCCGAGCGCGCGGCGGAAGAGGCCGACGGTCGATGCGTGCAGCATGTCGCCGGTCTCCTTCGGCGCCTTGCCGGCGAAGGCGCGCGCATGCGTCCCTTCGAGGATGATGCCAAGCTTGTAGCAGGCGAGCACCGCATACCACTCGATGGCGGAGAGGTCGCGCGACGATCCCTCGGCATAGCGGGCGACCAGCTCCCGCGCGGTCGGAAACCCGTCCCA
>NZ_DATKFR010000501.1:0-8276 GCF_035511255.1 Parvibaculum sp.
ATGCCGACGACATGAAGCCCCATGTCCAGAACGAACCGGACCGCCTCCATCAGATCCGCGAGCGTCAGCCCATGGGCCGCGATGCTCGCCGTTGCCGAAAACTCGAACATGATACATCTCCCTTTCTCCACCGCGTCATCGGCGGTGCTGTTCGTCTCCTCGTGCCGTCTTTTGAATGCCGAAGCGGTAATAGAAATTCGGTCCGATCAGCGCGCTCGGCCGCGCATGCCGCGCCCAGCCGGGCGCCTCGGTATGCGCATGCCAATGCGTCGCGCCGTCCGTCGGATCGTCGATCTCGCCGGCAATGAGCTCGCAGACGATGGCGAGCGCGCGCACGAAATCCCAGTCGCCGAAATCGGCCCGCGCGGACGCCTCCTCCGCATCGCGCCACACGGCCCGCGTGCATCGCCCGCCGCTGTTCAGCGCCGGACAATGCCGATGCCGCATTTTCATGCAGTTGAGGATCGCCGCCGCGACGGCCACCTGCGCCTCCCGGCTCTCCCGCCCGGCCCGCGCGGCCACCGCCAGCGCCACGCTCACCACGGCGGCGAGATCCGGCACGGCCGAAACCGGACAAAGCCCTCCCGCCCGCGCAACGCGGTTCTTCAACTCGGTCATGATGATTTCCGGTGTTTGTGACTATATTCCTAGAATAGGAACATAACAGGAATATGTCAAGCGGGAGCTTCGGTCGCGGTAACGCCACCCCAACCCCGTCATGCGCGGGCTCGACCCGCGTATCCACGTCTTCCTTGGAAAGACACCGCAAAGCAAGACGTGGATGGCCGGGCCAAGCCCGGTCACGACGAAAAGGATGGAAAGAAAGGAGAGAGGGAGCATGAAGGGAAGAAGTGGAAAGAGAAGCCTCACTCCGGCTCGTCCACCTGCCCATCTTCCTGTCACCACACGATCAACGCCGGAATAGCTTCTTGCCGAGCCCCGACTGGCGGATCATGGAGTCAAAATTCTTGGGAAGAATTTCGTCGTTGACACGATGATAGGCGACGGTGACCGCGCATCGCCTGCCGTCCACGAAGCCTTCGTAGATTCGGTGGCTGCCGTTCTGTCTGTCGATCTTGAAGCCGTGAGCTTCTATGATTTTGATAAATTCAGCGTATTTCACGCAGCCATAAGCGGCTTCGTGAACTCATGGCGTTGTTTGTCGCCAGAGCCGTCTCCCTTGAGCGTTGTACGGGCTACATGCCAGAGGAAACGGAGTCTGTCCGTAAGCGGAGCTTTCCTGGACAACATACGGGTGCGCTCCGCTTCCGGCAGATCGTTGGCGTATTCGACATACTGGTCGATAGCCTCGCCGAGGAGCCGGTATACCTCCTCGAAAGAGGTACCCTGCACCGCAATGTCGAGATCGAGACAGACGGCCTCCCAGCCGCGCGCCGAACCTTCTGCGTAACAGCGAATAAGCATGTTCTTTGTCAAGACCTGATCCTTCCGCCCCCCGCTGGGCGTCGACAGGTCCTCCCCTTAGCCAACTATGGCCGCCGGCAAGGCTCCTGACAAGTGCGGGGACGACACCGCGCCCGGGAATGGGACATTCTGACCGGACATTCGTTGAAATTTTGGTAAATCGCATATGGGAATGCCATGCGAAGCGGTCAAGCCTTCACGCCCCCACACACCCCAACGCCACATAATGCACCGCCAGCCTCACTTTCCCGCCGGTGAAACTTCCCCCCACGGATGAAAGCCGCAGCGCCGTGGCGCCCCAATAAGTGACGGGCGTGCCCGACGGCCCGATCACCGTGGACCCCGCGCCCGCGCCGATCCCGTTGCCATAGCGCGTCGCATCCGCCGCGACGCCGAGGTTCCACGAACTCGCGCCCGTGATCGCGGTCAGCACGCGACCCGTGACGCCGAGCACAATCGCGCGGTCGGGGATCGCGAAGCTCGTGTCGTTGGAGCTCCCCGCCGCGATCGTGTGATCGCCTTCGAGGATCGCGAGCGTCGTCGCCGCGCCATGCGGGCTCGTGACGCTCGCCCCCGAGGGTTCCTTCGCCCAGCCGCTCCCCGCATAGGCGACGAACTCGCCGGCGCCTTCGTCGTAAGCGCGCCAGCCCGTCTGCGGCGCGAAGAAGCTCCACGCGCCGTCGGTGAAGGCCGCAACCTTCCCCGCCGCACCCGCCCAGGCGCCGGTCGGCGCGCCCGCGACGATGTAGCGGTCGCCGTCGCCCGGCGTCGCGGGCGGCGCGGCGAGCGCGCGGCTCTTCACCGAAAGCTGCACCAGCGCATCGAGCGCCCGCAAGCTCTCGTTCACGGTCACATGCTTCTGCGCCTGCGCCGCTTCGAGAAAAGGAAGTTTCAGATGCAAAGTCTCAGACATGAAGTGTCGCCTCTCTTGCCGTGCCGCGCCCGAAGGCCCGGCTCACCTGCGCGACGCGAATGTCGAGCGTCGCAAATGAAGCCGATCCGAAATCGGCGGTCTGCATCGCCGCCGTGTAGCTCGCGGCGGGCGCGGTGACATCGAACGTCCGCACCGCGACGCCGCCGCTCAGAATGTCGAGCGCATAGCGTTCCTCTTCCTCGCCGAGCGGCACATCCGTGCCCTCCCAGCTATCGCCGCCGATCCGCGTCCGCCGGACCCAGCTGAGCTCGATGTCGCCGCCCGCTCCGCGCGCCGCGCGCGGATGCACCGGCGACAAAGGCCGAAGCCCCACGCCGGCGAAAGCCCTTGTCTCCCGGGCATAACTTTCATCGTCAATCGGCAGCGATGCGGGGCCATAGGCCCAGCTCCGCGCGAGCCCGCGCTCGTTTTCGCTCAGACCCATCTCCGCCACCGCGCCGTCGATCAGCACGAAGCGCGCGCCCGCCGCCAGCGGCGCGCGCATCGCCGCCTCCGTTCCCGCCTGCCCGCGCAGCAACCCGCGCAATTCATAGGTCGCCGACGCGACGAGTTCGGCCTCGCGGAACTGGATCACCTCCCAACCGCCCTCCGGCGTTTCGAGCGCCGCCGCGTTCGCGCCCGCGAGCACCGCCTCCGCGCTCGCCGAGGACAGCGCGCCCGAGACGAGCGTCACCGTCAACACCTGTGCCTCGTCCCAGCGCGACGTGACGCCCGCGCCCAGATCGCTCGCCGTCCGGCCGATCGTCGCCTCGCGCGTCGTCACGCGGTCGAGCGCGAAGCCGCTCCCCGTGCCCTTCCACAGCGCGATGCCGCCCGGCCAGGGATCGGCCGCGAAGGCGACGCGCGGCGCATAAGGCGTCTCCGCGCCCGTCAGCAGCGGCAGGTCGAGGAACACGCCGAGCGGCACGCCGAAGCTCGCCGCCGTCGCGCTGGCCCGCGCGCGCCGCGGGCTCGCCAGCCGCCCGTAAAGGCTCGCCTCGCTCTGAACGGCCTTCGCCTCGCGATGCGCGCCGTCGGTCACGCCCGTCAGCCGATAGCGCGCATGGCGCGACGGCAGCGCGAGCTCCACGACATCGCCCGGATCGAGCGCGACGAGCGACGGCGGCAATTTCAGCACCGCCTTCTCGCGCTCGCTCCAGCTCTGCTGCAACCAGATGTCGGCGACGCCCTGCGCGTCCTCGGCCGTCATCGCCATCGACAGCGCCGCCGAAGCGACGCGCTGCGTCGCGACGCCGAGCCGGCGCGCCTCGACCGTCGCCTGCCTATATTCCATGCCGGCGTCGATGAAGGTGAGCTTGGCCGAGAGCGGCAGCTCCGTCTCCTGCCCGCGTGTGAGGATGTAGCCCGCCTCGGCGCTGTCCTCCTCCACCGCCAGCATGTCGGGCGTCAGCGTCAGCGCGGATGCCGCGCCGAAATGCCGGAAGCGGATCGTGCCCTCCGTCTCGGCCGCGTCGAAAAAGCGCGCCAGCATCAAGGGGGCGAGCGCCTGCCTCGGACTCATGATGCGGTCGATGACGAACCCTTCGACGACGCCCGTAAGCTCGCTCGCGTCGAAATCCGAAAAGCCGACATCCTCCATGATGACGCGCACGAGATCGGTGAGCGGCACCGCGCCGAGCCGCCCGTTGAGCCAGTGCCCGCGCTGCCAGTTCTCGCCGTCGGCCCAGATGTCGCTGCGGTCGGGAAAGGTCGGAAAGGGTCGCGCGTCCCAGGTCCAGAAAAACATGTCGCCCGCATCGAGCATCCGCCCGCCATAGACGGCGGAGACCGGATTATGCGCGCCCGCCTGTCCCCAATACTCCGTCTGCGCCGCGATGAAGCAGCGCTGGATGTAATCGTCGCGCGTGCCGTTCGAGAAATGTGGGGCCGCGCTCTCCGACGATTTCGGATCGGTGAAGAGATTGGGTTCGTTCGTCCCCTTGTCGATGGCCGGGCAGCCGAGTTCGGTGAACCAGACGGGCTTGCCCTGAGGCACCCATGAAGTCGCGCTCACGCTCTCGATGCCGCCCGGCCTGTCGTGATGGGCGTTGGCCCACCACGACAGAATGTCCTTGGCGCGGAAGACCCAGGGCTTGCCGTATCCGTCAGCGATCGTCGAGCGGAGTTGCGCGGCACGGTCGACCTCGCTCGCATAATACCAGTCGTAATCCTCGCCGCCCGCGATCCGCGACTTCAGATAGTCGATGTCGTAGATCGACGCCGCCAGCGCCCGGTCGAGATGGTCGCTCGTCTTGCGCCAGTCGCTGAGCGGCGCATAGAGATCGATGCCGACGAAATGAATATTCGCGTCCGCCCAGAGCGGATCGAGATGGAAATAATGATCGCCCGATCCGTCCGCCGGATGATGGCCCGCATATTCCGACCAGTCCGCCGCATAGGAAATCTTGGTCGCCGGCCCGAGCACGCCCGCGACGTCGGCCGCCAGCGCCTTCAGCGCCGCGACCGCCGGATAGGTCGCGGCCCCGCTGCGGATCTGCGTGAGGCCCCTGAGTTCCGAGCCGATCAGAAACGCATCGACGCCGCCCGCCGCCTTGCAGAGATGCGCGTAGTGCAAAATCATCCGCCGGTAGGACCATTCGGCCGGCCCGGCATAGGCGACCGCGCCGCCGGCGATGCTGAAATCGCCCACCGCCGCCGTGCCGAAAAAGCTCGCGACCTGCGCCGCCGCCGCGCTCGTCTTGTCGGGCGATCCGGCTTCTCCCGGGGCCGGCGATGAGGTGATGCGTCCGCGCCAGGGATAGGCGGGTTGCGACGCCGCGCCCGTCCACGGGTCGGCAAGCGTGTTGCCGGCCGGAACATCCATCATCACGAAGGGATAGAAGACGGTGCGCAAGCCCCGCGCCTTCATGTCCTGAAGAGCCCGCGTCACCGAAGCGTCGGAGGGCGTGCCACCGAAGGCAGGCTTGCCGTCCACCTGGCTCACCACCTGCGCCAGGGTCCGCGCGAGTCCCGCCACGCGCCACTGCTCCGGCGTCGTGATCTTCCAGCCGATTTCGACCTTCGGCCTCACCGTGCAGGCGCCGCAGCGCAGATCGTCGCCGAACCAGCTCACCACGAGCGACGCGCTCGCGACATTGGGGCACACCGCCTGCAACTGGTCGAGCGCCACGCTCCAGTCCGTCCCGCCTTCGCTCGAATGCCGGTTGATCGCGCGGCTCGAACTCTCGGAGAGGATTTCCCGCGTCGCCCTGGTGTCGTAGACGAACTCGCCCGCGCCCGGAATGATCGTCACGGCCTCGATCTTGCCTTCCACATCGCTCAGGGAACGGAACACCTCGAAGGAAAGCTGCGGCACGCGATTGCCGTAATCGCCGAGCGGCAGGTTATCGAACACCACATAGGCGATGCCGCGATAGGCGGGCGCATTGCCTGCGCCCTCCACCGCCTCGATCGTTGGATCGGGCATCTGCGTCTCGTCGCCCTTGTGGAGCCGCCAGGTCGCGTCTTCGAGCGACATCGCCTTGCCGTCCGCCCAGACGCGGCCGATGCGCGTCACCGGCCCCTCGCACAGCGCGACGGCGAAGGAGACTGTGTAGGAATAGGAGGTGACGCTCGCGCCGCCGCCCCCTCCCTTGCCGCCGCTGCTCTGCGTCGAACTGTGCTCTTTATAATGTGTCGCCCAGATCACCTGCCCGGCGATCCGCGCCCGCCCGTAAAGTCGCGGCACCGGCGCGCCCTCGGTCGAGGACATGACCTGCAGGTCGGACAATCGCGGCCCCTCGGAATTCGCCACCGTCGAGCCGAAAAGCTGCTGATCGACATAGGCCCCGAGCCCCGCCCCGATCGCGCTTCCGAGCGCCGCCCCGCTCACCGTCGCCCCGAGAAAACTGATCCCGGAGGGCAGCAACGCGCTCCCCAGCGCCGACCCCGCCGTCGAAAGAAGAAGTGTCGCCATGTGATGCACCAGAATATGTCTGTCACCCCGGCCTTGTGCCGGGGCCCAGGGGCCACTCGCTCGGAGCCAGCCGCCCCTGGATCCCGGGACGAGCCCGGGATGACAGGTTGAGATGGAGGTGAATTGCCTCTACCTCCCCCTCGGGGGAGGTCGAGAAATTCGACTCGAATTTTTCGGGTGGAGGCGCTTCTACCCCACCCCCGGAAACCGGAACGCATAGGCCATCCGCGCCCGCCACCAGCGCCCGAGCGAGGTCTCGACCACCGCATGTCCCGACCAGGCGTGAATCATCCGGTCCACGCCCGAGAGCACGCCCGCATGTTTCGCCGGCCCCCTCGGCCTCATGCGAAAGAGCACGACATCCCCCTCCCGTGCATCGCGGGTGTCGATCTCGACGAGATGCCGCCGCGCCGCCTCCGCCATCGTCTCGGCGACATGTCCATTCGTACCCGGACCTTCCGCCCAGTCCGCCGTATAGGCCGGCGGCGCCTCCGGCTCCTCGCCGTAAAGCTCGCGCCACACGCCCCGCACGAGGCCCAGGCAATCCGCGCCCGCACCCTTGCAAGCCCCCTGATGCCGATAGGGCGTGCCGATCCAGCTTCGCGCCGCCGCCACGATATCGGCCCGCGCCACCTCAGTTCCGGCTTCCGCCATCGTTGACATCTCCCGAGTTCGCATAGGACACGACGAAATCGTTACCCGGCATATGCGGGAAGCCGCGAAAGTTCGCGCCATTGCCGAATTTCGCGCGGCAGGTCGTAAACTGCTTGTCGCAGCCAGCCGTCACGCTGAAGCTGTCGCCGACCGCGATCTCCCGCGCCGCCGCCTGCCAGAGTTCGACGACCGCGCCCGAAGGCGTCGCGGCATGAAGCTTCACCTCGCCGCCCGCGCCCTCGTTCGCGCCATCCGCGAAGACGAGCCGCCCGCGCTCGAACCAGCCTTCGGCGAAACCGCCGAGCCCCGTCGCGGTGACGATCCGGTTCTCTTCCACCGCGACGACGACGCCCTCCCCGCGCATCGCCGCCGCGCCGAGATCGACGCAACATCGCGCATCGCCGAGATCGGCGTCGCAGCCATATTGAAAAAGCCGCCCCGTCGGCTGGTTGAGCCGATGCGCGAGCCCGCGCAGCTCCGCCGTGAAGCCCGTCGCGCCCCGGCTCACCTCGCCGAGATTGCCCTTGCGCATCAGGAGCCGCTGCTCCGGCGCGCGCCAGTTGACGCGCCAGATCTCGACGCCCGCGTCGTCGTAGAGCCCCGCCGCGAGCTCGCTCTCGTCGAGCCGTTCGGAATTGAACCCTCCCGCGAGATCGAGATTGTCCACGGCGAGCCCCGCCGAACTCTCGATCGCACTCGCCGTGAACCCCGCCGCCGCCTCGAAGGTCACGCCGTCGAACACGAGATCGCCATCGTGATCGGTGAACCCCATCACGCGCCCGTCCGCGCGCGTCAGCTTCCAGCAGTTGCACAGCGTCGTCACCCCGCCCGCGAGATGCGCGGCAAGCTCCGGAGAAATGTTTTTCATTTTGATTTCCTTGCTTCGCCTCTCCCGCTTGCGGGAGAGGTCGACCGGCGCAGCCGGTCGGGTGAGGGTGTCCTCTTCGAAAGACTCTTTTCCGCTGCTCCCCCTCACCCAGCCCTCTCCCCAAGGGGAGAGGGCTGGAACGAATGCATCACACCCTCACCTCGATCACCGGCACGCTCGGCAACGATCCGGCCTCGAAAGCCGCGAGATTGATCTCGAGAAAGTCCGTGTCGAACCGCACCGGCACGTCGAACTCGAAGCCCGCCGTGATCTCCGCGCCCGCGACCGGCGCCGCGACGAAGCTCACCGCGCCCGTCGTCGCATCGACCGTGAATTCCGCCTCCATCCTCTCGACACCGCCGACCGCGACCCGCACCGTTCCCGCCACGGGCTTCCTGATCGTCCGCATATAGACGATGCCCCCGGAGCCGTAGGCCTTCGCCAGTTGAAACACCCGCGCCGTCCCGTCGCCCGTGCCGATCGCCTGGTCCGTCGGCGAA
>NZ_DATKFR010000502.1:0-1720 GCF_035511255.1 Parvibaculum sp.
CGCGTGATGTTGTAGCTGCCGTGGAGATGGACGTCGATGACCGCCTTCCAGTCCTCGTCGGGCATCTTGTGGAACATGCCGTCGCGCAGGATGCCGGCCGGGCTGATGATCGAGTGGAGACCGCCGAAGGTGTCGAGCGCCTGGGCGATCATGTTCTCGGCGCCGGACTTGAGCGCCACGCTGTCCGAGTTCGCGACCGCTTCGCCGCCCGCCGCCTTGATCTCGTCGACGGTCGCCTGCGCGGCCGAGGCATTGCCCTCATCGCCGCCCTTCACGCTGCCACCGAGATCGTTGACCACGACCTTCGCGCCCTCGCGGGCCGCGATCAGCGCGCATTCCTTGCCGATGCCGCCGGCGGCGCCGGTGACCAGAACGACCTTGCCCTCTAGAAGTCCCATGGGTTTTCTCCCTGCGTTCTCGTTTGAATTGGCGGCAAGCTAGCCGATGCAAGGCCCGCCATTCCAGCCCTTTTGACCGGCACCCTTCCGAGCTTTCGCTTTACGTCGGGGCGGACCCATGCTATCCGCCTGCGGCAAATGGGGCCTTTCGCGGGACGACCGCGGGGCCTGGAGGGTACGGACATGGCGCGCCTTGCGATGCAGCGACGACGAATGGGGCGCGAGGGCCTTTCGGCTCTCGCCCATGCGTCCTGCCGCGCGCACGTCTTCCGGGCCTGAACCCCGGATGGCCGAAGCGGCGGATGCTCTTTCCCGTTCGCAATCGCCTCATCCGAAAGACCCGTTCATGTTTGACATCGAGATCGAGCGGCCCGAGCACGGGCCTGCCATCGAAGCGCTCCTCGACCTGAGCTTCGGCCCCGGCCGCTATGCGAAAACCGCCCAACGGCTGCGCGAGGGCAATACCGCCATTCCCGAGCTGTGCTACGTCGCCCATATGGGCGAGGGCGAGAACCGCCACCTCATCGGCAGCCTGCGTTTCTGGCCCGTAAACATCGGGGGCGTGCCGGGCCTGATGCTCGGGCCGCTCGCCGTCGTGCCGATGCTCCGGGGCCAAGGCTGCGGCGTCAACCTGATGCGGCGCGGCCTCGCCGACGCGAAGGCGATGGGCTACCGGCTGGTGATCCTGGTCGGCGATGAACCCTATTACGTGAAGGTCGGTTTCGGCCCGGTGCCGCCGGGGCGCCTCACCATGCCGGGCCCGGTCGATCCCTCGCGGCTTCTCTATCGCGAACTCGACATCGGCGCTTTCGGCCATGCGCATGGGGCGATCACGAAGCCTGCGCCGGGGCGGGACGACAAGGCCGTTGCAGCGGTCGCCTCCTGAACGTCATTGCGAGCCCGAAGGGCGAAGCAATACAGTCTCTTCTTCGCGGTCTCTGGATTGCTTCGCTGCGCTCGCAATGACGAAAACTCAGAGATCCAGCAGCATGTAAGCGGCATCCTCGCCATAGGAGGCAAGCTTCGCCGTGAGTGCCACATCGGCTTCGAAGACGCGGAAACCCTGCGCCTGCCAGTAGCCGAGGGAGTTGTTGACCGAGACGAGGGCGATGCGCGTGAGGCCCGCGTCCCGCGCCGCCGTCTTCAAACGGTCGAGCAGCGAGCGGCCGAGGCCGAGCCCGCGCGAGGCTTCGGTGAGCGCGATGTCGTGCAGGAAGAGGCAATCGGCGTCCGCCGGCAGTGCGCCGATCAGGCTGTTGAGCGCGGCCGGCTTGCCCATGACGGATGGGTGCGAAATCGCATAGCCGAGCAGCTCACCCTGC
>NZ_DATKFR010000503.1:0-1761 GCF_035511255.1 Parvibaculum sp.
TGCCCTATGTCGAGCGCATGGGTTTCACGCATATCGAATTGATGCCCGTCATGGAGCACCCCTTCGGCGGCTCATGGGGCTATCAACCCCTGAGCCAATATGCGCCGACCGCCCGCATGGGCGAGCCCGACGGCTTCGCGCACTTCGTCGACCGCTTCCACGAAGCGGGCATCGGCGTATTGCTCGACTGGGTGCCGGGGCATTTCCCGAACGATGCCCACGGCCTCGTCCGGTTCGACGGCACCGCGCTCTACGAGCATGAAGACCCGCGCGAAGGCTTCCATCCCGACTGGCATTCGATGATCTACAATTTCGGCCGCAACGAGGTCGTCAACTTCCTGATCGGCAGCGCGCTTTTCTGGCTCGAGCGTTTCCATGTCGACGGGCTGCGCGTCGACGCGGTCGCCTCGATGCTCTACCGCGATTACAGCCGCAAGGCCGGCGAATGGATTCCGAATATCCATGGCGGCCGCGAAAACCTCGAATCGATCGCGCTCCTGCGCAATCTCAACCGCGTCATCGGCGAACGCTGCCCCGGCGCCATCATGCTCGCCGAGGAATCGACCGCCTGGCCCGGCGTCACCCACGACACCGAACATGGTGGCCTCGGCTTCACCTACAAATGGAACATGGGCTGGATGCACGACACGTTGAAATACATGTCGGAAGATCCGATCCATCGCCGCTACCACCACGATGAAATGACCTTCGGCATGATCTATGCGTTCAACGAACGCTTCCTGCTGCCGCTCTCACACGACGAAGTGGTGCATGGCAAGGGTTCGCTGATCGGCAAGATGCCCGGCGACGCATGGCAGAAATTCGCCAATCTGCGCGCCTATTACGGCTTCATGTGGACGCATCCCGGCAAGAAGCTCCTCTTCATGGGCGGCGAGATCGCGCAGTGGCACGAGTGGAACCACGACCGCTCGATCGAGTGGGGCCTTCTCGACAATCCCGCGCATCTCGGCGTGCAGCGGCTGGTGCGCGACCTCAATCACGTCTATGCGGCCGAGCCCTCGCTTCATGTGAAGGATTGCGAGCCCGGCGGCTTTGCCTGGCTCGTCGGCGACGATCGCGCGAACAGCGTCTTCGCCTATGAGCGCAGCGCGCCGGGCCATGCGCCCGTCATCGCGATCTGCAACATGACGCCGGTGCCGCGCCATGATTATCGCATCGGCGTTCCGCATGGCGGCGCCTGGCGCGAATGCCTCAATACCGACGCGGACATCTATGGCGGTTCGAATGTCGGCAATGGCGGCGTCATCCACGCCGACGACATTGCGAGCCACGGGCGGCCGGCATCGCTTCGCCTCACCCTGCCGCCGCTTGCCACACTCATTCTGAAGCCGGGAACCTGATCATGCAGAACCTTCGCGACCGCATGACGTCCGGGCTTCCATATCCTCTCGGCGCAACATGGGACGGACTCGGCACGAATTTCGCCGTCTTCTCCGCCAATGCGGAGAAGATCGAGCTTTGCATCTTCGATCCCTCCGGCCGCCGCGAAGTGGCGCGCTACGAGCTTCCGGAATGCACCGACGAGGTCTGGCACGGCTATCTGCCCGACGCGCTGCCCGGGCTTCTCTACGGTTACCGTGCCTATGGCCCCTATCGGCCGACGGAGGGCCATCGCTTCAATCCGCACAAGCTGCTCGTCGATCCCTACGCCCGGCAGATCAACGGGCCGGTCCGCTGGTCGGATTCGCTTTTCGGCTACAGGCTGCATTCGCCGCGCGCCGATCTCTCCTTCGACCGCCG
>NZ_DATKFR010000504.1:0-2204 GCF_035511255.1 Parvibaculum sp.
TCCATTTGCGCCGACGGCTATGGGACCTTGCTGACGACCGAAGAATGCCTCTTCAACGAAAACCGCAATCCCGAGCTGACGCGCCAGCAGATCGAGGAACGTCTCGCGCTCTATCTCGGCATTCGCCGGATCGTCTGGCTCGATCAGGGACTCGAAGACGACGAAACTGGCGGCCATGTCGACATGATCGCCTGCTTTGCCGGCCCGGGCCGCGTGACGCTCCATATGCCGGAAGACCGGAGCGATCCGAATTTCATGCGCATGCGGGAAAACAGGTTGCGCCTCGAAGCCGCGCGCGACGCGAGCGGCAAAAAGCTTGAAGTCATCGAACTGCCGCAGCCCAAGCACCAGTTCCGCCGCGGCGATGGCCGCAGGCTCACGACGTCCTACGTGAATTTCTATATCGCCAATGGCGGCATCGTCATGCCGGCTTTCGACGATCCGCATGACGAGGCGGCGGCCCGCATCGTGGCGGAAGTCTTCCCAGACCGTGAAGTGGTGCAGGTGCCGGCGCTTGAGATCGCGGCAGGTGGCGGCGTCATCCACTGCATCACGCAGCAGCAACCGAAGGGCCAGGCCGTAAAATAACAAGGCGCTAAAGTGAAGCTTCAGCCGTTGATGATCATGCGCGCGGCGCGGCTGCCCTTATTCTTGTCGGCATACATGGCGGCATCGGCGCGGGCGAGCAGTTCCGCCTGCTCGGAATTCGCATCGTAATAGGCAAAGCCGAGGCTCGCGCGAAGGGTGATGATGTTCCTGCCGTGGGACAAGGAAATCTTGCCGATGCCGCGCACCAATCCGCGCGCGCGTTCCCGCGCCGGCGCGTTCTGCGCGCGCACGAACAGCACGGCGAATTCATCGCCGCCGATACGCGCGGCATAGTCCGTCGCCCGGATATTCCGTTTCAGATAGCGGCCAACCGCGCGCAATACGTCATCGCCGGTCGAATGCCCATGACGATCGTTGATCTCCTTGAAGCCGTCGAGATCGATATAGGCGAGGAGGCCGGCCTCGTCATAGCGCGCGGCGCTCAGCAGATTTCGCTGCAGGATGCCCTCGAAGCCGCGCCGGTTGAGAAGTCCCGTCAGTTCATCGGTGATCGCCAGCGCTTCGAGCTGTGCCACCCGCGCATTGAGTTCCATGAGGCGGCTTTCGGCTTCCGCCGCATAGTTCAGTGCGTGAGAAAGAATGCGCCGTGCGTCATTCGCGATATGAGGCTTGCTGAGCGTCTGCCGGAAACGCATCGTCGGCGCGTCCCCGATCGAGAGGACGGCATCTTCCAGCGACTCCGCCGCATTGGTGTTCGATTTGCCACGTCTCATCGTCTTGCCCCTTGGCCTTCATCGTCGCAACGGGCAACTCAAAGCAAGGGCCTTGCCAAAGACATTAGCGATGAAAGATCAATGTCTTAAAACGTGTGTTCGAGCGTAAGTGCCCGGCACATTTTGCCGACCGGACGGAGCGTGCCGGGTGATGGAGGTTCAGCTCGCGTGGAAAATGGTCAACGCCGTCCGGACCACGATGATGACCACGAAAACGACGGTGAGCGTCGCGAGCGTCTCCCAAAAGACGTCGACAGGGCGGGGCAAATCGTCTGCCTCGTCCAGTGGCCGGAGCCCTTTATCCTTCGTCGACTGGACGGGGGCATAGGGGTGAATATCGCGTTCCTGCATGACGGGGTCCGACTTGTTTCGACCCCACTTTGTTCCTCCGGCGCATAAAAATTCGAGACGGATGACCGCCGACTTTCATCAAGATCAATGCTCCGAGATCGGCGCGGCACCGTCACTAAGGATGACGGTCTTGCAGAAGGGCACGATCACGAGCGCGCCGACGAACATGATCGCCATCAGGAGAAACACGTTCTGGAAGGCAAGCGTCAGCGCCTGCTGGCCGACGAGCCGCGCGACTTCCCCCTCGACCATCAGCCGCGCATGGGCGGCGTCCGGCGTGAAACCCGAGATGCGCGACGCGGCGGCGTTGAGCGCATTGAGCCCATGCGTCGTGACGTCCTCGCCGAGCCGTGCAGCGTTGATGCGACCAAAATCCTGCAACCAGGTCGTGACGGTCGCGATCCCGACCGCGCCGCCGAGATTGCGCATCAGATTGAAAAGGCCGGAGCCGAACCGCAGCTCGTCTGGCCCGAGTCCGTTGAGGGCCATGCCGACGGAAGGGACGATGCAGAGCAGCAGCGCAAAGCCACG
>NZ_DATKFR010000505.1:0-3294 GCF_035511255.1 Parvibaculum sp.
TGGAATTGTTGGGGCTTTCCTGACCCTCTGATGTCATCCCGGCCTTGTGCCGGGACCCAGGGGCCGCTTGCTCAACGCCTGTCGCTCTGGATCCCGGCACAAGGCCGGGATGACATTTCCTATGGAAATGTCACTCTGCCGCCTGCGCGTGGCCGGCGTCTTCCGCCGCGAGGAAGCGCTCGGTCTCGAGCGCGGCCATGCAGCCCATGCCGGCCGCCGTCACCGCCTGGCGATAGATGTCGTCCGAAACGTCGCCCGCCGCGAAGACGCCGGGAATATTGGTCGCCGTGCCGCCGGGCACCGTCTTCAGGTAGCCGCCGGGCTTCATGTCGAGCTGGTCGACGAAAAGCTCGGTCGCCGGCTTGTGGCCGATGGCGACGAAAATGCCATGCGCCGGAATGACGCGCGTCTCGCCCGTCTTGACGTTCGTGACCTTTGCGCCCGTGACGCCGCGCGGCTCGCTGTCGCCGACGACTTCATCGATGACCGAATCCCAGATCACCTCGATCTTCGGATTCTTGAACAGGCGCTCCTGCATGATCTTCTCGGCGCGGAAGGAATTGCGGCGATGAATGACCGTGACCTTCGAGGCGAAATTGGTGAGGAAAAGTGCTTCCTCGACGGCCGTATTGCCGCCGCCGACCAGAAGCACTTCCTTGCCGCGATAGAAGAAGCCGTCGCAGGTGGCGCAGGCCGAAACGCCGAAGCCCTGGAAATGCTGTTCCGACGGAATACCGAGCCACTTCGCCTGCGCGCCCGTCGCGATGATGACCGCGTCCGACGTGTAGGTCGTGCCGCTGTCGCCGACGAAGCGGAACGGGCGTTTCGAGAGATCGGCATGGACGATCGTGTCGCCGACGATGTCGGTGCCCATGTGGCGCGCCTGCGCCTCCATCTGCTCCATCAGCCAGGGGCCCTGAATGGCCTCGGCGAAACCCGGATAATTCTCGACTTCGGTGGTGATGGTGAGCTGGCCGCCCGGCTGGATGCCCTGCACGAGCGTCGGCTTGAGCATGGCGCGCGCGGCATAGATCGCGGCCGTATAGCCGGCAGCGCCGCCGCCGATGATGAGGACCCTGGAGTGCTTCGTGTCGGACATGATGGTTCCGTTGGCTCGCGGCTGGGGACATTCGGGAAGAAGGCGGGCCGCCCCATAATATAGGGAGGGAGCGGCCCGTCCGAAAGTGCGGCTAGGCGCGCTTAGAGCGCTTCGGCGTGGCTGCCGAGATACTTGGCAACGCCCTTGGCGTCCGCCTGCATGCCTTCCTGGCCCTTCTGCCAGCCGGCCGGGCAGACTTCGCCGTTTTCCTCGTGGAATTGCAGCGCATCGACCATGCGCAGCGCCTCGTCGGCGTTGCGGCCGAGCGGCAGGTCGTTGACGAGCTGGTGGCGGACGATGCCGTCCTTGTCGATGAGGAAGGTGCCGCGCAGCGCGACGCCGGCATCCTCGATCAGCACGTCATAATCGCGCGCGATCGACTTCGTGATGTCGGCCACCATCGGGAACTGCACCGGGCCGAGGCCGCCATCCTTGGGCGCCGTGTTGCGCCAGGCGCTATGCGTGTACTGGCTGTCGACGCTGACCGCGACGACCTTGACGTTGCGCTCCTTGAACTGCGGCACGCGGTTCGAATAGGCGAGGATTTCCGAGGGGCAGACGAAGGTGAAGTCGAGCGGATAGAAGAAGACGAGGCCGTAGCTGCCTTTGAGATGGGACTTCAGATTGAAGTCCTCGACAATGTCGCCACTGGCGAGAACCGCGGCTGCGGTGAAATCGGGGGCGGGCTTGCCGACGAGTACGCTCATAAACTGGCTCCTTGATCCTTGAAACGGGAGGTCTTTGGAATCGCTCCAAACTGATAGATGCTAATTAGAGGCATTCCAGAAATATTGCAAGTGCTAACGCCGTAAAAGGCGGGGGTGCGCCAAAATGGCGCTTCACGACTGGCGCGCTCCGCCGTGATTTCCCTTAATCTGGAACGCGAAACGACATAGCCGGGGGGCACATGGCGGGGGACCGCTTGAAGATAGTACAGGCCATTTTCACGGCCGGTTTTGCGGGGTCGGAACGGATCGCTGCGGAACTCTGCAACGGGCTGGCCGAGAAGCACGACGTCCTGCTTCTCGTGGCGGATGATTGCGACAAGGATCCGAACCGGTCAATTCTTTCCTACATTTCGCCCCGGGTTCAGGTCCGGAGGGTTCCAAAATTCCTGCGGATGCCGCGCGTGGTCCTTGAAGTGCTCAGAGCGAAGGCGTCCGTCTATCACGGCCATCTGGGGCGCGCCGTCGGCTACGCGAAATTCCTGCCGGGTTCGATCAAACGGGTCGCGACCTGGCACATGGGCAGGCCTGTCGAAACCGTCGGGCTCGACGGCGTGAGCCTCATTTCGGAATGGCAGAAGACGCTGCTCCCGTCGCGGCGGGGCCGTGTCGAGGCGCGCGTCATCCCCAACTGGGTTTCGGAATTCAGGAAGCCTTCGCTCGAGCGGGTTGCCGCGCTGCGTGCAGAGTGTGGATTTGGTCCCGATGATTTCGTCTTCGGCTTTGTCGGCCGTCCATCGCCGCGCAAGAAGCTCGCGACCGCGCTCGAGGCCTTTCTGAAATGGAATCGTCCCGATGCGCGTTTTCTTATCGTCGGGGCAGGCCCCGAAGTCGGGAGGCATGCCGGCTTCAGTGCCGACGATCCGCGCATACGCTATCTGGGTCACAGGCCGGATGCGCTCGATCTTTATGCGGTGATGGATTGTCTCGTCGTTCCGTCGCGCGAAGAACCTTTTGGGCTCGTCGCCATCGAGGCGATGCGCGCCGGTTGCCGGCTGATCGTCCACAACAGCCACGGCCTTGCCGACATTGCCGCCACGAATCCCGAGATCGACGCCATCGACACCACGAACCCCGACGAGTTGGTCGCCGCGCTGGAACGCGCTTACCGGTTGCGTGGCGTCGCCCCGCGTTACGACATGACACTCTATGCGCCGGATGCACGCGTGGCCGACGTCGAGGCCTTCTATCGCGATCTTCTGACGGCGCGAAACAGGGCGCGTCGTAAAGCAATGCCATGAAGCGCCCCGCTTCCCGGAAATTTGCGTAGAACCGGTCGTCATCTTAAGGAGAAACGAAAAAACTCGGCGCGCAGTCGCCCCGCGGCGCAGGTGTGCGCCGTCCATCCGGAGCGGCCATGTTTCGCGGAAGGGAGTGCCGCAAACCGGACGGCGGATACAGGCAGATTGCTCCCTGTGGCTAACCGGTGACGGCATTTCGATCCGTCATGAATTGAACTCGGGGGAGAAA
>NZ_DATKFR010000506.1:0-27397 GCF_035511255.1 Parvibaculum sp.
GTTCACGTCGATCGACGCGCCGGTGATTTCGCTCGCGTAATCGGAAAGAAGCATCAGTGCCGCCTTGCCGCAGTCGCCATCGGGCGGAATGCGGCCGAGGGGTACATGCGAGATCGCCTCCGCGACCACCTCTTCCTTGGTCCGGCCGGTCGAGGTCGCTTTCCACTGGTAATAGAAATCGACAGCCTGTCCCATCAGCCAGCCCATCAGCGTGATGTTAACGCGGATGTTGTACTGTCCGAGTTCATGCGCGAGCTGGCGCGTGACGGCGGCGAGCGCCATCTTGGCCGCCGCATAACCGCCTTCGCCGGTCATGGGTTTGCGTCCGGCCATGGTCCCGATATTGACGATGGAGCCGCCGCCGGCATCCTTCATGCTCGGCAGTACGGCGCGGACCATGTTGAGCGCGCCGATGACGATCACCTCGTAAGCCTGACGAATGTCCTCGGAATCGTTTTCAAGGATCGGGATCATCGGCGGGTGGTAATAGGCGGAGTTGACGAGCCCGTTGATGCGGCCGAATTTCGCGACGGCCTCGGCCGAGACACGCTGGCAATCTTCGGGTTTCGAGACATCGGCCTGGATCGCGATGCATTTTCCGCCCGCCGCCTCGATCTCCGTGACGACATCCTTCATCACATAATCGGAGCGGGAGACCATGACGACATTGGCGCCTTCCTTCGCCGCCTCCGCCGCCATCTTGCGTCCCATGCCGGGTCCGATGCCGGTGATGATGACGGTCTTGCCCTTCAGGATCATGAATCGTCTCCCCTTTGGTTCTCCGTTCGCCCTCAGGCGAGATAGGCGTCAATGTAAAATTTGAAGTCGCGGGCCAACGCCTCGCGCGTCAGGCCGAAATCCTCGGCGCTGTATTTATGCGGCGGGTGCCTGTCGCGGGCGTTCTCGACCAGCCAGCTTTCCATCAGCGCTTCTTCCTCCGCGCCGTAGGGAAGCCCCAGCGCATCGAAGACCTTGCGCGCTTCGACAACGGGCTGGTTCTGCACATCCTTGTAGCGAATGTCGATGAAGCGCCCGGGGGCGGTCTTCCGCACCTCCATCACATCGCGCAGCACGCGCTGGAAACGCTTGTCCCAATAGGCGCCGATCTCATGCGGATCGGCCTTGTCGGTATTCGACTTCGTCATGGTGTAGACCATGCTCGCGTAGGACGGCACGGTCTCCACGGGTGTGCGATGCGTCACGACGATCTTGCATTCCGGGAAAACGTCGAGGATCGCCCGCAGCGCCGTCAGATGATGCGGCGATTTCAGCAGCCACTTCTTTCCGGCGCGCGATTTGTCCTGCCATTGCAGGATCTGAAGCCATTCCTTCAGCTCGCGATAGGCGGGCCGCTGGTCGGCGTCGAGCAGCCACCGGTCGTAGCTCGGCACCTTCAGCATCGAATGAAAGCCGGTGCTCATGAAGGAGCGGTCGAGAAGCAGAACGTCTTCCTCGTAACCATAAGGATCGATCGGATGGATCGCGGCCATGTCAGGCATGACCTGTAGATAGAAGCCGGCCATCGCCTCGGCGATGTCCTTGCGCATCTGCGGGTCGCCGAATGGCTCTCCGGGGAAGGGCAGCGGGTTCAGAAGTTCCCAGGAATAGGTGGAGGTCACCTGCGGCGAAGAGGTGAGCAGGCGATGCACCATGGTGCTGCCGGTGCGCGGCAGGCCGACGATCTCGGCCAGTACCTCGACCTTCTCGTCGGCAATTTCCGGGTTCTGTTTCACGAGATCGATACGGCGAAGGCGCTCGGTCAACCACTTCAACAGGCTCGCGCCCTGCACCTGCAGACCCATGCCGGAGAGATCTGCCTCGCGATTGAGCGCGTCGACGAGGACGGCGAGCGGTTCCATGAACCAGGGATCGCCGAAGTCGGACAGCCCTGTGTCCTCCTTCGCTTTCGCCATGATCGCGTCGATCTCGAAATGCGTCGTCTCCGCGCCGAGCGTTTCGCTCATGGCGTCTCCTCCCGATATGTCATTTGCCGCCGGGCCTCCCAACCCGTCGCGACATGAACTCAGTCGATGAGCTTCACCACTTTCGTGCGCGGCAGTGGGTGGGTCTTCGCCCCCGCCCAGCGCAGCAGCGCCGTGCCGCTTGTGTGGCCGACCGTGTCGATCCAGTTGCCATAGCCCGGATCGCGCGCGGCGACGACGATGGTGAGCGTGCCGTCCTTGTTGAGCTTCGCCGTATGCTTGTTGATCCAGATGTTGTGGTAGCGATAGTCGAGCGATTCCATCCACCAGTTGCTCAACTGGAAATTCCAGTAGGGGCAATCCGGCACTTCGGTCTCGATCACCCATGCTTCGTCGGGTCCGAGCTTCCAGTAGCCATGCAGATAGAAGATTTCAGGATCGCCGCCGGCCTTCTGGAACATTTCCTGGCCGAAATCGGGCAGCTCGTTCGGTCGGCTCATGAAGTGTTCGGACCATTGCGCGAAAATGAGCGCCGTGCCGAGCACGCCCATCGACGCCTTGCGCAGGTTTTCGTCGAGCGTCGCGGCCTGGAGCACGGGCGGCGCCTTCGGCCCGCCGATGCATTCGATCCTGTAGGTGCCCGGCACTTCCGTCGTGCGGTCGAGATAGGACTGGCGGACGACGAGGAGCGACGAATCCGACGCGAGCGGCAACCAGTTGCCGGGCCTCTTCGTCGCGCTGCAGATGATCTCGACGGAGCCGTCGGGGCCGATCTCCATGTCCTCGCCGGCAAGTTCGCCGGTCGACGGCATGGTGCCGTCGATGCCGTAGCGGTTCGCCTTCGAGCCGATGCTGAAATAGGAAATCGTGCCGCGCTGGCCGGTGATCCGGTACTCGCGGTCGCCGGCGATGGTCGCCGAGAGGTAGACATTGTCCGGATTGTCGGCGCCCATCTTCACGGTTTCGCTGGCGATGCGGCGCAGTTCCGGAAAGTCGGGATTTGAAAAGTCGATGCTCGACTCGAGCATGGCGCGGGTGAGACGGCTCAGATAGCGGATGCCTTCCGCGCGATCGAGCAACGTCGACGGTGCCGTTTCGCGTAGCAGGATATGGCCTGCCTGTTCGAGCATGCGGCAGAAATCGGTCCATGCCTTGCCCGACAGGACATTCTCTTCGGATTGCGACGGCATCCTTCTCCCCGATGATGCAGACCAATGGTGCGGACAAATAGCGCGAATGGGGGCAGCCGCTCCCGTCCGGCCGCCTTTCGCGGGCGATCCCCGCATCGAAAATTTGGAAAATCACAGTTTTCCTTGCGAAAGGTTGCGATCCTGACAATCCTTAGTCAAGGAAATTTTGCGCTCTCATCCCGAAGGACCCCACGTTGAAAAAGACGCGACCGAAAAAGCAGCGCTCGCCGCGGCGCAGCGAGGACGAGACGCGTGGCGCCATACTCGTCGCGGCGCGGACCGTGTTCATGAGCAACGGTTTCGCGGCGGCGAATGTCAGCGGCATTGCGAAAGAGGCGGGCGTGTCGACGAAGACGATCTACCGCTTCTTCGACACCAAGACCGACATCCTTGTCGACGTCATCAAGTCGTTCCTCGAGATGATCCTGCCGAGCTTCGATCGCTACGATGCGCACGACGCCGCCTCGCTCGAAGACGCGCTCATCCGCATGTTGCGCGAACTTGCCGAACACGGGCTTTCGGAAAACGGCAATGCGGCGAACAGGCTGGCGCTCGCCGAAATCGCCCGCGTTCCGGAGATGGTCGCGGCCTATTACCGCGAGGGCCACGAGAAGATCATCGACGGGCTTGCGCGGTGGCTCGACCGCCGCCGCCGTGACGGCTTGCTCAAACTCGACGATCCGCATATGGCGGCCGCGATGCTGCTCTCCATGGCCTTCGCCGATCTCACGCGCGATGCGACGGTCAGCAACAAGCCGCCATCGGGCGATGAGATCGACCGCTGGGTCGCGGGCGCGGTGAAGATCTTCCTGAAAGGCGTCGGCGTGCCGGATGCCGAGCATATGGCGCCGCGCAAGCCGCGAGCGGCCACGCGCCGCTAGGTCGCTCAGAGAGGCTGGTTCGTGAAGGGCGCCTTCAATTGGCCGAGGAAGGTCGCGGGCATCTCGTGCTGGATACCGATATCGGCGGGGGGCCGGCGATCGGCGGCGTTGAAATAGCTGCCGAAGATCAGGTCGAACAGCATCAGGTTCTCACCGTAATTCTTGTTTCCTTCCGCCAGCACCTTCGAATGGTGCCAGCGATGGAGCGTCGGTGTGTTGAAGATGTAGTCGAGGGGGCCACAGCGCATCTCGATATTGCAATGGGTGAGGATGCCGACCACCGCTGTGATGGCGCTGACCATCAACAGGACGTCGCGGGGCGCGCCGAGCAGGAGCAGCACCGGCATGCCGACCATCAGCCCGGTTACCGTGTCGACCAGATGGAAGCGACCGGTGTTGAAGAACCAGAGCCGCGTCACGCTGTGGTGAACGGCATGAAAGCGCCAGAGCCAGGGCCACTCGTGGGCGAGGCGATGCTTCCAGTAGAGGCCGAACTCGACAATCACGAGGCCCATCGCCGTCTGGATCGCCAGCGGCCATGCGGTGGGCCATATGCCGTCGCCGGTCGGCGCCATCCAGTCGGCGATGCCCATGAAGACGATGACGGTGACGATGACCTGGGCGATGCCCTTGTTGAGGAGCGTGTGGGCAAGGTCGGGGCCCATCTGGCCGTCATTGGCGAGCCACGCCTCTTCATGGGGCATCAGCCGCTCGAGAAGCGCGATGGCGAGCGCCAGCGTCAAGTAGGTGACGTTGAAGGCCAAAATGTCGTGCCCCGCCCGCATGCCGGCATAGACTGACAATACCGATCCGCCGAAAAGCAGCGGCCACCACACATAGGACATCAATTGACGCACGAAACCCCCTAGAGCCCAGATCCGTCTCCGGATGGGTCATTCTAGCCGGAACCGTGCGGGGGAGGCATTCGATTTTGCCTCGGATGCAAGATTTAAGGCGGATGCCTTGTCCGGACCGGAAAGGTAATGCGCCCGGGCGGCGGGAAAAGTCCGATTTGGTGGCAATAATAGCCGTTTCAGGCAATTCGCAGAACGTCCCTCCGATTTGGAGGGTGATCGTCTTGTCCGGCTTGCCGGGTCCGTGCAGCCTCAGACTTCAGAATTGACGTGCGCCCGATTTTGCCGTCGGCGACAGGGGCGACCGACAGTCCCCGCGAGGAGGAGCCAACATGAATACCGATCCCGTCGAATCGTTCAGTGGCGGCAAGCCCGCCGCCTCGCCGAAGGAAACGAGCCGCAAGCCCGTCGCCACGGCGACCGTACGCGTGTTGCGTGCCGGCAGCGAAGATATCGTTGTCGGTGAGAACAGCTCGCTCGAAGGCTCGTTCGAAACCCAGGGGTCGATGTTCGTCGACGGCATGATGAGCCGGGCGGACCTCAAGACCGCTCTGCTTTCGATCGGCGTCGCAGGTTCCGTCGAAGGCAACGCCAATGCCGACCGCGCGGAAATCGCCGGCACCTTCGACGGCCGTCTCGTCGTCACCGGCGAAGTCATCCTGCGCTCATCGAGCCACGTTACCGGCGAGATCCAGTGCGGGAAGCTCATCAGCCATCGCGGCGCTACGATCAAGGCGCAGGTGACGGTGATCGAGGACGATGTCGATCTCTCCGATATGGAAGGCGCAAGCCCGCATCGCCTGCTGCCGATCAGGAAAGGCGCGACGCGCTCGTTCCTCCGCCGCTCCGCGACATTCGGCTATGGCGTTTTCTTCACGCTTGGCGCGATCGGCCTTCTCTCGCTCGTCGCCCACTGAGCGCGCGCAAAGCTCTGGTCTTCACATAGGCGCTCGCGGGCGATCGCGGGCGTCTTGTGCCTTTTGCGTATCCATAAACGGTCAGCGTTGATTGTTTATTCCGACGTCTCTAGGATTGCCGCGGTTCGAAAGCGTGCGCGAGGGGCGGGGATGACGGCCAACATGAACGACGGCAGCGAGGCGACGCCCTATCTGCGAACCGACCTCAATCTCGTGTCGATCGCCGCGCTTCCCGATTTCTCGACAGGGCCGCGCCATGGGCGCGACGATGTCTTCGCGGTTCTGAAGGCGGCGGGATACCGCGGCGTTCAGGTTCTCGGGGATCAGCTTCCGCACATTTCGCCAGATGGCCTCCGCCTCACCGCGACCGGGCGCGTGGACGCGCTCGGAGACGCCGCGAAGCTCGCAGCCGCCCACAAGGGGGCCGGCTGCGATGCGACGACGGTGCATGTCGGCAGTGGGCTCGAAAGCGACGATGAGATGGACAGGCTCGTCTCGGCGGTCGTGGACGCTTCCGAGAAATTCTCCTATCCGATCTACATCGAAACGCATCGGGCGACGATCACGCAGGACATGCGCCGGACTGTCGATCTCGTTTCGCGCATTCCCGAGGTGCGTTTCAACGGCGACTTCTCGCATTGGTATACGGGCCTCGAAATGACTTATGGAAATTTCGAGGGAAAGCTTGCCTTCATCGCGCCGGTGCTCGATCGCGTGCGGTTCATGCATGGGCGCATCGGCAATTCCTGTTGCATGCAGGTCGATATCGGAAACGGCGAGGACGAGCCCCATGTCGGGCATTTCAGAGCCATCTGGACACGGGCGATGGCGGGGTTTCTCCGGGACGCGAGGCCTGGCGATTATTTTTGCTTCGCCCCCGAGCTTCTGCCTGCTCATATCGATTTCGGCGCGCATCGCATCAGGCTGAATTATGCGCGGCTTTTTCCCGGGCCGGATGGGGTGCTGCGTGAGGAGGGCGACCGCTGGCAGCAGGCAGCGGTCCTCACTGACATCGCGAGGAGCTGCTGGGAAGCGGCGTCGACCGAAGCAAGGGCGGCGTAGAGCCGGTCATCTGCTCCGCGCCTTGAGCGGCTTTTCCTGCCGACGCTGGCGAGTGAAGCTGTCGGTATAGTCCTTCAGAAGATCGACGCAGCCTTCGAGCCGCTCGGGATCGCGCTCCATCGTCCATTCGATGGCGAGGCCGCGCAGCGCCGCGATGTTGAGGCGGGTGATCGCCTCGATGGTCTTGCGGTCGGCGTCGATGCCGGCTTCCTTCATCAGTTTCTGCATTTCAGAATAGGAGCGTTTCTTGATGCGCTCGTAGACCGGCGCGAATCGTTCAGAAAGTTCCTCGTCGCTGCGCGTCGCGAGCCAGATTTCATAGAAAGCCATGGCCGACGGCTCACGCGCGACGTCCCAGGCGATGCCGAGAAGGTCGTTGATCTGGTTGCGCGAGACGCCCTTGCCCCGCGCCAGCCAGGCTGCGTAATGGTCGATCTGGTCCTGATAGGAACGCTCGACCACCGCCAGCATCAGGTCGACCTTGGTCGCGAACTGATGCAGCATCGCGCCGCGGCTGATATCGGCTTTCTCGGCGACAAGCACCGTCGTCGTCGCCGCATAGCCATATTGATGTAAGCAAAGGATGGCCGCGTCGATGAGGCGTTTGCGGGTCGTCGCGCTTCTTTCGGCCTGTGTCCGCCTCACAGGCTTCGCGACGACGGTCGCCGGCTTTCTCTCGGTCTTGGGATGCGTCATTGCGTCTCGTGAAATCGGCACTTCGCCCTCAGGGCCCGTGTGGGCGAAACAGATATTTGCTTATAGCATAGGTCCCGGAACGTTTGCGGAGTGAAGCGCCCGAACTTTTGGCGCGCTCGACATAACGCGCTGAAAAGGACCTCCCCATGAGCCAGAACGCAGAGCTTCTCGCCCGCCGTGAGCGCGCCGTGCCGCGCGGTGTTGCGACCGCCTACCCGGTTTTCGCCGCCCGTGCCGAAAATGCCGAACTCTGGGACGAGGACGGACGCCGGTTTGTCGACTTCGCCGGCGGCATCGCGGTCCTCAATACGGGGCACAGGCACCCCAAAGTCATCGCCGCGGTCGAGAAACAACTCGCCCTTTATACTCATACGGCTTTCCAGGTCGTCGCCTATGAGCCTTATGTCGCACTCGCCGAAAGGCTGAACGCCCTCGCGCCTTTCAAGGGCCCGGCCAAGACCATTCTCTTCACGACCGGCGCCGAGGCAGCGGAAAACGCCGTCAAGATCGCCCGCGCCGCGACGGGCCGCTCGGCTATCATCGCCTTCGCCGGCGGGTTCCACGGACGGACCATGATGACCATGGCGCTGACCGGCAAGACACTTCCCTACAAGAAGAAGTTCGGGCCGATGCCGGCCGAGGTCTTCCATCTGCCGTTCCCGGTTGCCGATCACGGCACGAGCGTTGCCGACAGCCTCAAGGCGCTCGACGTCCTGTTCAAGGCGGACGTCGAGCCTTCACGCGTCGCGGCCATCATGATCGAGCCGGTGCAGGGCGAGGGCGGCTTCTATGAAGCGCCGCGCGAACTGCTCGTGGCGCTGCGCAAAATTTGCGACGAGCACGGGATTCTTCTCGTCGCCGACGAAGTTCAGACGGGCTTCGCGCGAACAGGCAAGATGTTCGGCATCGAGCATTCGGGCGTCGAGCCCGACATCCTCACCGTGGCGAAGTCGCTCGCCGGCGGCTTTCCGCTCTCAGGCGTCATCGGCCGCGCGGAGATCATGGATGCGGCGGAACCCGGCGGGCTCGGCGGCACCTATGCCGGCAGTCCGATCGCCTGCGCGGCGGCGCTCGCCGTGCTCGACGTCATCGCAGAGGAGAAACTCGTCGAGCGCGCGAATGCGATGGGTGCGCGCATCAAGACCAAACTCGAAGCCATTGCGTCGCGCAACGACGTCGTGCCGATGACGGCTATTCGCGGCCATGGCGCAATGATCGGCTTCGATATCGTGAAAGGGCGCGTGGCCTATGAGCCCGACGCCGAGGCGACGAAGCGCGTCACCAATGCGGCGTTGGACGAGGGGCTCATTCTTCTGTCATGCGGCGTCTTCGGCAATGCGATCCGCATTCTCGTGCCGCTCACGGCTTCGGATGCGATCCTCGACGAAGGGCTTGCGAAGCTCGAAAAGGCGCTCTCGGCGGCGCGATCATGAAAGCCTGATCTCGGCGAAGACGGGCAGGTGGTCGGAAATCTTTCGGGCCGCGCGATCGGTCCAGCTTCCGGCAAGTGCGCCGTGAGGTCTGCAATAGACGCGATCGAGCATCAGCAGGGGCCAGCGCGAGGGAAAGGTCTTCAGCATCGTGCGTGCCGGCATGACGCGGGCGAGCGCGCGGCGGACCGCGCCGCGGCGAAACCAGTCGTTGAAATCGCCGAGCATCACGGTCGGCTCGACGCTGCGCCTGGCAAGCGCCGCGAGAAGCGCGGCCTGGCGCTTGCGTTCGAAGAGGCCGAGGCCGAGATGCGTCGAGACGAGATGGAGCGGGCCGTGCGGTGTCTCGATCACGGTTTCGATGGCGCAGCGTGGCTCGCGCGTCGAGACCGACAGGTCGTGCAGCTTTATCTCGCGCATCGGCCATCGGCTGACGACGATATGACCGTAATGTCCATCCGGCGCGGTAATCGTGCGCGCTTCGGCGGCATGTTCGCCGAGCGCCTGCTTCAGCAGAGGAACCGGCAGGTCCTGTCCCGCGCGACCGCGTGAATCGACTTCCTGCAGGGCGACGATATCGGGATCGTGGCGCCGGATCAGGCCGATGACGCGGGCGAGATCATAGGCGCTGTCCGGGCCGATGCCGGAGTGGATGTTCCAGGTCGCCACCCGCACGGATCCGCTGCTTTTCACGAAAGCCGGCCCCTCGTCCGCGAAATGAAACGCTGCAGTCCGAGGGACAGGCCGAACCAGGCGAAAAGAAAGCCGACGAGCATCGCGATGTCGGAGAGCGAGGGTTGCGTGATGACGCGGAGCATCTGATGACCGAGCGCCGACATCAGCAGGAGACCCGGCGCGAGCCCGAGCAAGGTGCCGATGACATAGTCGAGGAGGCGGATGCGCATTGCGCCGGCAACCAGATTGACGAGCAGGAAAGGCGCGATCGGCATGAGGCGCACAGTGGCCACGGCGAAGACGCCTTGCGATTTGATGCCTTGGCCGATGCGGTTGATGCGCGGGCCCATGACGGAACGCAATCCGTCCTGCCCGAAACGCCGGCCGATCGCATAACTTGCCATGGCACTCGCCAACGATCCGGCAGTCGCGTAGGCGAGGCCGGACCAGGTTCCGAACGCCGCCGCAGTGCCGGCGATCAGCAGCGTCACCGGGAAGGCGAGAAGGCCGGCGAGGACGAAGATCAGGATCACGATCGCAGGTCCCCAAGGACTGGCCGCGACCGTATTGAGCGAGGCCTCGATCGTTTCAGGCTTCGTCCATTCCGCAAGCGGGGTCCAGCGCCAAACCCCGACGAGAACCAGAACCGCGATCGCAGCGAGCGCCATTTTCAGGAACATGGACAGGCGGCGCGGCTGCAGCGGTTCGCCGGCAAAATCGGCGAGGATCGGGGCCTCGATGGGCTTGCGTGGATCGGCGAGGGCCTCGATGGCCGGCATCGCCTCTTCCGTATCGAGCGTGCCGTCCCGGATCATGCGGAGTTGGCGCACGGTCCCGTCCGGGCTCGCCCCCGGGCGGTCGCCTTCGTGCCCGTTCAAGGCGTTCACGGCGGCAATGAGCGAGCCGTGGCGGACGAGCGCGTCGCCGATCTCTCCCGGCTCCCGGCCGCAATGCTCCGCGAGAAGACGATTTCGAAGGCGCACAATGCCGGCGCGGTCGTCGGCGGATGCGGCTTCCAGCACCAGATCGCACTCGCTATCGGTGCCCATCGAGCGGTTGGCGATATTGGCCGATCCGATCCGCAGGATTTTGTCGTCGACGATCGTCACTTTGGCATGGACCATCACGTCCGCCGCGTCTCCCGCGTGTTCGACATGCGGGTGAACGAGATGGACGCGGTCGGCGACCCCGGCCTCGCGCAAGGTCTGCTGGAAACGAATGCGACCCGCGAGCATCGTGCGATGCTCGATCCAGGTGTGGTGGGTTCTGGGAGCGACGATCAGCGCCTCCAGCTCTGGACGCGTCCGCAGACGCGCGGCCAGGCGGTCGGCGATGTCGCCGCAGGTCAGAAACTGGTTTTCGAGATAGATCGTCTCCTCGGCGGCGTCGATCATGTCGAGATAGAGTGCCTCGATCTCACGTACTCCTTCGTCACCCCCGAAAGCCGGAAGCGTGCGCGCGATGCCGATATCCACGTCGCGGAAATCGGGGTCGACGCTTTCCGGCCAGGGATCGCTCGCGAGTTGCGTCGGCGGAAGCTCCTCGCAGGCAGAGCGGAGCCAGCGCGCACGCACCATATCCCCGAGGGCAGCCGCTGCGTCGCCGTCGACGATCATCTGCACGTCGTGGAATGGTGGATAGGGGGCGCCAGCCGGATCGATGCGGCGGGAATTCACGGGCGCGTGCCCGGGCGTATCCCATCTGCGGATAGTGAGGTCGAGCCCGCCCGCGAAGGCGACCGCGTCGTCGATCACCACGATCTTTTGATGATGCGACGAGGCAACCGGAGCCGTACCGTCCAGGCAAAGCTCGATCTGGCGCGGCGTGTTCCAGCCGAGCGCCAGGTTCGGCATCGGCTCGCGCTCGAGCGCGTAGAGAACGGAATAATCCCAGAGCAGCAACTTCACCGAAAGATCGGGATTGCGCTCGACGAGAGCGGTGAGGAAGGGGCCGAGCATCGCCGGCAGGCCGTCGTCCGGCTCGCCGGCATTGCCGACCAGCGGCGTGCGGCTGTCTATGTCCCAGCCGACAATGGCAATGCTGCTGCGGGCTTTGCGCATCGCCTCGCGCATCGCGCCAAAACAGGGGCCCGCATCGACAAGCATGGCGGCGCGCCCGGCCCGCTCCCGCCGCCAGATGTTGCGACCTGGCCGTAGAACGCCCGCGAACGACCGCTCACCCGCCGTCGCATCGCCTGCAAGGGGGGAAGCGCCTTCACTCCTCATCCGGTCCTCGTCTGTGGTCCTTCGAGGTTAAAAACGCGCGAGGGTGCAAAAAGGTCGCAGCGGTTCGCCGCGATTCGTCCCGATTTGGCGCGAAATGGCAGGTATTAATGAAAATGCACCATTTTGCTTAGGCAAGCGTTTACCGTGGCTCAATAACCGGCCGTTATCTTCTCGGTTCGACCGAACGGATGACAGATGCAAAACCGGCGCAACTCCGCTCCCAGAAAAACCACTCTTCTCTCCCAGTATTCGAGCAATCTGGGGGAGTTGATGTCCCGCCGGCATGCCGAACAGACGCTGCGTGCGGCGAAGCTGCAATCGGACATGGCG
The DNA here is from genome assembly GCF_035511255.1 of Parvibaculum sp. GTDB lineage: Bacteria > Pseudomonadota > Alphaproteobacteria > Parvibaculales > Parvibaculaceae > Parvibaculum. The sequence continues at coordinate 12,183 of NZ_DATKFR010000506.1, forward strand.
AGCCGGTCGAAGTCCGAATTTCTCGCCAATATGAGCCATGAGCTCAGGACGCCGCTCAATGCGATCATCGGCTTTGCAGATCTGATGCGTCATTTCGCGGCGGAGGGCCGCGACATTGAGAAGAGTCTCGAATACGCGACGCATATCAGCGGCGCCGGCAGGCATCTGCTCAACATCATCTCCGACATTCTCGACATTTCGAAGATCGAGAGCGGCACCTTCTCGCTTCATCTCGAACCGCACAGCATCCGCGAGGTCGTCGACGCGAGTCTGCTGCTCGTCAAAGGCAGGGCGCGCGACAAGAACCAGACGCTCGAATTCAAGTCGGCGCCCGACCTGCCGGTGTTGCAGGTCGATGCGGGACGCCTGAAACAGATACTCATCAACATTCTTTCCAACGCCCACAAATTCACGCCCGAAGGCGGACGCATCCTGGTCATGGCCCAGCGCGGCGCCGAAGGCGGCGCGACGATCGCCGTCGCCGACACGGGGATCGGAATGAGCGACGAGCAGATCGCAGTCGCCATGCAGCCCTTCGGACAAGTGCAGTCGGCCTTCTCGCGTTCGCATGAGGGAACCGGCCTCGGCCTGCCGATTGCGGTAGCGCTCACAAAGCAACATGGCGGTCAGTTCCACATCTCGAGCAAGCCCGGCATCGGCACCACCATTGTCGTCACTTTACCGGCCACTCAGGCCGCGGCCGCCCCGACGGCGATCGCTCGCCAAACCCTTCAACCAGGTCTCACGACATGACCAATATTCCGCACCCCACGCTCGACACTTCGTTCAAGGAGCGGCGAGGCATGCCCGCGGCGGCGCCCCAGCGCATTGCCCATATCGTCTCCGTGGCCGGATCGCAGGCGATCGCCGTGCTCGACAAGCCGGTCGGCGGTGAGCCGAACGGCCGTGATACGCGGGTCCAGATAGGTGCGCTTGTCAAAATCACGACGCCGAACTCGTCCGTCGTCGGCCTGATATCCGCCGTCAGTTCGCCGACTCCCTCGCTCGATGCGGGCAACCCGGAGATCGGCCTCATCGAACTCAATCTTGCCGGCGAACTCGTTACCGATCCGGTGAGCAAGCGCCTCGTCTTTCGTCGCGGCGTCGCCTCCCTGCCGACACTGGGCGATCCGGTCCTCTTTGCGGACCGCTACGATCTCACGCGCGTCTATGCGCAACCATCCGTCGCGAGCATCAAGGTCGGCACGCTCTACCAGGATCATGCCGTTCCGGCGCGCCTTCTGATCGACGATCTTCTCGCCAAGCATTTCATCGTCGTCGGCACGACCGGATGCGGCAAGTCATCGGCGCTCACCTGTATCCTGCAGCGGGTGCTCGAAGAGCATCAGCACGCGCATGTCGTCGTCCTCGACGTACATAACGAGTATCCGGCGGCCTTCGGCGACCGCGCGGAACTGATCGATCCCAGCAATCTCCATCTGCCGATCTGGCTGCTCAATTTCCAGGAGCTTACGGAGGCGCTGACCAGCACGGATGCGCATCGCGACGCGGAGGCGGAGATTCTCAGCGACGCGGTGGTCATGGCCAAGCGCCGTTTCGTCGACGCGGGGTCGATGCGCAGCGTCAACTTCCGACGTTCGCTCGACGGCGGCGGCATCACCGTCGAAACGCCGACGCCATTCAGGCTTTCGGATGTCGTTTCCTATATCGACGAACAACTCGGCAAGCTCGAGCGGACCCAGGCGACGATCCCCTACCGGCGTCTCAGGGCCCGGATCGAGACGCTAGTCAGCGATCAGCGTTACAGCTTCATGTTCGGCAGTCTCACCGTGCAGGACACAATGACGGACACGCTCGGCCGGTTGTTTCGCGTGCCGAGCGAGGGGAAGCCCATCACCGTCATCAACCTGTCGACCGTGCCGCCGGAAATTCTCGACGTCGTGATCTCGGTCATCTCGCGCCTCGCCTTCGACCTTGCGGTCTGGAGCAAGGGCGGGTTGCCGATGCTGCTCGTCTGCGAGGAGGCGCATCGTTATGCGCCCGCTGGCCCTTCCGATAAATTCGCCCCGACCCGACAGGCACTGGCCCGCATTGCAAAAGAAGGCCGCAAGTATGGAATTTCGCTTGCGCTCGTCACCCAGCGCCCCTCCGAACTCGACCCGACCGTGCTGTCGCAATGTTCGACTGCGATCACGATGCGGCTCTCGACCGAGAAGGACCAAGAGGTGATGCGGGCGAATACGCATGACGGCGCTCTCGAACTTCTCGATTTCCTACCCCTGCTCGGTGACCGGGAAGCCATCGTCTTCGGCCAAGGCGTGGCCATGCCGATGCGCATCCGTTTCGACGATCTGAACCCGCTCGGATCGCCCAGAACGGTCAATACGGGCTTCTCGCACCACTGGAAGAACCCGACGATGGACCGCCAGCAGCTCGAAGCCATCATCGCGCGCTGGCGCCTGAGCGGTCGGGAGCGCAGCTAGGCGCTCTTGTCGCAACGGCTGCTCTTGAGAGCGGGTCACGACATGATAGCCTTTCGCCCTTGGTGTGCGTACGAACCGTCATACCGGAGCGGAGACAGGAATGAAACTGCCTTGCCGCGTCGCCGCGATGGCGTCACTGGTCGGAGCCTGCCTTGCCGGCTTTCCAGCGCAGGCGGATGAAAACGGACTTTGGCATCGTGAGAGTTTAATCGGGGATTGGGGCGGTGCGCGCAGCGACCTTTCCGACCACGGCGTCGATGTCGGGCTCGGCTATGTCGGCGAGACCCTCGGCGATGTGGCGGGCGGAATGAAGCGCGGCTGGAGCTACGAGGGCCGAGCCGAATTCGCTCTCGACCTCGACCTCGACAAGCTTCTCGGTTGGCGGGGCGGTTCCGCGCATGGAAGTGTCTTTCAAATCCATCACAGCGACGGCACACCGGCGGTCAACTACACGGGCAGCATCGGCGATCCGAGCAATATCGAAGCGCGCCAGACGACGCGGCTTTATACGCTCTGGCTGCAACAGGAGTTCTTCGCTGACGCGGTTTCGATTCGGGCAGGCCAGCTTGCCGCAGATGACGAGTTCATCACCAGCGAGACAGCCGGCAATCTCATCAATGGCACGTTCGGCTGGCCGGCGCTCGCGTCCGCCAACCAGACGAATGGGGGGCCCGCCTATCCGCTGCCGACGCCGGGAGTCCGTGTCGCGTTCGCGCCGACCGATGCCGTCACTTTGCTGGCCGGCGTCTTCAGCGGCGATCCAGCGGGCGGCGATTGCCCGGAAGATGCACAGCTCTGCAACAAGCACGGCACCAGCTTCAGCATGAGCGGCGGGACACTCTGGATGGGCGAACTGCAATATGCGGTCGGGCAGGACGAAAGCGGATTGTCCGGCCTCTATAAGATCGGTGGTTGGTACGAAACGGGGACTTTCGCAGATCAGCGTCGGGGCTTTGGCCATGCCCATTCCGACGATCATGGCTTCTACGCGGTCGCCGACCAGACAGTCTGGCGGGATGCAGAGGCCCACGCGCTCAGCTTTTTTGCACGTGTCGGAGCGGCGCCGTCCGACCGCAATCTCGTTTCCTTCTATGCCGATAGCGGGTTCGCCTATACGGGTCTCCTGCCAAGGCGCGACGGTGACATACTGGCTGTCGGTGTTGGCTATTCGAGGATCAGCACCGATGCGCGCGAGGCCGATCGCGATGTTCAAATTATGACGTCCGATCCGGCTTATCCGCTGCGCGACCACGAGACCGTTCTCGAGGTGAGCTACACGGCGCCGATCGCGCCGTGGTGGAGCGTGCAGCCGGATGTCCAGTATATCGTGCATCCCGGCGGTAACGTGCAAAACCCCGAAGATGCATCGGGCGGCACGATCGACAATGCGGTCGTGATCGGCGTCAGAACGAGCCTTGTTTTCTGATAGATGCGGGCTTTTCGGACGGCGCCCCGCCTGCGGCCTTTTTCCCGGATGGCAGTCACAGACGACCAGGACCTTGCGTCTTCAGGTGATGCAACCGAGTGCACACCCCCACGGGGTGGCATTGTCCTGAAAGGCAAACTCCAATGACCGCACATATGAAGACACCCGGATTCGGCAGGCTGAACTATGCCGCCGTGTCGCCTGGCGCTCTCCAGGCGATGATGAAGCTCGGCGAGCAGGCCCGTAAAAGCGGGCTCGAGGACATCCTTTTGGAACTTCTGAACCTGAGAGCGTCGCAACTCAACGGTTGCGGTTTCTGCATCGACATGCACACGAAAGAACTGAGGGCGGCCGGCGTGAGCGAGCAGAAACTCTATCTGCTGAGCGTGTGGCGAGAGACGGCGCTCTATTCACCGCGTGAGCGGGCGGCGCTGGCCTGGACCGAGGCGTTGACGCGGCTCGGCGAAGGCGGTGTGCCGGACGACGTCTATGACGAGGTGAGGGCGCAATTCAACGATGGCGAGCTTGTCGACCTCACCGTCGCTATCAATGTCATCAATGGCTGGAACCGGCTCAACATCGCTTTCCACGCGGAGGCTGGCCACTATCGCGTCGGCTCGCTGAAGCCGAAGTCGGCCTGAGCGGCGCAGGATGCTTCAGGAGGCCGGATTGCGATTACAAATGACCGCAATCCGGTTTCTACATTCTTGAAGGCAGACTGGCCTCACGGCGCGTCGTGACCGTGTCCATCGGTCTGTCCATGCGACCCGCCGCTTTCCTGGCCGCCCTTGCGGCCGGCTTCGGATGCCCGCGCCGGATCGTGCTTGAAGTTGCCGCTGCTGACCTGGCCGCCCTCCCGACCTGCCTCGGAGGCGCGGGCCGGATTGTTCTTGAAGTTGCCGCCGGACACCTGGCCGCCTTTCTGGCCTGCCAGAGCCGCGCGGGCCGGATTATTCTTGAAGTTGCCGCCGCTCTTCTGGCCGCCTTTGCGCCCGGCCGCCGCCGCACGTTCCCGATTGGCGGCGAAATTGCCGGAGCCGCCGCGATGCTGTGTGCTTGCCATCTTGTACTCCCTTTACCCGTTTTCGAATGATGGGGGCCGCCGGGAAAAATCCACCTCGTCCGTCCCGCGCAGTCACCTCGCGCAGTCCGCTTTGCGTGTTTCGCGTGTGAGGAAACGGCTATTCGTCAAACCCCGGCGGCTAACGCTCATCAACTGAACCCCGAGTTTTGCGAAAGGTTCCGCTTGGTTAACCATTTGCTGTGGGACGCCCTCCGGCCGGGTCTTTTATGGAACGTCTTCCCGCGGGACTGCTGTTCGCGGCGTTACCGCCTGCGCATCGGTATCTCGCTCGACGGCAATGTCCGCGCTTGCAGTGCGCGCTGGCGGGCTCACCCCAAGGCGCGGCCCAGCAGATGGTTTCCTCGGGAATCGATACGCAGGTGGGCCGGAGGTCCGCACTTCCGGGCGCTGCACCGATGCCTCTGTTCTAGGCAGCAGGCGGGCATCAATTCGGCATATTCGACGCGCTTGTTCACGCGGCCATTGAATGGCAGTGTTCGCTCGTTCGCGCCGGGGGGCGCATGGCGTGTTTTCGGGGGCGGATGGCGTACTTCCTTCAGCAGCTCATCAATGGAGTCACCCTCGGGGCGACATACGGGCTGATCGCGATCGGCTACACGATGGTTTACGGCATCGTCGGCATGATCAATTTCGCTCACGGCGACATCTACATGATTGGCGCCTTCGTTTCGCTGGTCGGCTTTCTGCTGCTCGGCGCCTTGGGTGTGACCTGGGTGCCGCTCGCGTGTTTTCTCGTGTTGATCTTTGCGATGTTCTTCACCGCCGTCTATGGCTGGACGGTCGAGCGGCTGGCCTATCGGCCGCTTCGGGGCTCGCAACGCCTCGCGCCGCTGATCTCGGCAATCGGCGTTTCGATCGTGCTGCAGAATTTCGTGCAGCTCGCGCAGGGCGCGCGCGTGAAGCCCCTGCCGCCGATGATCCGGGGCTCGTTCCAGCTCTCGACGAGCGGCGACTTCCAGGTGACGATCAGCTATCTGCAGATCGGCATCATCTTCGTCACCATCGTGCTGATGGCGGGCTTCACCTACATCATCAAGTTCACGAAACTCGGTCGGGCGCAGCGCGCGGCCGAGCAGGACAGGGTCATGGCTTCGCTGCTCGGCGTCGATGTCGACCGGACGATCTCGGCCACCTTCATCATCGGCGCCGCGCTTGCCGCCGTGGCGGGGTTGATGGTGACGCTTTATTACGGCGTCATCGATTTTTATATCGGCTTCATTGTCGGCATCAAGGCGTTCACGGCCGCCGTTCTCGGCGGTATCGGCTCGCTCCCGGGCGCCATGCTTGGCGGCATGCTGATCGGTCTCATCGAAGCCTTTTGGTCCGGCTATTTCAGCATCGAGTACAAGGACGTCGCGGCTTTCGGCATTCTCGTCTTGGTGCTGATCTTCCGTCCGACAGGCCTTCTCGGCCGACCCGAGATCGAGAAGGTCTGAGGCGATGGAAAGCGACGTACCGAAATTCTCCATCGGCGCGCTGCTGCGCGACGCGGGCGCCGCCGCCCTCGTCGCGGCGCTCCTGGCTTTCCCGCTGCTCGGCTTCCGCCTCGTCGATTCCGCGCGGGGGCTGACGCTCGACACGCGGCTTCTCTGGGTCGTCTATGCGGGGGCAGCGGTCTTTGCCGGGCGGATCGTCTTTTCACTCGTGCGCATCTCCCTCGCGTCGCGCACGGCCTCCGCCGCCAAGCCGGCCAAACCCGCGGTGCCCGGCCGGGCGCGCTTCCTCTTCGGCATCGCCTTGGTCGCGGCGGCGCTTCTGCTGCCCTGGCTCCCCTTCGCCGATCGCAACATCATCGACAAGGCGACGCTCATCCTCATCTATGTGATGCTCGGCTGGGGGCTCAACATCGTCGTCGGGCTGGCGGGGCTGCTCGACCTCGGCTATGTCGCCTTTTACGCGGTCGGCGCCTATTCCTATGCGCTGCTCTCGCAGAATTTCGGGCTTTCGTTCTGGATATGCCTTCCGCTCGCGGGCCTTCTCGCCGCGTCCTTCGGTGTCGCGCTCGGTTTCCCCGTGCTGCGTCTCAGGGGGGACTACCTCGCCATCGTGACGCTCGGTTTCGGCGAGATCGTGCGCGAGGTTTTGATCAACTGGGGCAAAGTCACGGGCGGGCCGAACGGCATTGCCGGCATCCAGAGGCCGTCCTTCTTCGGATTGCCGATGGTGCCGAGCCTGCCTGATGGCGGCACGACCTTCGCACAGTTCTTCGGGCTGGCCTTCTCGCCCAACCACCGCATCGTCTTTCTCTATTATCTTATTCTGGCGCTCGCGCTGGCGACCAATCTCTTCACGCTGCGCATCCGCAGGCTACCCATCGGACGCGCCTGGGAGGCGCTGCGCGAAGACGAAATCGCCTGCCGCAGCCTCGGCCTCAATCCGACGACGGTGAAGCTCTCGGCCTTCGCCATCGGGGCGGCCTTTGCCGGCTTTGCCGGCTCCTTCTTCGCGACGCGCCAGGGCTTCATCAGCCCGGAGAGTTTCACCTTCATCGAATCCGCGATCATTCTCGCCATTGTCGTTCTCGGCGGCATGGGCAGCCAGATCGGCATCGTGCTCGCCGCCTTCCTTCTCGTCGGTCTGCCCGAGTGGTTCCGTGAGCTCGAGCAATTCCGAATGGTCGCCTTCGGCGCCGCGATGGTGCTCATCATGCTCTGGCGGCCGCAAGGGCTCCTTTCGCATCGCGATCCGACATTGCGCCTCGGCGAGTTCGGCGCGGTGCGCGCGAAGGAGGTCGGCGCGTGACGGCGGCACCGGTCCTGTCGGTCGAGCATCTGACGATCCGCTTCGGCGGTCTCGTGGCCATCGACGATCTCTCCTTCGAGGTGGCGCCCGGCGACATCACGGCGCTGATCGGGCCGAACGGCGCCGGCAAGACCACCGTCTTCAACTGCATCACCGGCTTCTACAAGCCCGACATCGGTCGGCTCACCTTCCGCCCCGCGGCGGGGCCCGAATACCTGCTCGAACGCATGGACGGGTTTCGCATCGCGCGGGCTGGCGTCGTCAGGACGTTCCAGAACATCCGGCTTTTTCCCGGCATGAGTGTCGCCGAGAATCTGATGGTCGCGCAGCATGTGCCGCTGATGCGCGCCTCGCTCTTCTCCGTCGCGGGCTTTTTGCGCTTGCCGCGGTTTCTTCACGCCGAGACCGAAGCGGTCGAGCGCGCGCGCTACTGGCTCGACAGGACGGACCTTCTCGCCGTCGCCGATCTTCCGGCTGGGAGCCTTCCCTATGGCGCGCAACGCCGGCTCGAAATCGCGCGCGCCATGTGCGCGTCGCCGTCGCTTCTCTGCCTCGACGAACCGGCGGCGGGGCTCAATCCGCGCGAAAGCCAGGCGCTCAACGATCTTCTGCTTTCCATTCGCGATGAACACGGAATCAGTATCCTGCTCATCGAGCATGACATGAGCGTCGTGATGCAGATTTCCGATCGTATCATCGTGCTCGAGCAAGGCCGCAAGATTTCGGAAGGTACGCCGACGGACGTGCAGGCCGACCCGGAGGTCGTTCGCGCCTATCTCGGTGTCGAGGACGAGGAAACGGCGGTTGCCGTGCTTCATGGCGAAGGAGGGCATGTCTGATGCTCTTCATTCGCGGTCTCCACTCAGGCTATGGACGCATCGAGGCGCTGCACGGCATCGACCTCGAAGTCGAGCAAGGCGAGATCGTCTCGTTGATCGGCGCCAACGGCGCCGGTAAGACGACGCTACTGATGACGGTTTGCGGACGCCCGCGGGCGAGCGCCGGACAGGTTCTTTTCGACGGGCGCGACATCACGCGTCTCGCGACGCATGAGATCGCCGCGCTGGGGCTTGCCCATGCGCCGGAGGGGCGGCGTATCTTTCCGCGCATGACGGTTTTCGAAAATCTGCAGATGGGCGCGATGATCGCCGATCCCGCGCGGTTCGGAGAAGACCTCGAACGGGTGCTGGCGCTTTTCCCGCGCCTTTCGGAACGCATCTCGCAACGCGGCGGCACGCTGTCCGGCGGCGAGCAGCAGATGCTCGCGATCGCGCGCGCCTTGATGAGCCGCCCGAAGCTGTTGCTGCTCGACGAACCCTCGCTCGGTCTTGCGCCGCTCGTCACGAAACAATTGTTTGAAAACATCCGGGCGATCAATCGCGAGCAGGGGATGACGATCCTGCTCGTCGAACAGAACGCCTTCCAGGCCCTGAAGCTCGCCCATCGCGCCCATATCATGGTCAACGGTCGGATCGAACTCAGCGGCTCGGGGGCGGAACTTCTCGACAATCCGGCGGTGCGCGCCGCCTATCTCGAAGGCGTCCGTCCGCAGACGGAGGTCGTTTCATGACGCAGGACGATTTCATCCTCGTTTTCGGCACGACGCCCTTCGTCTCCCTCGGCATCACGCTGGCGCTGATCGGCGGTTGCGCGCTGATGACGGGGCGGGCGCTGGCGCTCAACTGGCGGTCGGACTGGCAGATGCTGCCCTATTGTCTGCTGCTTGCTGTCGCCGACCGTTTTCTGGTTTTCGCTCTTTTCCAGGGCGAGCTCCTGTCGGTGACGGGCTCCGCTGCGGACTTCGCCATTCTGCTCTGCCTCGCCGCCCTTGCATTCCAGATCACCCGGGCGCGCCAGATGATCCGGCAATATCCCTGGGCCTATGAGCGGTCGGGGCTGACGGGCTGGCGGGAGCGCCGTTAATGCACAAGGCTCCGCAATAGCCGCTGTTCTTTCCGGCGATGGCCGTTATTCTTGCACCAGACATTTTGGGGGAACCGACATGACTCGATATATTCTGGCCCTTGCAGCGATCCTGTCGCTCGGGCTCTTCGCCTGCTCCAAAGAGAAGACCGGCATCACCATCGGCGTCGCCGGACCGATCAGCGGCAGCGAAGCCGTCTTCGGCGAGCAGTTCGTGCATGGCGCGCAGAAGGCGGTTGCCGACATCAACGCCAAGGGCGGCGTCCTCGGGCAGAAGCTCAATCTCGTGATCGGCGACGACGCCTGCGATCCGAAGCAAGCGGTCAGCGTCGCCAACGACATGGCCTCCAAGGGGGCGGTCTTCGTCGCCGGTCATTATTGTTCCAGCACATCGATCCCGGCCTCCGACGTCTATGCGGATTCCGGCATCGTCCAGATCTCGCCGGCCTCGACCAATCCCGATTTCACCGAACGCGGGCTCGCGAACGTCTTCCGCGTCTGCGGCCGCGACGACGCGCAGGGCCCGACGGCCGCCGCCTATGTGGCGACGCATTTCGCGAACAAGAGGATCGCCGTCGTCGACGATAAATCGACCTATGGCAAGGGCCTCGCCGATGAGTTCCGCAAGGCGCTGAACGCGGAAGGCGTCACGGAAGTCTTGCGCGAATCCGTCTCGGCCGGCGAAAAGGACTACACGCCGCTCGTCTCGAAGCTGAAGCAGGCCAATGCCGATATTCTCTATTTCGGCGGTTACAAAACGGAAGGCGGCCTCATTACCCGCCAGATGCGTGAGCAGGGGCTGAAGACCATTCTCGTCGGCGGCGACGCGCTGGTGACGGACGAGTTCTGGTCGATCACGGGCGACGCGGGCGAGGGCACGCTGATGACCTTCGGTCCCGACCCGCGTCTCGATCCGAAGAATGCCGAGCTCGTCGCCGCCTTCCGCGCCGAGAAATACGAACCCGAGGCCTATACGCTCTACACCTATGCCGCGATCCAGGCCTGGGCGCAGGCGGTGGAAAAGGCGGGGTCGACCGACGCCGCCAAGGTCGAAGCGGCGATGAAGTCCAACAAATTCGACACGGTGCTGGGCCAGATCGGCTTCAACGCCAAGGGCGACATGGATGCACCAGGTTATGTCTTCTACGTCTGGAAGGACGGGAAGTACGCCTACGCCGAATGAGTTGAATTGGGTCGTATCCGCATGGCCCGCGTCAGGCGGCCATGCGGGTTTTCACGCGCTAGACACAAGAAGAAAACATGTCCTTCCGCACAAAGCTCTGGGCCGCGCTCGGCCTCGTCGTCCTCGGCCTTCTCGTCTGGAAACTCGGCATCGACTGGGCGCGCGCCGTCCGAACTGAGCGCGGCGAAGTTGCCGTGACGGGGTTCCGCTCGGCGCATTTCGGCGATGCCGAAGAGGCGGTGCGGGCCGCGATCGAGAAGGATTTCCCGGGCGCCGAGGTGCAATCCGCCGAAAGCCCCGTCGAACGCACCAAGCTTCTCGTGATCCGCGCCAAGGACATTCTGCCGGAGTCCGGCAATGCGCAGGTCATCTATGTGCTCGGCTATAGGTCCAAGGCGCTCATTCAGGTCAACGTCTTCTGGGGTACGCAACTCACGCCGGACATCACGCCACGCGCGCTCGGCATCACGGCCGCCCTGTTGAAGCAGCATTTCGCCGCGCAGGATTTCGTGGCGGAAAGTGTCGTCCAGGACAAGAAGCTGGCGACTGGCGCGGTGCTCGTTTTTTCCGGTTCCGACGCGGCGGGGCATCTCGTCCGGCTTCTCTATCAGGAAACGGACGTACCGACGAAGCCTGTCGAGCAAAAGCCTTCATCGGTCGCCAAGACGGATAAGGAAAAGAAAGACGCCGCGGTCGCTTCCGTCGAACCGAAACGGAAGGTGGCGGCACTCAGACTTTCCTATGTAAAGGATCCGAAGAACCCCGACATCTTCAAGGTCGAGGACGGGGCTTTCTGACGAAGGCGCGAAGGGAGAAAAAGCACCATGCAGCAAGCCATGGATTTCATCGTGAGCCGCGCCGATCTGCGCCAGCACAAGCTCGTCGAGAGGGCTCTGCCGGCGCTTGGCGACGGCGAGGTGCTGCTCAAGGTCGACAAATTCGCCTTCACCTCCAACAACGTCACCTATGCCGCCTTTGGCGAGGCGATGCATTACTGGGATTTCTTCCCGGCGCCGGAAGGCTTCGGCAAGGTGCCCGTTTGGGGTTTTGCCGACGTCGTAGGCTCGCGACATGCCCAAATTGCAGTGGGGGAGCGCGTCTTCGGCTATTTTCCGATGGCGACGCATCTCGTCGTCCAGGCGTCGCAGGTGAAGCCCGGAAGTTTCGTCGATGCCGCGCCGCATCGCGCCGAGTTGGCGCTCGTCTACAATCAGTATCTGCGCGTGGCGCAGGACCCCGCCTATGTGCGCGCGTTCGAGGATCAGCAGGCGCTGTTGCGGCCGCTCTTCATGACATCCTTCTTCATCGACGATCTTCTCGCCGACAATGATTTCTTCGGTGCGAAATCGGTCATCCTGTCGAGCGCGTCGAGCAAGACGGCACTCGGCGTCGCCTATCTTCTGTCGCGGAACCTCGAGGTCGACGTGGTCGGACTCACATCGGCGAGCAATGTCGGCTTCGTCGAAGGAACAGGCTATTACGACCGCGTCGTCACCTATGACGGGATTGGCGCGCTCGAGACCGGTGTGCCATCGCTCTTCGTCGACATGGCCGGCAATGCGAAAGTCGTCGGCGACGTGCACCGGCATTTCGGTGACGCACTCAAACATAGTTGCGTCGTCGGCGGTACGCATTGGGAGGCGCGGGGCGGTCGGGACGGCGCGTTGCCGGGACCGAAGCCGCAATTCTTTTTCGCGCCGGCACAGATTGCAAAGCGCACCAAGGAGTGGGGTCCGGGCGGCGTCGAGACGCGCTTCGCGGAGGCCTGGCGCGGCTTTCTCGGCTCCGTCCCGAACTGGATGCGCGTCGTCCATGGCGCCGGACCGAAGGCCGTCGAGGCGGTTTATCTCGCTATGGTCGACGGCAAGGTCAGCCCCTCGGAGGGGCATATGCTCTCGCTTTAATGCAAGGCGGCGAGAAGGCCCAAGGCGATCAGTGCCTGGCCCGCGTAATAGGTGATCCAGACGATCGGACCGCGCGCGGGAACCGGCCAGCGGAATTTCGCGACCGCGATGACGGCGTCCGAAAAGACGAAGAGCAATGCGCCGATGCCGAGCCATGGCAGCGGTACGCAGAAGGCCGCGATCGCCATCGCCGAAATCACACTCATGTAGAGAAGCACCGGCAGGCGCAGCTTGCCGAGTTTCGGCCAGAGCCAGAGAAGCGTTCCAGCGGCGAGCAGGACCAGCACGACGATGCCGGCGAGGTAGGCGCCTTGCGGTTGCGCGGTCAGCGGCACCAGAACGATCAGGTAAAAGACATGGGCGAGGAGAAAAGAGCCGAGCCCGCGCGGGAAATTTTTCTCCTCCTCATCAAGCGCGAGAAAGTAGTCGCCGAAGCTCGAGAGAAGGAAGGCCGCGCCGAGGGCGACAAGGGCGAGACTTGCTTCGCCCCCGCCAAGATGGAGGAGGGGCAAAGGCACCAAGGCGCCGATGGCGGCGGTCTTCAGCGTGGTGCGCAGAGTGGAGGCGGGGCGGCTTTCGATGGCGAGATAGGCGAGCGAGGCCAGCAACGAGATCGCGGCCAGGCCCCAACGCACAATATCGAGACCGTCACCGAATGTGAGCGCAGCATCGAGCATCTTCTTTCCCCCTCTTGTCGCTCGCGGATGATAGCGGATCGATCCCGCCGCTCAAGCCGTTGCGCGAAGCCAGCTGGCCGCGCCGAGCCCGGCCGCCTTGCCCGTTGCGAAGCAGGCCGTGAGCAGATAGCCGCCGGTCGGCGCTTCCCAATCGAGCATTTCACCGGCACAGAAGATGCCGGGCAGCTTCTTCAACATGAAATGCGCGTCGATCTCATCGAGGGAGACGCCTCCCGCGCTCGAGATCGCTTCGGCGATGGGCCGCGCACCTTCAAGCGTCAGCGGCAAGGCCTTGATGCCCCCGGCAAGGCGTTCGGGGGCGTCGAAGGTTTCTTTCGGCAGACATTCGCGCAGCAGCGCCGCCTTCACGCCTTCGATGCCTGCAGCTTTGCGCAGATGGTTGGCCATGCTCTGGCCCTTGCGGGGACGGGCGAGCTCGGCGGCGAGACGTTCGACACTGCGGTCGGGGGCGAGATCGAGCGTCAACGTCGCCGCTCCCTTCGTGTCGAGCGCATCGCGCAAGGCCGCCGACAGCGCATAGACGCCGCTGCCTTCGATGCCGGCTTCCGAGATCACGAATTCGCCGCGATGGCTTTCACCATCGAAGGAAAGGACGACGGACTTGACCGGCGCACTGGCAAAGCGCGTCCGCATATGCTCGCTCCAGTGGACGTCGAAGCCGCAATTGGAAGGACGGAAGCCATTGACCGTCACGCCACGGGCTTCGAGCCACGCGGTCCAGCTTGCATCGGAGCCGAGCTGCGGCCAGCTCGCGCCACCCAATGCGAGGATCGTGACATCGGCTTTGACATCGACTCTGCCGGACGGCGTCTCAAAGAGCAGCGCGCCCTCTTCCGTCCAGCCCTGCCAGCGATGGCGAACATGGGTGACGAGGCCCTGGCGGCGCAAGTCCTTCAGCCAGGCGCGCAGCAGAGGCGCCGCCTTGAAGTCCTTCGGGAAGACGCGGCCGGAGGAACCGATGAAGGTCTCGACGCCGAGCGCCGACGCCCAATCGCGCAAAGCCTGCGGAGCCTGCGCGCGGATCGCGTCCGAAAGAGCCGGGGACGCATCGCCGAAGCGGGAGAGAAAGGCATCGAGCGGCTCGGAATGGGTGAGGTTGAGGCCGCTTTTGCCCGCCATCAGGAATTTGCGCCCAAGCGAGGGCATGGCGTCGAAAAGATGCACCTCCGCACCCGCCGGGAGCAGGGCCTGGGCGGCCATCAGCCCCGCCGGGCCGCCGCCTATGATCGCGACCTTGGAAGGGCTCTGCGTCAAATCTCGTCCTCTATTTCGTTCGCCGGGGCTGGTGCGGCGGGTCTGCTCAGGTAACCTGTCTCCAACAGAAACTCGCCATAGAAGAATGCCCCGGGAGCGCTATGACTATCACTCATCTGCTGATCGCCAATAGGGGCGAAATCGCCATCCGCATCGCGCGCGGCGCCGCCGAACTCGGTCTGCGCACCACCGCCGTCCATTCGGCCGACGACGCATTGTCGCTGCATGTCAAATCGGCGGACGAGGCCGTGGCGCTGAAAGGCGAGGGTGCGGCCGCCTATCTCGACATTGCGGGGATCGTTGCGGCAGCGAAGGCGGCGAAATGCGACGCCGTGCATCCGGGTTACGGGTTCCTGTCGGAGAATGCCGATTTCGCGCGCGCCTGCGCGGAAGCGGGGCTCGTCTTCGTCGGCCCTAATCCGGAAGCGCTCGAGCTTTTCGGCGACAAGATCAAGGCGAAGGCGCTGGCGCTCGCCGCCGGTGTGCCACTGCTCGCGGGGACGGGTGGACCGACGGGGCTCGAAGAAGCGCGCGCCTTCTTCAAATCCCACGGGCCG
>NZ_DATKFR010000507.1:0-3295 GCF_035511255.1 Parvibaculum sp.
TTCGAAGCCGTCCTCCGCGTCTGGCGCGAAACCCGCTCGCCCGAAGACATCCGCGCCGAACTCCTCGAAGCCGCCGACCATCTCGACCCGGACGAAGACTTCATGTTCATGCGGCCGTGACCCGTCCGGTCCTCTACCGAGCACCGTCCACCCTGCCCGGAACGGGGAGGGAGAAGAGAGGCTGGACTCTCCGTAAAAGGACGGTGAGATTCATCCCTCCCCTTCAGGGGAGGGTCGGCGCGCGAAGCGCGACGGGGTGGGGTTCGGGCAAAAGATAGAAAACGGATGTCGATTGCGCGCGCACGGCACCTGCGGCAGAACATGACGCCGCAGGAGGTGAAGCTCTGGGTCAGGTTGCGCGGCTTGCGTGTCATCGGTCTGCATTTTCGGCGTCAAATGCCGCTTGCCGGCTACTACCTCGATTTCGCGTGCAGGCCGGCGCGGCTCGCCATCGAGCTCGATGGCCATCAGCATGGAGTGCCCGGTCGGGCGATGCATGACGCGGTCAGAGACCGAGCCGTCGCCGCCGAGGGATATCGGGTGCTGCGCTTTCCAAACGGAGAGGTCGATCGCAATATCGAGGGTGTGCTGGAGAGCATTCTTCTGGCATGCGAAGGCTATCTGCAGATGCGGCGGGAGAAGGCGGACCCCACCCCGGTTCGCTGACGCGAACCGACCCTCCCCTGAAGGGGAGGGATAAGACGTCTGCCTTTCTCTCCCTCCCCTTCAGGGGAGGGTGGCCGGTCCTCGCCAGAGGACCGGACGGGTGGGGTCCGCGCCAAACTCGGCCTCTATCCCACCGGCTCCTGTAGGAAATGCCGCCCCTGCCGGTCCTCGATCTCGACGACCCAAATGTCCGGATCGAACTTGCGCTGCCGTTCGATATAGGCGTCGGCGTCGGGTTCGGGCACGGGCGCAGGGCCGGTGCCCGCCACCCAGATCAGCGACCCGTCGCCTGCCCGCGCCGGCGAATACACCGAAGCGGTACGGTCGAGCCGGTTTACCTTGACGAGGACGACCCCTGCGCTCGCGTCGCCGCGCCGCACGACCATGGCTTGCGCGCCCGCGACTTCGCAGCGCCGGATCAGCGCCTTCACCCAGATTTCGGCCTTCAATCGTGGCGCTTTTTCCATATCCATCCCCTCGCACCTGCCCGCACATGCGAAGCATTACGTTTCGGCGACAAGCGCCGACATCTTAACGACCTTTCCCGTTTGCCGAAGTACGAGACGGGCATTAGACTTGCTATCGATCCGTTAACACGTCGGGCGGCGCGCCGAAACCGGACAGGACATATCGGTAGAAAAATCCGAAGTCCCGGCGGCGGCGCAGAACAAGGCAGACGGATTCGTTTTCAAAGGGGAATGGCATGTTGAGTGTGAAAAGCCGGATTGCGTTCATGCGCATGAAGCATGGCGTGGCGGCGGGTGCGGGCTCGGTTCTGTTCGCCGCGCTGCTTGCCGGATGCACCGTCATCCAGGGCGACACCGCGGAGCTCGACAACATGAAATCGTCGTCGGCGCAAACCGCGCCCGTGCCTGCGGCCAAGCCCGCCGATACGCTTGCGGCCGCGAGCCTCGCCGACGAAAGCATCGCCAGCGCCGGCATTCCCATTCCGCTGATGTCGCCGCGGCATCGCGAATTCAAGGTCGCGTCCGTCGATCCGCGTGCCGGTCTCGGCTCGTTCGGGGTGCCGATCCGCCAGCTTGCCGGCGTCTATCTGAAATATGGCGACGCCCTTAATGTAGCCGAGAAGAGCCGCCTCAACACGCCGAAGGAAGTTCGCCGTGTACTGAAGGATCTTCGCTTCGCCGAGCCTGAGACGATGGCCGCCGGCTGGTACGCGGTGCGCGCGATGACGGCCGCGCAGAACAAGCTTTTCGCCCAAGGTGTCCGCGACGAGGTGCGGCGCGACGGCCAGGACAAGGTGCTCGCCTCGCTCGACGATCCGGCCTTCGTGCTGCGCATCGCCGGCGCCGACGCCGCCGCCACCGACGTCATGGCCTCCGTCACCGCGGAAAACGAGCGCATGCTCGGCCTGCGCAAGCGTTTCCTCGACACTGCGCAGACTTTCCAGCGCCAGAAATGGGGCATGATCGAACCGCTGACACCGGTGAAGGAAGCCGAGGCGCCCGCGCCTTCCATGACCTCGCGCCTCGCCTCGCTTGCCTCGACCCTTTCGCCCATAAGCGAAGCCCAGGCTTACTCGCCGGCCGTCATGACGAAGATTCTGGCCCTCGGCGCCCGCCAGGTCATGGCGGCACCCGTCTCGCCCGCCAAAGCCGCCGAACGGGATGAAACGTCGGCTTGTCTCAACTGGGCGCGCCTCAACCTCAACCAGTGCATCGCGGCGGCGCATTTCCCGTCGGAAGAAGCCTGGTGCACGGGTACACACGGCGTCGAGGAAGTGCGTGCCTGCTGGGCCGCGGTGCTGCCGGCCTCGGCCACCATGACGCCCGCCGCTCACTGAACGCACATCCATTCACACCGGCACGAGGCCCCGCGCTTGCGCGGGGCCTTTTTCATTCTCCTGCGTTTGAGAAGTCGCAGCGTTCCGCAATGTCGACAATTTGAAACAAGTCAGCGCCATTTTTGAATTAAATCTGCATTCAATTTTCGATTCAATTACACGAAATTCGACATTAATTAAAATAAATGCCGAAGTATAAAATCGTCTCTATTTAAACCAAGTCGAAGATAACTTGGGAACTAAGCCAACTATTCTTGCATTTTATGTATCGATTTAACGCGCTCGCAGCAGATCGCGGCTAGCTTCGCAAACGAGACGCGAAAAGGAGACCGTGCCATGTCGTTCATTCTCAGAGCCGCCTTCTGGCTCACCGTGCTGGCCTTTCTGCTGCCGGCCGCGGGTTACCAGGGTTCGCCGGGCGCCGCCGGTGCCGGTGGCGTAAGCGATGCCACCTATGTCGAAGGCCAAACGGGCGCCATGGCAAAGCAGCCCGACATCGACGCCGGCGAAATGCTGAGCCTCGCCGCCCGCTCCGCCCAAGACGTCATGGGTTTTTGCGGTCGCAATGCCGATGTCTGCGAACGCGGCCATGCGGTCGTCGCCCATGTCGCCAGCCAGACCGCTTTCTACGGCAGCAAGCTCTTTCTCTGGCTGACCGACAAGGCCCGGGAAGAGGCCGCGTCGCAAGGCGCGCCCGCCGCCGCTGTGAACGCGCCGCCTGCCCCCCGCCCCCTTCATCAGGCACGCCTCGCAGGCGCCTGATGTCTGCCCGCCGGAAGCCCCCATCCTGAGCTTTCTGGCCTCTCCAACGCCGCCCGGTCCCCC
>NZ_DATKFR010000508.1:0-6303 GCF_035511255.1 Parvibaculum sp.
GGTCTCGAAGGAGCGCTTCATCCAGTTGAGATCGCCGCCGGCACAGAAGGCCTTGCCCTCGCCGGTCAGCACGACGACATCGGACAGGGGATCGGTCGCGGCATCGAGGAAAACCTGCGACAGCTCGCGATGCATATCCCCGTCGACGTCATTCATGAGACCCGGATTGGAGAGAGCGAGCGTCAGCACGCGGTCCTGGCGGTTCGCCTTGATACGCCTGTAGCGGCTGAAATCGACCTCCTGCGCGGCACCTGCCATGTCGCCCTCCCCGGTCTCGTCCTGCTCTTGTTTTTTATCGATTGTGGCGTCCGGCGGGACCGATGGAAAGCCCGCGATCGCGCGACGGCCGATCATCTTCGTCGGATGCCCCAAAAGGAAACCCCGGCCGAGAGGGCCGGGGTTTCTCTATCGATGCGCCTGAGATGCGGCGTCAGCTGCCGGAGACGAAGTGGAAACCGACCGCCTTTTCCGCTTCGGCGGGTGTATCGGGCTGGAGCTTCACGCCCGGCTCGCCATAGACCGCGATGGAGCCTTGGGGACCTTCGGTGACCGATGTGTAGCCGAGACGATCGGCGCGCACGACTTCGGTGAAGTTGAGGCCTTTGTCGGTGCTGTAGCCGACATAACCTTGCAGGCCGACGAGAACGATCGTGCCGTTCGCAAGTTCGACGCCGCCGCCGATCGACTTGTCCGTGCCGCTGTTGATCTTCGACCAGGTCAGGCCGTCATCGGTCGAACGATAGGCATTGCCGCGCATGCCGAAAATGAGCGCCGATCCGTCGGCGAGCGAAACGCCGCCCCAGAAGGAGCCTTCATAACCGGTTTTGATCTCCTGGAAGGTCTTGCCCTGATCGGCCGAGCGATAGACCGTGCCAAACTCGGCGGCGACGAGAATGGTGCCCGTCTTCTTTTCGCCGAAAACCATGTTGAGATGCGAATCTTCCTGGCTGCCCTCGACCAGCGAGCGCTGTTTCCAGTTCTTGCCGCCATCTTCCGTCTCGATCACGAAAGAAAAGGCCCCCATGGCGAAGCCGTGATTCTCATCGGCGAAATAGACGGTCATGATCGGCGCCTGCGCCTGCACGTCATGATAGGCGAGCGTCCAGTTGTTTCCGCCGTCATCGGTACGCAGCACGGTGCTGTCGTGGCCGCCGGCAAAGCCGAGCTTGTCGTTGACGAAATAGACGCTGGTCAGCGTCGCCTGCGTCGGCACCGAAGCCGCCTGCACCCAGCTCGCGCCCTGGTCGTCGGAATAGATGATATGGCCGAATTCTCCGACTGCGACCAGCCGCTTGCCCGCTTTCGTCGCCGCGAGCAGAAGGCCCTGGCTCGCGAGGTTCGACGGGGTTGCATATTCGATGGCCTCATCGCCCTTGGCGGCGGTATCGGCGGCGCGAGCGCTCTGGAGGCCGACCGGCGCCAGCAGCAATGCGAACATGGCGGCCGAAACGGCGACGCCCCGGATGAACGGAATCGGCCGGACCGAACCGAACCGGATGACTTGACTGAACTTCATATGACCAGGGCTCCCTACCTCGGCGTTTCCGCTGCGTCGACGCCGCGCCGGATGGGCGCGCGGGCGGTCGCGGGCGGCTCTCTGTTGACATCCGGTTCTTGCAGACCGGTTTGTTGCGTTGATCTCGTCAGGGTCCTCATCCGGGAAAGGCGGCATCGCCTCACCCGGCTTCAGACAGAAAGAAGGCCGGGTCTCGGTTTCCCAAGACCCGGCCTCCGCAGATTAGGCGCTTTTTCAGCGGACGCCAAGCTGACGAATGGCGTTCGGCGTATAGCGGCTCGGATCGAGCTCGTCGGCGAAGTAGTTGACCGGCGGCTCCTCGTTCTGCATGGCAAGGGCGAGGTAACGGCCCGCCTGCAGATCGTAGACCGCTTCCGTGCCCGAACCGCAGAGCGGCACGTTGTAGCGCTGGAGCTGCTGGAGCTCCTGGACGCGCCAGAGCTGGCCGCGGCCGTCATAAAGCTCGGCCGAGGTGATTTGCCAGGCGTCCTCGTCGTTGTGATAGACGCGGCGGGCATAGACGTGGCGCGTATTCGGCCGGAGCTTCGCCTCGAAGTTCCAGGTGCGGTGGACTTCGTAGCGGATCGCATCCTGGTTGAGGTGAAGCGGCTTGATGTAGTCCTTGTACTTGGTCGACTCCGCCTTGTAGTCGTTGGCGGCGACGATCGTCGGCTTCTTGTCGATGACCGCCCAGTCGTAGCGGTCGAGCGCGCCGTTATAGCCGTCGAAGGCGTCCGACGTGGACAGACCGTCCGAGTTCGTGCCCGGATTGTCGTAGGAGATGTTCGGCGCGCGGCGCACGCGGCGCGTACCGGGGCTGTACTGCCAGGCCTGACGGCCGCCGTTGAGCGTCGCGTTCAATGCCTCGTGAACGAGGATCACGTTACCCGCTTCGCGGGCCGGCGCGATCGTGTTGGCGATGTAGTAGAGCGAGATGTTGTTGAGATCCTCGGCCCGCTTCTTCGACGGATCCGACCACTGCAGGATGGCTTCGTCCTGTACGATCGTCAGCGTGTAGTCGCCGCTGCGCGTGACCGGCGCCGCGGCAAACTGGCGCACCGTCTTGAAGGCGCGATAGCGCAGCGTGTGGTTCCACATGATCTCGAAGGCATTGTTCGGGATCGGGAACGGGAAACCCATGATGGCTTCGCTGACGCCCGACCCGCCGCCGACGAGTTCGCCGACCTTGGCGTTGTTCTTGGTGGCGACATAGACGCGGTCCGGATAGGCGCAGGTACGGCGCGTCTGATAGACGTTCATTTTATAGTCAGGATAGGCCTTGAACAGGGCCTTGTAGCCGTCCGGCAGCACGGCGTCGTACTGCCCGGCATTCGCGGCCGTGATCGTGTATTTGATCGGATCGCTGGCGAACGGATCCTGCAGATGATCGCCGGGTTTGTATGTGACGTTGCTCGGCACGGTCTGAAGACCGCCGGTCCAGGCCGGGATATCCCCCTCACCGGCCTTTTCGGCGCCGATCGGCGTGAGATCGCCGCCGAGCCGATTGACTTGGGCATCCGGCACCTTGGCCAGCGCGCTCGTGCTGAGTGCGCCAAACACAAAGGCGGAGACCAACAAGGTCGTCCTTTTCATGTACGTTCCCTCCACTTGATTTCTTATCTGACACCCGGTGGTTTTCCATCGGGGCTGGGTTTCCCGCCAACTCTCCTGGGATCATATCAAAACGGCAACCCGGCGCAAACAAAGCCACGTGCGATTCTGTCTTTCTCCAGCATCTTACGTAACTAAACTCTGTTCCCTTACGATTGCCGAACCCCAAGCCCGACAGGCTCACCGTTCACCGCGGCGAAAGCGATCAACGGAACGGCATGTGCCGTCGCCTGCCTCAAATTTGCGCAACTCGCCGGGCCTTCGGGAACTTCTCCGATAACGGAGCATGTTCCAAACGCTTCGGCGGGTCTTCCGGAAACGGCCGCGACATCCGGTCTTGCGTGAGCGACCTAGACTGCGGCGCTCCGGCGGGCATCGGGACCGGTGAATCCACCGGCCCCGACATCTGCTCAGAAGGCGTAGCTGATCGTCGCCGTGGCGAAATCCTTGTCGCTCGAGAAGTTGCGGAAAGAATTGCCCCAGTTGTAGGTGTAGGCGATCGAGGCGCGCCAGTCGCGATACTTGCCGTTGAGGCCCAGCGTCACGACCTTCTTGTTCTGGACGAAGCCCGGTCCGATCGGGCCGGCCGAATAGCCGTCCACGTCATGCGCGAACTGGATCGTCGGCGAAACCGTCGCCGCCGTGCCGAAGGCATTGTTGTAGTCCGCGTTGAGGATCAGGCGATAACCCCAGGAGAAGGGCGTCGCGTAGAGCGTGTGGCAGGTGCTCGCGTTGCACGCCGGGTCGCCGAGAAGTGCCTGGACGGTGCTCGAATAGGCGTTGTAGTTGCCATAGAAGTTCGCCGCGCGGGGCGCCGCGAGCCGGTTGTTGGCGCTCGTGAGGCCGGGGATGTACTGGAAGCCGGCATTGGCGACGAAGACGACGAGGTCGGAACCGATCGCCTGGGTCATCGGGTTCGAGGTCGGCAGCGTACTGATCATGGCAAGCTGGCCGGTCACGACGTTGAAGCGGTCGTAGCCGGGGATGACGTCGTTTTTTCCAACCGTCTGCGCCTGCGGACGGCACATCGCATTCACCGGAATGCCCAGCGTCGTCGCAACGTCATGACAGTTTTCCTCCACGTCGCTCAACGCAAATGGCATGTCATGCGTATAGGCGACTTCGCCCGAGAAGGCCGAGCCGCCAAGCACCGGGATCGTCGTGTTGAACGAGCCGCCGATGGTCTTGATATCGTCCGGATACTGCAGGAGGACGTGTTTGATCTCGGTGCCGGCGAGAAAATTAAGAAGATTGACCGAGGTCCAGGTGCCGATGGGCAGGGTCGAGCTGTAATTGACGAAATAGAGCCCCATGTCGGTGCCGTCATTCAGCCAGTCGGCATAATACTTCAACGCCGCGCCGTAGGTCCGGCCATCGGTGCCCTCCTGAGAGGGACGGCGATCGATCACATAAACCGGAGTAATGCCGTGCATGTTGCGGCCAGGAAGGTCGCCGTCAACGAACTCCCCACCGCTCATCACATACATGCCGCCGGTGCAGGCCGCGTCCGTCGTGGCGAAGAAAGTGCCGCAAGCGTCGAGCTTGGTTTCCTGCCACAGCGCCTGCCAGAAGGCCTCGACGCTGATGTTGTTGGGCAGGCTCAGCGAGGCATAGAGAGCCGGAACGGGCTGATAGGCTTCCTTCAGTTCCGCGCCCGGCGTGCGCAGCGCGCCGACGTCGACCGGGAGGTAGGAGCTGATGCCGCCGGGAATCAGAAGGCTTTCGCCCCAGTTGATCACCTGCTTGCCGGCGCGCAGCGTCAGCCGCTGCTCACCGATGTCGAAATTGCCGTAGACGAAGGCGTCGAGAAGCTGCAGATCGCGCGAGGCGGCGTTGATCGCATCGTCGCCGCGGAGATTGTCCTGAAGCGGACGGCGGCCATACTGGTTGTCATGGGTGCCGAGTTGCTGATCTGCCCAGTAGTCGTAGAAGGCCTTCACACGGGCGAAGGCGCCGTAATTCTGATACTTGAGCTCGACGTCGGACGTGACCTTGAGGACGATCGAATAGGGGTCCCACTGATCCGTATTGACGTTGCCGTCGTCGTCGTTGACGCCGAAACTGACGCCCGCACCCGCGCCGCAACCGCCGTTGGCCTTCGAAACAAGCCCGCAATCCTGCTTCGACGTGCGGACGCCGATGCCGAGCGACACCGTGGTGTCGACGTTCAGGTCGGCCTCGCCGAGCTTGAATCCCATTGCCTGGGCCGATCCCGCCCCCAGCAGCATGGCCGCGCCGGCCAGGCCGCTCAATAGCCACGTTTTTACGTGCCTTGTTCTCATTGAGTGATCCTCCTCGATCCTCGATGGCTTCACTAACCTTGCAGAGCTGGATCGGGAGGATGTTCGATGGATGCCTTGAATTGCCCATGCGACTGCTCCCCCCGACCAGTCAGCATCCCTCATGTGCTAGCCCACCGTTAAACCCCTTGTAAGTCAAGGCGGAGTTGCCCCGCATGGCCGGGCATATGCGTACATTGAGTCTGCGTATTGCATTTTTGACACGCATAGGAATAAAAATCCTATCGCATCTTGAATTCCCGAATTTCGTTTCAAGCGCATTCGATTGTTGCGGCGCAATAACTTCTTCTGCAGCGCAAAAAAAACGCCCGGCCCTTCAGGATTGGGCCGGGCGTTGGATCATCCGCCAGCGGATGAAAGCGGCTAGTGCATGTCTTTCATGCCGGGCATGTCGCTCGCCCCGCTTTGGCTCTTCCGCGCCTCCTCCGGAGTCTGAACATCGACCGTGACATCGACGGAACCTGCCTTCTCGAACACGAGTGTCATGGAAAACGTATCGCCGCGCACGAGAGGAGCCTTCAGACCGATCAGCATGATGTGAATGCCGCCCGGTGCCGCCGCCACGGTCTGTCCCGCCGGCAGGGCGAGGCGATCGAGTTCGCGCATGCGCATCACCATGCCGTCCATGGTCATGGTGTGAATCTGCACCTTCGGCGCGACCGCCGCCTCGGCCCGCAGCAGGGCATCGTCCGCAGTCCCCGTATTCGTGATCGTGAAGTAAGCGGCACCCGTACTCCCCGTGGTCGGCCGCGCCCAGGGATGATGGATTTCGAGAGCGCCGAGCTTGGCGTCGGCGGCAAGCGCCGCGCCGGGCGTCAGCAGCGCGAGGACGAGGAAAAGCCGGAGCGGGCGAAAAAGCGATACGAAGCGGGAGCG
>NZ_DATKFR010000509.1:0-8874 GCF_035511255.1 Parvibaculum sp.
GCGTCATCACCTCTTCGAGGCAGGCGCGCATGGCGGCGAGCGCCAGCATGTTGCCCGACAATGTCGTGCCGATGCCGGAATAGCCGGGTGTCTTCGTGTCGAGAACGCGCTGCATGTCCGCTTCGACCGCGGCGGTGAAGCCGTAGACAGCGGCGGGAAGGCCGCCGGCGACGGGCTTGCCCAGCACGAAGAAATCGGGATCGAGATCATGCGCGCGGGTGAAGCCGCCAAGCCCCGTCGAGATCGTATGCGTCTCGTCGAGACAGAGGAGTGTGCCATTGCGGCGCGCGGCGGCAAGAAGTCCTTCGATGAAGCCGGGTTTCGGCAGCACCATCGCGGTGTTCGTCAGCGCCGGCTCTGTGAGGATCAAGGCGATGTCGCCGGCGGCGAGCAGTCTTTCCACCGCTTCGAGATCGTTGAAGGGCGCGGCGACGCTCGTCAGCGCGATGTCCTGGACCTGGCCGAGCAGGCTCGGCTTCATTTTTGTCCCATCGCCGTCGAGTTTGACGAAGGCGTCCTCGACCTGACCGTGATAGCAGCCGTCGAAAACGAGAATCTTGCGCCGGCCGGTGATCGCGCGTGCCCAGCGCACCACAGCGCGGTTGGCGTCGCTCGCCGTCGCCGTCATTTGCCAGAAGGGAAGGCCGAAACGCGCCGCAAGCAGCGCGCCGACTTTCGCGGTGAGGTCGGAAGGGAGCATGGCGGTGAGACCACGCACGGCCTGTTCGGCAATCGCCTTCGCGACCGGCGCCGGCGAATGGCCGAACATCGCGCCCGTGTCGCCGAGACAGAAATCGGCATAGGCATGGCCGTCGACATCGACGACCGTCGAGCCCCGCGCCTCACGGACGAAAAGCGGAAAGGGCGTCTCCCAGTCGAGCATCCAGTGCAGCGGCACTCCGCCGGGAAAATGCCTGCCCGCTTCCGCCGCCATCTGCCGCGAGACGGGATGACGTTCGGCAAACCTGGCGCGCTCGGCCGCGATCATGGCCTCGGCCCGGCGCCTGATGTCCGGCGACATCGACATGGGAAGATACTCCGGCGAATGAAGACGAAACTTCTAACCCAAGCCGGACGCGCCGCCTAGGAGGCGTATCGGCGCGGAAACAGGCCTGTCCCGGAGATATCGTGAGGAAGTTTGGTGGAGCCAGGCGGAATCGAACCGCCGACCTCTTGCATGCCATGCAAGCGCTCTCCCAACTGAGCTATGGCCCCGCCGATTTGATGCGGAGAGATTGGGCTCCCCCGCAGCGGTGGCGGAACTTAGGGCGCGTTTCCGCCCGGATCAAGCGAAACCTTGATCCGGCGCGAATGGCGCGCCCCACGCGCCGCAATCGTCTTATTCGTCTTCGTCGCCGACGCCGCGAATGATTCCGGAAACGTCGTCTTCCTCGTCCTCGTCGTCCGGGAGGAAGGCGTCATCGTCCTCGGCAGCGTCCTCGATCTCCTCGCCGATTTCTTCCAGAATATCGTCGCCCAGATCCTCGGCGGCGAGTTCCTCGTCGCGCATCGCGTCGAGCGAGACATTGTCCTCGTCGGCAACGACGACGGGGCGCGGCGCAACCTTTTCCTTCGGCTTTTCGACCGGCTTGGCGCGCTTCACCTTTGCCACCGCTTCCGGCACGAATTCAGTCTTGCACTTCGGGCAAACGGCCGGGCTCTTGCCCAGGTCGTAAAACTTTGCGCCGCAGCTCGGGCAATCGCGCTTCGTTCCCAACTCCGGTTTCGACAAGCTCAAATCTCCTCGCGGCTTCCGGGCCTTTCGGCTCGCTTCGCCAAGTTTCTCCCCGACCGTTTCGGCGGGGTCTGCCCAACGGATTTTCCCATTGCCACGTTAAGTTGCTCCTGTCAAAACCTATTCGCGCGCGCCGCTTGTCCGCTTGTTCCGTCTCCTGCCGGAACCGCGTTTCCCGGAAGTCCCCGACGCATATGACCCTGGCCCATCCGTCCCCGAAATCCGCATCGAGCCTGATGGCCGAGCCCTCCCATGCCCTGACGGGCAGGCTCCGGGTCCCCGGGGACAAGTCGATTTCACACCGGGCCCTGATTTTCGGGGCGCTGGCGGTTGGTGAAACGCGGATTACCGGGCTTCTAGAGGGCGAGGACGTGCTCGCCACCGCCGAAACCATGCGCCGCCTCGGGGCCGACGTGACACGCACCGGCGACGGCGCCTGGAGCGTCCGGGGCGTCGGCGTCGGCGGTTTGCGCGAACCCGCCGAACCTCTCGATTTCGGCAATTCGGGCACCGGAGCACGGCTCGTCATGGGGCTGGTCGCCGGCCACTCGATCACGGCGAGTTTTGTCGGCGATGCCTCATTGTCGCGCCGTCCCATGGGCCGCGTCATCACGCCATTGAGCCAGATGGGCGCGGTCTTCCATGCCCGTGAAGGCGGGCGCCTGCCGCTGACGCTGACGGGCGCTGAAGAGACGCTCGCCGTCACCTATCGGTCTCCCGTCGCCTCGGCCCAGGTGAAATCCGCCGTGCTGCTCGCCGGCCTCAATGCGCGGGGCGTCACCACCGTCATCGAGCCCGTGCCGACGCGCGACCACACCGAACGCATGCTCCGGGCCTTCGGCGCCCATGTCGAAACGGAAACGCTGAAGGACGGCGCGCTTGCGATCCACCTCACCGGCCAGCCCGAGCTTCGCCCCTGCCCGATCGTCGTGCCGGGCGATCCGTCGTCGGCCGCCTTCCCGGTCGTCGCGGCGCTTGTGGTGCCGGGCTCCGAGATCGTCGTCGAAGGCATCACGCTCAATCCGCATCGCGCCGGTCTCTATACGACGCTCATCGAAATGGGCGGCGACATCGAGATCATGAACCAGCGCGAGGAGGGTGGCGAACCTGTCGCCGATCTCAGGGTGCGCGCCTCGGCCCTGCATGGCATCGAGGTGCCGCCGGAACGCGCCGCCTCGATGATCGACGAGTATCCGGTGCTTGCCGTGGCAGCATCCTTTGCGACGGGCGAAACCGTGATGCGCGGCATTCACGAGCTGCGCGTCAAGGAAAGCGACCGCATCGCGGCGACGGCAGCGGGGCTTCGCGTCAACGGCATCAAGGTGCATGAGACGGACGATTCCCTGACCGTCGAAGGGCGCGGCGCGCATGTCGAGGGCGGCGGACACGTCGTCACGCATATGGATCACCGCATCGCCATGTCCTTCCTCGTCATGGGCCTCGGCGCGCAAAGGCCGATCACCGTCGACGACGCCTCGATGATCGCGACGAGCTTTCCGAATTTCGTGCATCTGATGCGCGGCCTCGGCGCGAGCTTCGCCGGCCAGGCGCAATGAGCCTCCGATCGTGAGCATCGTCATCGCAATCGACGGTCCCGCCGCCTCCGGCAAGGGCACGCTCGCGCGCAAACTCGCCCGGCATTACGACTTCGCCTATCTCGACACGGGCTCGCTCTACCGCGCCGTCGGCCAGACGGTGCGGGCGGCGGGCGGCGATCCCTCGAACGAGGAGGCAGCCGTCGCGGCCGCCCGGGACCTCGATCTGACGAAGATCGACGAGGCTGCGATCCGCACCCGCGAGGCCGGCGAGGCTGCCTCGCTTGTCGCCGTGATGCCGGCAGTCCGGAACGCGATTTTGCAGTTCCAGCGCGATTTCGCGGCAAGTCCGCCGGGCGGCAAAAAAGGCGCCGTTCTCGACGGCCGCGACATTGGAACCGTGGTCTGTCCGGATGCCGATGTGAAGATCTTCGTGACCGCCAGTCCCGAAGTCAGAGCCCGCCGGCGCTGGCTCGAACTCAAGGGCTCGGGGTCCGCCGTTTCCGAGGCACAAGTCCTTGAGGATACACGGGAAAGAGACAAGCGCGACGCGGAGCGGGCGACCAGCCCGATGAAGCAGGCCGACGACGCGCACTTGCTCGACACCACCGATTTGAGTATAGAGACGGCGTTCGGCGAAGCCGTCCGGATCATAGACAAGTCAATGAGTTAAGTACGCGGCCTGCATTTGCAGCGCGTGCCTTGCCCATTGGCCTTTCGACGTTCGGACGGGGGCTGCCGTTTTCGCAACCTCTAACCCTACTGCCCACGTCCACATGCTCCCGGGCGCTCACGACCCAGGGGGAAGACCGCCGGATACAACCGTCGGCCGGATCAAAGCACGATCAGGAGACTGAACACATTGGTTAACGCAGCAAGCGCACTCAATCCCACGCGCGAAGATTTCGCCGCCCTGCTCGAGGAGTCCTTCGGCTCTTCCGAGATGCAGGAAGGCTCCGTCATCAAGGGCAAGGTCGTCGGTATCGAGAACGATCTCGCCATCATCGATGTCGGCCTCAAGACCGAAGGCCGTATCGCTCTCAAGGAATTCGCGACCCCCGGCAAGCCCGCCAACATCAATGTGGGCGATACCGTCGAGGTCTATCTCGAGCGTATCGAGAACTCCGCCGGCGAAGCCGTGCTCAGCCGTGAAAAGGCCAAGCGCGAGGAAAGCTGGATCCGCCTCGAAGTCGCCTTCGAGAAGCAGGAACGCGTCGACGGCCAGATCTTCGGCCGCGTGAAGGGCGGCTTCACCGTCGATCTCGACGGCGCCGTGGCCTTCCTCCCCGGCAGCCAGGTCGACATCCGCCCCGTGCGCGACGTGACCCCGCTGATGAACATTCCGCAGCCTTTCCAGATCCTCAAGATGGACAAGCGCCGCGGCAACATCGTCGTTTCGCGCCGCGCCGTGCTCGAAGAGACCCGCGCCGAACAGCGTCAGGAACTCGTCGAGAACCTCAAGGAAGGCCAGGTGCTGGAAGGCGTCGTCAAGAACATCACCGATTACGGTGCGTTCGTGGACCTCGGCGGCGTCGACGGCCTCCTGCATGTCACCGACATCGCATGGCGTCGCGTCAACCACCCGACGGAAGTTCTCTCGATCGGCCAGACCGTCAAGGTTCAGGTCATCAAGGTGAACCAGGAAACGCAGCGCATCTCGCTCGGCATGAAGCAGCTCGAGGCCGATCCGTGGGAAGGCGTGGCGGCGAAATATCCGCTGGGCGCCAAGCTCAAGGGCCGCGTCACGAACATCACCGATTACGGCGCGTTCGTTGAGCTCGAGCCGGGCGTCGAAGGCCTCGTCCATGTCTCCGAGATGAGCTGGACGAAGAAGAACGTGCACCCCGGCAAGATCGTTTCGACCTCGCAGGAAGTCGAAGTGATGGTGCTGGAAGTCGATCCGGTGAAGCGCCGCATCTCGCTCGGTCTCAAGCAGTGCCTCGACAATCCGTGGACGAGCTTCGCCGAGAAGTTCCCGGTCGGCACGATCGTCGAAGGCGAGATCAAGAACATCACCGAATTCGGTCTGTTCATCGGCCTCGACACCGACGTCGACGGCATGGTCCACATGTCCGACCTCGACTGGAACAAGCCAGGCGAAGAAGCCATGCAGGCCTACCAGAAGGGCCAGATCGTCAAGGCCCAGGTACTCGACGTCGACACCGAGAAGGAACGTATCTCGCTCGGCATCAAGCAGCTCGGCGGCGATCCGATGGAAAGCCTCGGCGATGCGATCCGCAAGGGCGCCGTCGTCACCTGCGTGGTCACCGGCGTTCAGGAGAACGGCCTCGAAGTCACGGTCGGCGCGGAGGCGATGCCCGCCTTCATCCGTCGCGCCGAACTTTCGCGCGACCGTTCGGAGCAGCGTCCGGAGCGTTTCTCGGTCGGCGACAAGATCGACGCCCGCGTGACGCAGTTCGACCGTGCGGCCCGCAAGATGACGCTTTCGATCAAGGCGCTCGAAATCGCCGAAGAGAAGGAAGCGGTTGCCCAGTACGGCTCGTCGGATTCGGGCGCGTCGCTCGGCGACATCCTCGGTGCGGCCCTGAAGCGCGAGCAGGACGACAAGAAGTAACTGCCCGCGTCGGAACCCTCTCTCGTCAGGGCGAGGGTTCATGACGCGGCGAGGCAATTGGTCTAAGCTCCGGCACCTTATCGCTTGTCCGGAGAAAGCCAGTGTCCTTCGACGCAGATGCAATCACGGACAGGCGGCGCTTAAAGCGCCGCCTGTTTTTTTGGCGCTTCGGGGCCGTCGTCGCTGTCCTGCTGGCCGTCTTCGCGGTCTTCGGCGCGAGCGGTTTCCACCGCGCCCAGATCGCCCGGGTCGAAATCAACGGCATCATCACCGACGACCGCGACCTGCAGGACCTGCTGAAGCAGCTCGGCGACGACACGGCGATCAAGGCCGTCATCCTCTCGATCGACAGTCCCGGTGGCACGACGACGGGCGCGGAAGCCCTCTACACCAGCGTTCGTCGGCTCGCGGCCAAGAAGCCCGTCGTCGCCACGCTCGGCACGGTGGCGGCGTCCGGCGGCTATATCGCGGCGCTTTCGGCCGATCATATCGTCGCGCGCGGCAATACGCTGACCGGGTCGATCGGCGTGCTTTTCGAGTGGCCGCAATTCACCGGCCTGATGGAGAAGCTCGGCATCGAAATGAAGGCCGTGAAATCGGCCCCGCTCAAGGCCGAGCCGGCGCCCTATCACAAGGCGACGCCGGAGGCGCTGGCGGCGACCAACGATCTCGTCGTCTCCTCCTATGACTGGTTCCTCGGTCTGGTGCAGGAGCGCCGCAAGCTCGACGCGGCGACGGCGCGGAAACTTGGCGACGGGCGGGTCTATACCGGTTGGCAGGCGGTCGGAAACAAGCTCGTGGACGAGATCGGCGGCGATGACGAGGCGGTCGCCTGGCTCGCCAAGGCGCGCGGCATTCCGGCCCGTCTTCCGGTCCGGGACTGGGCTCCGATCCGCCCCGATGAGGGCTACGGGTTTTTCGGGGCCCGGGCGGCTGGCGAGGTTCTGGCCGGCGGCATCGAAGCGCTGGCCGGAAAAACACTGCAAACAAAAAGACTTACCCTTGACGGGCTGACAAGCGTTTGGCACCCTGACGCCCGTTGAACGATGAGTTTCACGCTGCCTGGGGGCGGGCAGGGGCGCGCGGCAAGCTGCTCGAAGCCATGCCCCTCACGGAATGGCCAGAGGCGGCAACAGCCGGACGCGCAAGACCATGATAAAATCCGAACTCGTCGCCCGCCTCGCTCAGGCCAACCCGCATCTCTATCAGCGGGACGTCGAGCGTATCGTCTCCACGATCTTCGACGAAATCAGTGCGGCGCTGGCGCG
Organism: Parvibaculum sp.; assembly: GCF_035511255.1. Classification (GTDB taxonomy): domain Bacteria; phylum Pseudomonadota; class Alphaproteobacteria; order Parvibaculales; family Parvibaculaceae; genus Parvibaculum. The sequence continues at coordinate 7,114 of NZ_DATKFR010000509.1, forward strand.
AGGCGACCGGGTGGAGCTGCGCGGCTTCGGCGCCTTTTCGGTGAAGAGCCGCCCGGCCCGCACCGGACGGAACCCGCGCACCGGCGCGCCCGTTCATGTCGATGAGAAATTCGTGCCCTTCTTCAAGACCGGCAAGGAACTGCGCGAGCGCCTCAACAACGCCGATATCCCGGAAGGCAAGCTCCTGTCCATGCAGGAAGGCGACGACGAGGGCGACGATAGCGAGGATTGATCCCTCGCCTCTCGCCCATATGGGTGAGCTTTAAAGGACCGAGACATTGAACCTTCTCCGCTGGATCGTCCTGCCGCCGGTGGTGCTCGTCACAATGGCGCTGGCCGTTGCCAATCGTCATATCGTGACGTTCAGCCTCGACCCTTTCGACACGGCCGCCCCGGCGATCGCCCTCGAGATGCCGCTGGCCGCAATTGTGCTGATCGCGCTCTTCGTCGGCATCCTGATCGGGGGCTTCGCGGCCTGGAGCCAGGCCCGGATCAAGCTCGCCCGGCGGAACGCGCCGCCACCGCCCGAGCGGCCGAAGGCGAGCCCCGCCGCCGAAACGAACCTGCCCGCCGCAACGCTTTAAGCCGCGGGCCCACAGGTGCTATAAACCGCGCGACCTGCCACAGGAGGCCGCCATGAGCCTGACCGACAACCCCATCTTCTGCGCTCTCGATACCGTCGACGAGGCCCATGCGGCTTCGCTTGCGCGCGGCCTCAAGGGCACGGTCGGCGGCGTCAAGCTCGGCATGGAATTCTTCTACGCGCGGGGGCCGCAAGGCTATGCGAAGGTCGCGGAAGCCGGTTTGCCGATTTTCCTCGACCTCAAGCTCCACGACATACCGAATACGGTCGCGGGCGGCATCCGCGCGACGCTCGCGCTGAAGCCCGCCATCGTCAACGTCCATGCAGCCGGCGGGCTCGCCATGATGCGCGCCGCCGCCGATGCGGCAAAGGAAGCGGGCGACGCCCGCCCGCTCGTCGTCGCGGTCACGATGCTGACCAGCCTCGATCAATCCGATCTCGTCGCCACGGGGGTTTCGGGCACACCGGCCGATCACGTGCTGCGGCTTGCACATCTCGCGGCGGAAGCCGGTCTCGACGGCGTCGTCTGCTCGGCGCATGAAATCGAAAGGCTTCGCGCCGAACTCGGCCGCGACTTCAAGCTCGTCGTGCCGGGCATCCGCCCCGCCGGCGCGGATGTCGCCGACCAGAAGCGCATCATGACACCATCGGACGCGCTCGCGCGCGGCGCCGACATTCTCGTCATCGGGCGCCCGATCACGGGCGCGCGGAACCCGCGCGAGGCCGCCGAGGCGATCGCCGCCTCGCTCGCGGCGTGAGATGAGCATCCGGGTCAAAATCTGCGGGCTTTCGACGCCGGAGACTGTGGGGGCGGCGGTCGAGGCCGGCGCCGATTATCTCGGCTTCGTCTTTTTCGAAAAGAGCCCTCGCAATATCTCGCCCGAACAGGCGGCGGACCTTGCAAAGCTCGTCCCCGCCAATGTGCTGAAAGTGGCGCTGACGGTCGATGCCGACGACGCGACGCTGGCGCGGATCGTCGCCACGCTGAAGCCGGACATGTTGCAGCTTCATGGGAGCGAAACCCCGGAGCGACTTCGCGAGCTGAAGGGGCGTTTCGGCCTCACGCTGATGAAGGCGATCGCCGTTTCCGCACCGGAAGACTTAACGGGTTCAAGTATTTACCGTGATTCCGCCGACTTGTTGCTGTTCGATGCCAAACCGCCTAAATCTATGCAGAA
>NZ_DATKFR010000510.1:0-1786 GCF_035511255.1 Parvibaculum sp.
GTCCCCTTCGTCGACGTGATGGCGACCATGCTCGACGCCTCCCTGCCCCTGACGCCCCCCGAGTGGCACGAATGGGGCAATCCGATCGAGAGCAAGGAAGCCTACGAATACATGGCGTCCTACAGCCCTTACGATAACGTCCGCCCACAGACTTATCCGCATATCTTCGCGCTGGGCGGCCTCACCGATCCGCGCGTCACCTATTGGGAGCCCGCGAAATGGGCGGCGAAGCTCCGCGCGCTCCGCACCGACAGGAACCTCACGCTCCTCCGCATCAACATGGAAGCCGGCCATGGCGGCGCCCCCGGCCGCTTCGAACGCCTGAAGGAAGTCGCCCTCGTCTACGCCTTCGCGCTGGCCGTCACGGAGAAGATTTGACCTCTCCGTCATTACGAGCGGAGCGAAGCAATCCAGTTCTTTCTCGCAGCTTCTGTATTGCTCCGTCGCTTCGCGCCTCGCAATGACGCCGGGCTTGCGAAGCCCACCCCTCCCCGTGTCTAATCGGCAAAACGATAGTTACTGATACTGTTGAGGAACACCGATGAGCAACTGGATCTGGGGTTATTCGGACCGCCTGAGCGCGCGTCCGGGCGAAAGCGTGGCATTGCATCTCTCCGCGACCGGCGGCGTCTGCGATATCGAGATCGCCCGCCTCGCAAAAACCCGCGACATCGTCTTCGAGCAGAAGGCCGTGGCGGTCGGCGAACATGCCGCGCCGGAAAACGCCCATATCCACGGATGCGGCTGGCCCGAAGCCTTCCGCTTCACCGTCGGCGACTGGAAGAGCGGCTATTACGAAATCCTGCTCAAGGGTGCCGATGGCGCCGTCGGTCGCCACCTGCTGGTCGTCAAATCCGTGACGCCGAAGGCGCGCGCCGTCATCGTCCTCGCGACCAACACCTATCAGGCCTACAACTGGTGGGGCGGCGCCAACACCTATGTCTGGATCGGCGGCCCGACGCCCGCGCCCGTCCCCGCCGACGAGGCAACGCATGTCGTCGCGGCGCGGCTCTCGAGCGCGCGTCCCTTCCCCGCCGGCATGATGCAGCCCGTTTCCGAGAAACACCGCATCGTCAGCGAGGCGCGGCGCGGCTTTCGCGAGCGCGCCATGCCCGGCGAAGTGATCCACGAAGTCCTCGCCGGCGGCCAGGGCTGGGATTGCCCGGCCGGCTTCACCGACAAATGGGAACATGCCTTCGTCGCCTGGGCGGAAGACGCGGGCTACGAACTCGACTATCTGACCGATTACGATCTCGAAGCCGAACCCCGCGCCCTCGACGGTTACGCCGCCGCGCTCTTCATCGGCCACAGCGAATACTGGAGCATGGGCGAGCGCCTGGAAGCCGAGCGCTATGTCGACGCCGGCGGCCACGCCGTCATCCTCTCGGGCAATTCCTGCTACTGGCAATGCCGCTGGGAAGACGGCGGCAAGAGCTTCGTCGCCTACAAGGGCCGCGCCGAGGACGAAGACCCCTTCGCGTCCGATCCCGCGAAGCGCCACCTCACCTCAGGCCTCTGGTCGAGCCCCTGGGTCGGCCGCCCCGAAGCCGCGCTCACCGGTCTCTCCTTTCTCTTCGGCGGCTATCACCGCTTCGGCCTCTGCGTTTCGCGCGGCATCGGCGGCTATACGGTCTGGAACGAAAATCACTGGGCGCTCGAAGGGGCGGACCTTTATTGGGGCGACGTCTTCGGCGACGATTGCCGTCTCGTCGGCTACGAGAATGACGGCTGCCCGCTGACCTTCGGCGAAGACGGTTTGCCCCGCGCCGTACCGCGCCTCGGCGTG
>NZ_DATKFR010000511.1:0-1595 GCF_035511255.1 Parvibaculum sp.
ATGGCTTCAAGGGCGCGAAGTCGATCGTGCGTATCCGTTTCGTCAGCGATCAGCCGGCGACGGCGTGGAACACCGCAAACCCGAGCGAGTATGGCTTCTATTCGAACGTCAATCCGAATGTCGATCACCCGCGCTGGACGCAGGCCAAGGAGCGCCGCATCGGCGATTTCCTCCGCCGCCCGACGCTGATGTTCAACGGCTATGGCGAGCAGGTGGCCAGCCTTTACAAGGGCATGGACCTCAAGACCTATTTCTGACCATGACTGAGCGAAACCGCCGCGTCCTTTGGTTCGTCGTCTTCATCGGCTGTCTCCTGCCGGCGGCGGACCTCGTCTATCGCGCCTTCATCGGTGATCTCGGCTCCGATCCCGTCGAAACGCTGATCCGCACTACGGGCGATTGGGCGATTAAATTGCTTGTCGCAGGTCTGCTTCTGACACCGCTGGCGCGGATCCTGAAAAATCCGCTGCCCATCCGCTTTCGCCGCATGATCGGGCTCTATGCGTTCTTCTACGTCTGCATCCACCTGTCGCTTTATCTCGGCCTCGATCAGGGCCTCGATATTTCGGCGATCGTCAAGGACGTGCTGAAGCGCCCCTACATCACCTTCGGCATGATGGCGTTTCTGCTGCTGGTGCCGCTGGCGATCACGTCGACCAAAAAGATGGTCGCTCGTCTCGGCCCGAAGAAATGGCGGCAGCTTCACCGCGCGGTCTATGTCGCGGCGAGCTTCGGCGTCGTGCACTATTATCTCTTGGTGAAACTCGACATCACCTGGCCGCTGATCTACGGCACAATCCTCGCGGCGGCGCTGCTGTGGCGCGTTTGGCAGACTCTGCCGCGCCTCGCGAGGTCACAGGCGAAAGCCGCACGGACGCGCGCCTGACCGCTCACTCCGCTGCGTCTTCCGCTTCCTTCGCCAACAACTTGTCGAACATGCGGATGAGGGCGGGGGTCTCCTGCGCGCCGACGATGACCCATTTCGCGTTGATGACGAAACTTGGCACACCCTGAATACCCATCTCACGGGCTGCCGCATCCTCGCGTCGGATGAGATCCCTGTCGGCGCCGCGGATCAGGAGATCGGCGACGATGTCGGTGTCCATTCCTGCTTCGGCGGCGGCATCAACGAGAACGTCGTGATTTCCGATATCTTCCGCGTCGGTGAAATACCGGCGGAAGAGAATGTCGACCATCTCGTTCTGGCAACCCGCCGTGCCCGCCCAGCGGATCAGGCGATGGCTGTCGAGCGTATTCGGCGCCTTTTCGATCTTGTCGAAATTGAAGACGATGCCGAGGGCCTCGCCATATTCCTTGATCGAATTGCCGACGGCTCTGGCGCGGTCCGGGTCAGAGCCGAACTTCTTCTGCATATAGGCCTTTCGATCGACGCCGCCTTCAGGAATCGAGGCGTCGAGCTGATAGGGCCGCCAGCGCAACGTAATCCCGTCGGAACCCCGGATGGCCAGAGCCTCGTCCAGTCGCTTCTTGCCGATATAGCACCAGGGGCAAACCGTATCGGATACGACGTCGAGCTGCATGGGCTTATCCTCCGCTCTGCATTCTTGTTGGCCCGATTATGCGCCCACCTATCG
>NZ_DATKFR010000512.1:0-2367 GCF_035511255.1 Parvibaculum sp.
CACATTCTATTCCGTCGATCAGCTCCCGCCCTTCGCCCACGAGATCACGCATTGGAACCCGGTCTTCTACCTGATCGACGGCTTTCGCTACGGCTTCACGGGCCATGCGGATGGCTCGGTTCAGACGGGCATCATCCTCACCGTCGCGGTCAATCTGGTGTTGTGGATCGTCAGCGACCAGCTCTTCCGCCGGGGCTACAGGCTGAAGGGGTGAGGGCTCAATCGGCCTCGTTGAGGATTTCGCTCATCCGCTCCGCGACATGCCCGCGCCAGCCCTTGCTCAGGGGCTCATAGGCGAAGGCCTTCGGCGCAAAGCCGTCATGTTCAAGACGGAGATGGGTGCCGGTCTCGGTCTCGGTCAGCGTCCAGGTGACGACCGTGTCGAGCCAGTGGCCATAGCCCGCGAGCTCCTTGTTGCCGCCCTGCCATGAATAGCGCAGGCGCTTCAGGGCGAGGACTTCCAGCACCTCACAATGCACGATGCCGTCGAAATTGGGCGCGGGCTGCGTCCTGAAGGTGAAGCGATGGCCGACGACCGGCGCGATGTCGTTCGGCATCAGCCAGCGTTCGAGGAGCGCCGGTTCGGTCAGCGCCCGCCAGACCTTCTCCGGCGAATGAGGAAGATCGTAATCGACGACGATGGACTTGCGTTCCGTGGGGGCGGCGTTGTCGGGCATCATGCTCGTCTCCTCACGCCGCTTCGCGCTTCTCATAGACGTGGTCGATGAGGCCCCAGTCGCGGGCTTCTTCCGCCGTCATGTAGCGGTCGCGGTCGAGGGTGCGTGCTACCTCCTCGATCGTCCGGCCGCAATGTTTCGCATAGATGCCGTAGATGCGGTGCCGCGTCTTGATGATGTCCTCGGCATGGCGCTCGATGTCGGACGCCGTGCCCTGAAAGCCGCCCGAGGGCTGGTGGACGAGGATGCTGGCGTTCGGTAGCGCGATGCGCTTGTCCGGCGTGCCGGCGCAGAGAAGCAGCGACCCCATCGAGGCCGCAAAGCCCATGCAGACGGTCGAAACGGGCGCGCGGATATATTGCATCGTGTCGTAGATGGCGAGGCCGGCCGTCACCGAGCCGCCGGGCGAATTGATATACATCGCGATGGGGCGTTCGGAATTTTCGGACTCGAGAAAGAGAAGCTGCGCGCAGACCAGCGCCGACATGCCGTCGTCGACCGGGCCGTTGACGAAGACGATGCGCTCGCGCAGAAGCCGCGAGAAGATGTCGAAGGAACGCTCGCCGCGCGGCGATTGCTCGATGACCATCGGAACGAGGTTCATCATGCCGCCCACCGCAGGTTCGAGCATATGGAGGTGATGCGACGGGCGCGGAGTCGACGTGGCGCGAGCGGAACGACATTCGTACCCAAGAGCATCGCGACAGGCTGCGAGGCGGGGAAGCCGTCATGCACCAGGTGAAGATGAGTGCCGGTTTCCGTCTCGGTAAGCGTGAAGGTGATGCGCGTATCGATGCTCTCGCCGCCTTCTTCCGTTCGCCAGTTGAGGCGGAGCAGACGATGCGGTTCGGCTTCGATGACTTTGCAATCGGCGTCGATCTCGGGCGTGGTCAGCCAGCGGGCGAGGAGGGTGGGCTCCGTCAGCGCCCTCCAGACCTTTGCGGGCGGGTGGGGCAGGTCACAATCGAGCGTGACTTCATCGCGCGGATTTTTCATTCGTCCATCTCCTGCAAGACGTCCTTGAGCCGCTCCAGCCGATCCCGCCAGAAGCTCTGGTAACGCTCGATCCAGCCGATCAGCGGCGCGATGCCGGCGGGATCGGCGCGGTAATAGACATGGCGTCCCGCGCGCCTCTCGCAAACGAGCCCGGCGCGCCGGAGCGCCGCCAGATGCTGCGAAATCGCGGGCTGCGAGACGGCAAAGCCCGTACGGAGCTCGGTGACCGTCTGCTCGCCCTTGCCGAGGCGCTCCAGCACGGCACGGCGCGTGGGGTCGGCCAGGGCACGGAAAATTTCGGTCTCTATGACGGCGGGCTGGCTCTCCATGGCCAACATATAAGTATACACTTATGGATTGGTCAAGTCCTTCCCGCAGAAGCCGATTTGACAGGCCCCGCTTCCCTCCGTAATACTCCACCGCTTCTCGGATCGCCGCCCGCAAAAGGCGGCTTTTTCTATTGGTACTTCGCGGCTAGGGCCGGAACGTACCGTCGAGGGGACGGAGTGATCGAATGATCCTGAACGGGCAACGACGACGCTGACTGGACGAACCGCGAGAGCCATGAAGGCTTCGCGGAAGAAGGACAGTCTTGTCGTTCGGATATCCCGACCGTCGCCCGGACCGCGATGCTTGAACCCTGTTTCAACGAGCATCCGGTCCAAGGAATAATGAGAAGGACCTGATCTTGATT